>JAIKWY010000223.1 GCA_024684395.1 Oscillospiraceae bacterium
GCACCGCAGGGAGCTCCTGCGGTGCGCAGCTTGTCGAGGAACCCCGGTTTCTCACTTCGGGTGCCCCCTTCGCCGCCGTTCGGCGGCACCCGCCTTACGGGCGGCGAGTCCCCTCTGTCCTGTGGACATCTCCCCACCCCGTGGGGAGTCACCCCCACTTTGTGGGGGAGGATTTGGGGAGGGTGCTGCGCACCCTCTGCCCACTTTTTATTTGCGTAGCATCATGTTGACGCCATCAGTCCTGCCGCTTCGAGGGCGGTAATGATCTGGTTGACTGTTGTGATGACAGCCGCAAGCTCGGCGGTCTCCGCAAGGGTCGGGACATTCGCCGCCGGGGTGATCTCGCCGGTGGCACCTGTTGCGCCGGTAGCACCTGTGGCACCAGTGGCACCCGTTGCACCTGTAGCGCCTGTCGCACCTGTCACCCCCTGAACGCCGGGCGCACCAGGGGCACCGGGAGCGCCCGGAGCACCGGGAACGCCTGTGGCACCTGTAGCGCCTGTGGGACCTGTGGCTCCGGTAGCGCCCGTTGCGCCGGTCGGTCCGGTGATGCCGGTCGGGGACGGCGGCAGAGGCGGATAGGGCGGGCACGGATAAGGGATCGGATCGCATCCGCAAGCATACATTGGCATAAGCTTCCTCCTGTCTGGGTAGGTCAGAGCCTTTCCCGGAAATACTGCTGGTTGGCAAGAAAATTCGCATCCTTTGGCTTGATGCGTCCTGCCTTTTCATTATATGCCCATGCCGTCCGGAGGTTCCCCATGCGGTCATGGCAGACACAGAGCTGCATATAGGGCACATAATCATGGCAGTCCGGGCGGGAGAAGCCCTCCCGTTCGGGCGGGGCTGCTGCGGCGGCTTCATACCAGAAGACAGCCTCCGCATAACGCTCCTCTGCCATGTAAAGTCTGCCGATCTCACAGCAGACCTCCGCCCGGGGGCGGTCGTAGAGGAAGCTCCGGAAGAGCGCTGTCAGGGCGTTTTCCCGGTCATCGAGGGCAGCATGACAGGCGGAGAGCAGCAGACAGGCGCCGATGTTGTCCTCCCGCCAGCCCTTCCCTTCCGTCAGAAAGCACCGGAACACGGCGGCTGCTTCGGCATGGCGGGCATGATAGTACAGCTCTCTGCCATAGTAGTACAGCTCCCGGGGCGTGAGGGCTTTCCCGGCGGCGAGCTGCTTCTCGAAGATGCGCAGATTGCGGTCGGGGTCGTTGACATGCTCTTTATAATGGAGGACAGCCGGGGCGCCGTAGAGCACCGTACCGCTCGGCGCGATCGTCTCATGGACGGCGCCGACCCATTGGAAATGACGGGAGCGTTTCAGCAGGCGCTCCCGGTAGTACTGCATCGTGGGGTTGCCCTGCGCGTCAAATGTCACGAGATACGGCAGCATCACGACATCGGCGGTCAGATCCTCCGTCAGACGGCGGAGCGCTGCGGCATCCTCCAAAACATCATCCGCATCGAGCCACATCTGATAGTCCATCTCCGCCTTGGAAAAGGCGTGATTGC
The DNA here is from genome assembly GCA_024684395.1 of Oscillospiraceae bacterium. Lineage (GTDB taxonomy): Bacteria > Bacillota > Clostridia > Oscillospirales > Ruminococcaceae > UBA3855. Next base: position 1,513 of record JAIKWY010000223.1, read on the forward strand.
GTGCCTTTGCGAAATCATCTTCCCACGGCATGTCATAGATCCGATCCGTGAAGGCTGCGGCGATCTCCTTTGTCCTGTCGGTCGAGCCGGTATCCACGATGATGATCTCGTCCACGGCATCGGCTGCCGACTCCAGGCACCGCCCGAGAACGGCTTCTTCGTCCCGGACGATCATGCACAGGCTGACAGTTGCCATTCACATCGCCTCCTCTCTGTTGCAGTATATGCGGGAGGCGCGGGGGTGATTACGGTTCTTCCTGCAGGGCAGCGGCGATTTTCCGTAAGCGTTCCGGATTGCGGTAGGCCTCCGGGAGGGCTTCGTAAGCGGCGGAATGCAGGATGTCGCTCCGTTCCATTTCCAGCGCTTCTATGCGGCGTTGCAGCTCAGCATGCAGGGCATCGGCGCGTTTTTTATCGCCAAGCGAAAGAAAAATGCCGCAGATGGCTCCTGCAATGGCGACGGCGATCAGCACGATCAGGAGGACTGTGAGGCTGTCTGTCAGTTCAAATGCGATGACCCCGGGGATCAGACCAACGACCGCGCCGATGAACAGCCATAGAAATGCCATAACAGGGATGTTTGGCTGCATGACGGTGCCGGATATGAAAAACATGGCCTTATCGTCTTTCAGGGAGGCCTCGATCTCTTCGAGCCTGTTGATCAACGGCGCTGCTGCCTGGATCTTTGCGATGAGTTCTTGTGTTGCGGGAGATTCTGAAGCCATACGGCACCTCCTTTCGGGCGTTCAGATACAACAACGGAGCCTTGCGGCTCCGTTGCATTGTTTTATGCTTGGAAGATCTCACAACGCATGTGCTGCGCTGTCCTCCTGACAGAGACTCGGCGTGCGTCTGCAAGCGGAGTCACTCCGTCGCCGCCATCATAGCGCTCATATCGTACATGCCCGGCTTCTGGGAAGCGAGGAATGCTGCCGCATTGACGGCGCCCACGGCAAAGACCTCCTTGGAGGCGGCGCTGTGGGAAAGGGTGATGACCTCGTCATGACCTGCGAAGATGATGTCATGCTCTCCGACGATCGTACCTCCCCGGATGGCGTGCATACCGATCTCCGTCTTCTCACGCTTCTGGCGCTTGGAGTGGCGGTCATAGACATAGTGGTACTGGTTGTCAAGGCTCTCGTTGATGGCATCGGCAAGCATGAGCGCCGTGCCGGACGGAGCGTCGATCTTCTGGTTGTGGTGCTTCTCCACGATCTCGATGTCGAACTGACCGCCGAGGATGGCTGTCGCCTTCTTCGCAAGCTGCACGAGCAGATTGATGCCGAGCGACATGTTGAACGAGAAGAATACCGGGATCTGCTCGGCTGCCTTTTTTATCTGGGCGATCTGGGCTTCGTTGTAGCCGGTGGTCGCCAGAACAGCGGGGATGCCGTTCACAAGGCAGTAGTTCAGCAGATCATCGAGGAGTGCGGGATTGGAGAAGTCGATGATGACATCGGGCTTTTCCGGGCACTCCGCAAAGGTCTTGTAGATCGGGAAGCTGCCGTACTGCGCTGTGTTGAGGTCAACGCCTGCGATGATGGTGCAGTCGTCACGTCCCTGTGCAGCAGCCGCTACGGCGTGTCCCATTTTTCCGGCAGCGCCGGTGATGAGGATCTTGGTCTGTCCCATTGCTTTCTACCTCCGGAGACGATCAGTCTACCACGGAAACGGGCATACCTACGCTGCGCATCGCAGCGATCAGGCGGGACACGTTCTCGCCGCCCATCTTGGTCAGCGGCATTCTGCACGCACCGGCTGCCATGCCGAGCTGGTTCATGGCTTCCTTTACCGGGATCGGGTTCACTTCGCAGAACAGAGCGTTGATGAGTTCGAGATACTTGATCTGGAGCTCGCCAGCCTTCTTGAAGTTGTTGTCGAGGCAGAGCTGGCAGATCTCGTGGGTCTCCTTCGGCAGGATGTTGGACAGCACGGAGATAACGCCCTTGCCGCCGAGGGACATGATCGGTACGATCATATCGTCATTGCCGGAGTAGATGTCGATCAGATCGCCGCAGGCAGCAGCCACCTGTGCGGTGTAGCTGATGTTGCCGGATGCTTCCTTGACAGCGGCGATGTTCTTGTGATGTGCCAGCTTCTCGAGGGTCTCCACATTGATGTTCATGCCGGTACGGCTCGGAATGTTGTAGAGGATGATCGGGATGTCCACGCTGTTGGCGATGATGGTGAAGTGGTCGAGCAGACCTGCCTGTGTGGTCTTGTTGTAGTAGGGCGTCACGAGCAGGAGCGCATCTGCACCGAGCTTCTGTGCCTCAACGGACAGCTCGATCGCATAGCGGGTGTCGTTGCTGCCGGTGCCGGCGATGACCGGAACTCTGTGGTTGGTGTGCTCCACAGCGAACTTGATGCACGCACGATGCTCCTCGTCGCTCATGGTGGAAGACTCACCGGTGGTGCCACAGATCACGATGGCATCGGTACCGTTGTCGATCTGGTAGTCGATGTTATCACCAAGACCCTCGTAGTTGATGGAACCGTCCAGGTTGAACGGCGTGGTGATGGCGACTGCTGCGCCGGTGAAGATGGTGTTCTTCATAGGGTAATCCTCCTTTGAAATAAAATAGTTTATATCAGTCAATAAGTCTCTATAATCGGGAGCTATGATCAGTCAAAATAGCCCTTTGCTGCGAGCAGCTCTGCCAGGAGCACGCCGCCGCCTGCTGCGCCTCTCAGGGTGTTGTGGGACAGGCAGACGAACTTGTAGTCATACTGGGTATCCTCACGCAGACGGCCTACAGAAACTGCCATGCCGCCCTCGAGCATACGGTCGAGCTTTGCCTGCGGACGATTGTCCTCCTCGAAGTAGTGGATGAACTGCTTCGGTGCGGACGGGAGCTCGAGCTCCTGCGGCTCGCCCTTGAAGTTCTGCCACAGCTCCAGGATCTCCTCCTTGGTGGGCTTCTTCTCGAAGCTTACGAATACAGCTGCGGTATGACCGTTGGATACCGGTACACGCAGGCACTGGGTGGTGATCGCCGGAGCAGCTGCCTTGACGATCTCGCCGTTCTCGATGGTGCCCCATACCTTCAGCGGCTCCTGCTCGGACTTCTCCTCCTCACCGCCGATGAACGGGATCAGGTTATCGACCATCTCCGGCCAGGTCTCAAAGGTCTTGCCGGCGCCGGAAATTGCCTGGTAGGTACATGCCAGCACCTTGGTCAGACCGAACTTCTCACGCAGCGGGTGCAGTGCCGGTACATAGCTCTGGATGGAGCAGTTGGACTTTACTGCGATGAAGCCACGCTTGGTGCCGAGTCTTGCCTTCTGTGCCTCGATGATGTCGAGGTGACCCGGGTTGATCTCCGGAACGACCATCGGTACATCGGGGGTGAATCTGTGAGCGGAGTTGTTGGAGATGACCGGGCACTCAGCCTTGGCATAGCGCTCCTCGAGAGCCTTGATCTCATCCTTCTTCATATCTACGGCGCAGAATACGAAATCTACGTCGGCAACAATGGAATCCATGTCGGCGTTCAGATCACGCACGATCATGCCCTTGAGCTTCTCCGGCATCGGCTCGGTCATAGCCCAGCGGCTGCCGACAGCCTCCTCATAGGTCTTGCCCTTGGATCTCGGGGATGCAGCAAGCACCTTGACATTGAACCACGGATGCTCTGCCAGCAGCGTTGCAAAACGCTGGCCGACCATACCTGTTGCACCGAGGATTCCCACATTGTACTGCTTCATAATACATTTCTCCTTACTTCCGCAGCGCCCAGGATCAAGGCTTTGCAGAATAATTTTGCGGAATATTGAAAAAACCGGTTGCAAACCGGTTCATCATGCGTTATAATAGAATTATTGGCGGGTGCCGATAGCTCTCCATCACACATGATGACAGTGCGGCACCTGTTCGGTACAGCACCAGAGTCGGGCTGCTCATGCCCTTCTCTTCGGCGGCATTGCCTTTTGCAGCTTCTCACAGGCTCCGAGCGAACCTCCAAGCTGCTACTCATCGCAGCCGCACCTCTATCCTACCTAATATCATAGCATTTCTTGACGGTTTTGTCAAGAGAATTTTCTGAAAAAGGGTGTTCTTTATGAAAAAATCTGATTTTTACTACGATCTGCCGGAGGAACTGATCGCTCAGACACCGGTCGAGCCCCGCAATGCCTCCCGGATGATGTGCGTGGACAGAGCCACAGGAGCCGTGCAGCACCGGCATTTTTATGACCTCGGCGAGATGCTCCGGCCGGGGGATCTGCTCGTGATGAACGATTCCCGGGTACTTCCGGCACGGCTCTACGGTGAAAAGGAGGGAACCGGCAGCTTTGTGGAATTTCTGCTGCTGACCCAGCACGGCGACAAGCTCTGGGAGATCATCTGCCGCCCGGGCAAGAAGTGCAAGCCCGGGGCACGGTTCTCTTTCGGGGGCGGCAAGCTCACGGCGGAGGTCGTGGAGGTGTTGGAGGACGGCAACCGCATCGTGCAGTTTGCCTGCGAGGGCAGCTTCTATGCGGTGCTCGACGAGATCGGACAGATGCCGCTGCCGCCCTATATCACGGAGAAATTGCAGGACAAGGAGCGCTACCAGACGGTCTATTCCCGGGAGCTCGGCTCTGCGGCAGCGCCGACAGCCGGGCTGCATTTCACCAAGGAGATGCTTGCCGACTTGCAGGCGCAGGGCATCGGGACAGCCTATGTCACGCTGCATGTGGGTCTCGGCACGTTCCGGCCTGTCAAGGAGGACGACATCTTAAAGCATCATATGCACACAGAGCATTTTCTGCTCCCGCAGGAGACCGCCGACCTCATCAACGAGACCAAGGCGAAGGGCGGACGGGTCATCTCCGTGGGGACGACCTCCTGCCGGACGCTTGAAAGCGCCGCACAGCGCTGCGGGGAAAAGCTGACCGCCTGCGAGGGCGACACGGATATTTTCATCTACCCCGGGTATGAATTCAAGGTGATCGACGGGCTCATCACGAATTTCCACCTGCCGGAGAGCACGCTCATCATGCTGGTTTCGGCATTCATGGGGTATGAGCATACGATGGCGGCGTACAAGATCGCAGTGGAGGAGCGGTACCGGTTCTTTTCGTTCGGGGATGCGATGTGTATACTGTAAATCCTGATAAGGAGGGATCGCTATGGACTGGTTTCCCATCTGCATGGGGGCATTCGGCGTGGCATTCATCGTGTTCATCTTCCTGAAAAGCTACCTCGATGACAAAAAAGAGCGCCGGGTACTGACAGAGATCTTCCAGCAGCACGGCATCCGGACGAATGCCAAGGTCGTCGGCTTTCAGGAGCACCACACCTACGGGCGTGGTATCCCCGGGCGATTCGAGATCGACATCAGCTTCCGGTATCCGAGCCCGAGGATCGGCGACTCGCCCTGCACCGTGAAGCTCTGGACGAACGATCCCGCCTGCAAGGACTATCCGGACGAGATACCGATCGTCTATGTACCGCCGTATATCGACTATCTGTATGAGCTGACCGACAGTGCAGAGCTCATCCGCCAGATCGGTCAGCCCGTCAACATCTACGCAGTAAGGCTGCTGCTGTTTGAGAAGGATATTGCTAAATCCACGAGTATGCGCAGTATTGACGAACTACAGAGAGGAAATGCAAGTGAAAAAGTATAGCATTATGCTGATCGCGCTCCCGGTGCTGCTTTGCGCATGCGGAAGGCAGGTGGAGGTGGCCGAAGTTTCTCCGCAAACGACAGAAGCAAGTGCAGCAGTCACTTCGGAAACGGCTGCCACAACAGAAGCCGCTGCCATGACGGAAGCCACCACATCTGAGAAGATGACAGAGACAAGTGAAACAGTCCCGCCGACAAGCCCTGCGGAAACCACGATCCCGGAATCCACAGAGGACGCCGGGATGACCGATGCAGAGATTTATGCGGTGATCGAATATGTCTGCGAGGAAGGGTGGATACCCTACAGCAAAGAACCATGTATCATTTTCGATGGAACGGATTACATTACCTATGATAACGACATTGCGTTCTATATGGACGGGGTCTCGAAGCTCCCGGACAGCACTTTAGGACAAATCGAAAGCGAACAGGATCTGATCGCCAAGGCAAGGGAAGTTTTCATCGCACGTCTTGGTCAGGATTTTATTGACAGAGCAGAGGCGGAATATGTGGAGAGAGACGGTGAAAGAGTCGCCATCGCAGCCAGGACAACGCCTGTTTACAAGGTTCAGTATTACGACAAATATGACGTGTGGTACATCCGCCCTTGCATGCCGTCAGGGACAACTGCGGACGGCAAAGATTTCGTGACATTACTGGACAATCCCCCTTTTCTGATTGTTAACGGGAGTGATGGAAAGATCATAGGCTGCCAGTTTTAGTGATATATAAATTGTGAAAATCGAAATATAGCTGACATAAAGGAGTATGTATGAACGAAAAGGAATTTCTGACCATCAAGCAGGCTGCGCTGCGGCGGTTCTTCGCACGGATGAACGAGCCGCAGTTTGATGCCGTTACAACGGTCAATGGTCCGGTGCTGGTGCTGGCGGGTGCGGGCTCCGGCAAGACCACCGTCATCGTCAACCGCATCGCCAACATGGTGCTCTTCGGGGATACGGCGCACACGCTGACGCCCGTCCCCACCGAGGAGGAGCTTGCGGCATTGCAGGCGTACATCGACGGCGGCGGGATGGACACAGGCGAGCTGCGGGATCTGATCGCGGCAAGCCCTGTCATCCCGTGGCAGATCCTCGCCATCACCTTCACGAACAAGGCTGCCGGCGAGCTGAAAAGCCGCCTTGCCGGGACGCTCGGCGATGCGGCGCAGGACATCCATGCGGCGACGTTCCATTCGGCGTGCGTGCGGATCCTGCGGGCGTGCATCGACCGGCTCGGCTACGAGAGCAGCTTCACCATCTACGATTCGGACGACAGCCTGCGGCTCATGAAGGCGATCATGAAGGAGCTCAATGTGGATGAGAAGAAGTTTGCGCCCAAGTCCGTCCTCGGGACGATCAGCCATGCCAAGGACCGGCTCATGAGCCCGGAGGAATTTGCCGACGAAGCCGGGAACGACTACTGGAACAAGGTCGTTGCAAAGCTCTATGCCGAGTATCAGGAAAGGCTCAGAGCCGCCAATGCGCTCGATTTTGACGATCTGATCTTCTGCACGGTGCAGGTATTTGAGGAGAACCCCGATATTCTGGCAAAATACCAGCGTCGCTACCGCTATATCCTCGTAGATGAATACCAGGACACCAACTATGCCCAGTACCGCCTTGTGAGCCTGCTCTCGGAGGAGCACGGCAATCTCTGCGTGGTCGGCGACGATGACCAGAGCATCTACCGATTCCGTGGTGCGACCATCGAGAACATCCTGCAATTCGAGGAGCAGTTCCCGGGCTGCAAGACCATCCGGCTCGAAGAGAATTACCGCTCGACACAGCACATCCTCGATGCGGCAAACGGCGTCATCAAGAACAACGAGAGCCGCAAACAGAAATCCCTCTGGACGGCGGCGGGTGACGGCGAGCCGGTCGAGCTCCGCAAGCTCACGAGCGAACAGGCGGAGGGCGAGTTCATCACAGAGGAGATCCGGAAAGGCGTGGACGAGGGCAAGGCGTACTCGGATTTTGCGGTGCTGTACCGCATGAATGCGCTCTCGAATGCCGTGGAGCGCTCGCTCATCCGGGCGAAGATCCCCTACCGGGTATTCGGCGGTGTGCGCTTCCTCGACCGCAAGGAGATCAAGGACGTGATGTCCTATCTCTGCGTGATCCAGAACCCGCATGATCTCGTGCGGTTCGGGCGCATCGTGAACGTGCCGAAGCGGGGCATCGGTGATGCGACCGTTGCCACGGTGCTGCGCATCGCACAGGATCTGAACATGACACCGCTCGAGGTCATCCGCAACTGCGGGGACTTCCCTGCCATTGCCAAGAGAAGCGCCGCATTGCTGCGGTTCGCTGCGCTGATGGACGAGCTGACGGAAGCCTCCGAAACGCTCCCGATGGAGGAGCTGTTCGACGAGCTGCTCGAAAAGACCGGCTACATGAAAATGCTCGAAGAAGAGGGCGATACGGGCGAGACACGCATCGAGAACGTCAAGGAATTCCGCTCGAACATCGTCAACTACTGCAAGGCGCATGAGGAGGATGCCACACTCGAAGGCTTCCTCGAAGAGACGGCGCTCTACACGGATGCAGACCGTGCAGGCGATGACAATGCCGTCTCGCTCATGACGATGCACGCTGCCAAGGGTCTGGAGTTCGACACGGTCTTTGCCATCGGCATGGAAACAGGCATCTTCCCGGGGCAGCGCAGCATGGACACACAGGCAGACATGGAGGAGGAGCGGCGGCTCGCCTACGTGACGATCACACGGGCAAAGCGGCACCTCTATCTGACGCATACGGACATGCGGATGCTGTTCGGTCGGACGATGTACAACCCGGTCTCCCGCTTTGTCAAGGAGATCCCGGAGGAGCATCTGCATACCGAAAAGCCCATGAAGACCGAAGCACCGGCGGAAAGCACCGCATCGGGCATCGGCGGCATCCGCAGACAGATGGCGGCATTGCAGCGACAGAAGCCGACACAGGTCTCGGAGGTGCCGGCGCTCTCGGTCGGTGACCGGGTGCTCGACAAGGGCTTCGGCGAGGGCACCGTCCTGCGGGCGGATCCGATGGCGGGCGACATGCTGCTCGAGATCGCCTTTGACGATGTGGGCACAAAGAAGCTGATGGCGAAATACCGCAAGATCACAAAGCTATGAGGTGATAACTATGGGACGTGCAATGGACATCACCCATGAGGAACGGGAGCTGCTGACCTTGCTGCGGGCAAGACCGGCGGTCTATCTCGGAGGGTATGCCGGATTGCGGGAATTACAGGAGTTCCTGCGGGGCTATGAGGTCGCTCTGATGCGGCATGCACTGACGGAGGTGCGGATCCTGCCGGAGGGCTTCCAGGGCTTTGTGGAGGAGCACTTCGGCATCCCGCTCGGCTCGCAGATGGGCTGGTGGACGATCATCTCCCGGCAGGAGCCGGACAATTACAAGGCGATGGAGCTGTTCTGGGATCTGCTGAACGAATACCTGCACGAGCTCCACTGTGACGGGATCCCGAGACCGGCTGTCCCGGCGGAGGAGCGCACCCTCGAAAGCGGCATCCGCCCGGTACGCTACGGCGATCTGGCACGGCTGGCGGCATCCTACATGTACACCTTCAACGGCGAGCCGTGGCTGGATGCATGGACGGTGGAAACGGCGATGCAGCGGCTCACGGAGCTGTATCATGCGCCGCATTTCTACGGCATCGCCCTTTTCCGGAACGGCGAGCCGATCGGAGCGCTGCTCGGTCGGAGCGAGCACTATTTTGACAGCAAGGCATTCCAGATCGTGGAGCTCTGGGTCGAGCCGAAGGCACAGCGGCAGGGCATCGGACAGGCGCTGCTCGACACCCTGAAAGCGGACAAGCCGGAGGAGCGGCTCTATCTCATCACCATGAAGACCGAGCACACGGAGGGCTTCTATGAGAAAAACGGCTTCGTTGTGCAGGATGAGCTCTGCGTCATGCAGATGCCGTGACCGGGGATTTAGACATTCTGCCAAGAAACCTCACCAATCGCTCCTCCGAAATTTCCGTGCAAAACATTGACGAAACAGCGGAAATATGGTATAATGACTTTGTATGCAAACATGCATCCGGTCAAAAACAACGAGGGGAAGTGCTTCAGTGAGAAAACGGCTGCTCATTTTATGTATCCTGACAGGGCTTGCTGTCAGCGGCTGCGGAAAGACTGCGCAGATCAGCAAAAGCATCAGCGTAGCGGAAAAAAGCTACCGTTCCGGCAGTGAATATGTCGGATACCTGAAAGATGATCTCTGCGCTCATTATCAGGATGCGACAGGGCATACTGCAAAGGACAAGTGCCTGATCGTTGCCGACGAGAGCTATCGCAGCCCGAATTTCAACAGGGTCGAGAACCGTGAGCCCCTCGAAAACGTGAATATGAGCGGCTATACCTATGTCATCACGCTGAACGATCCGGAGATGCTGGTCACAAGCGAGGGCAGCACATCCATCGTCAACTTTGCGGAGTGCATTTTTGAGCTGGGGCATGAATTTACACACTATATGTGTACCGAGATCAGCGGCGGCGAAGGCGAGGTCAGCTGGATCGAAGAGACCATCTGCGAAGCGATGGCGCTGTATTATCTCGACTACTATGCACAGCACTGGAAGGAGACCACCCTTCCGGAGAAAGTCACCAAAAACACGGATGACCTCTATATGCTGCTGATCTCGAGCGAACTGGATCACGAGATCAACAAGGACAACGAGGAAGCCGGATCTGCTGACTATTCGCTCTCCGATGCCGATCCGGAGACCCTTCTGTATATCAACGACAATGCAGAGGAGCACCGGGAATACCGCTGCAATGAGATGCACAAGCTCAGCAAGAAGATCCAGCCTGCCTGCATTGCGGGTCTGATCGAATACAGCAAATACACCGATACGGAAACATGCCTGCTCCGGACGGACGAATACCGTGCGGCATTCCCGGACAATGCGGCTGTTGCGTATCTTTGTGACATCAGCGACGAGATCGCTGCAAGACCTGCTTCCGAGTGACAGGAGCATGCATCCCGGCAGGTCACGGATCCCGAAGCCATATCCTATACATACGACGCCGTTCATCCTCCGGGAGGATCGGCAGGAGGTACTGCATGAACGTCAAACTCATCGCACATACGGCGCAGCCTGAGACCGTCGTGGCGGCGGCTGCAAAGCTCTGCTATTCCCACACAGGCGCTATGGATCTCATGGACGGTCTGACAGAGGAAAAAGCAAGCAGCTTCGTGGAAATGCTCGCCCAGATCGGGCATGAGAGCCCCATCGAGCACGCCAGCTTCACCTTTGCCATCGAGGGCGTGTCCCGGTCGCTGCTCGCACAGATCACACGCCACCGGCTCGCCAGCTTTTCCGTGCAGAGCCAGCGCTATGTGAAGCTCACGGATTTTGAATACATCACCCCGCCCGAGATCGCCGCTGTCCCGGAGGCGCATGTGCTCTTCGACAAGACCATGCAGGACTGCGTGGAGGCATACCGGAAGCTCTCGGAGATGCTCGAAGAAAAGCACTATGCGGCATTCCTCGCAGAGGGGCTCGATGAGAAGGAAGCCCGCAAACGGGCAGAGAAAAAGGCGATCGAGGACGCCCGCTTCGTCCTGCCGAACGCCAGCGAGACGAAGATGGTCATGACCATGAATGCACGGGAGCTGCTGCATTTCTTCCGGCTGCGCTGCTGCAGCCGTGCGCAGTGGGAGATCCGGGCGCTGGCAAAGGCGATGGTCGCCGAGGTCTATCCGGTGAGCCCGGCGCTCTTTGCGAAGGCGGGTCCCTCCTGTGTGGCAGGGAGCTGCCCCGAGGGGAAGATGACCTGCGGCAGGATCCAGGAAGTCCGTGCGGAATATGCGGCACTGAAAGAGAATGCCGGCAAAAAATAAAGAAAAGATCAGTATTGCTCCCCCGGAGGCGGGGAAGCAATACGAAAAGAAGACGTTTTCAGCTGAAAAGAATGAGAGGGATTAGGTATGATCTATGTATTTCTGGCAAACGGCTTTGAGGAAGTTGAGGCGCTGACCCCCGTTGACCTGCTGCGGCGCAGCGGCAAGGAGGTACAGCTCGTCGGTGTCGGCGGCAGCGTCATCACCGGCGCACACGGCATCGCCGTACAGACCGACATCACCGAGAATCAGATCGTGCTCGGCGGCGACCTCGAAATGATCGTGCTCCCCGGCGGTATGCCCGGTACGCTCAATCTCGAACGCTCCGAGGCGGTACAGACAGCGATCGACTTCTGTGCAGACAGAGCGCTGCCGATCGGTGCCATCTGTGCAGCGCCGTCCATCCTCGGACACAAGGGGCTGCTCGACGGACGGGAAGCCATCGCCTATCCCGGCTTTGAGGGACAGCTCGGCACTGCGACCATCAGCAAGCATTCCGTGGTGCGGGACGGCAATATCATCACGGCACAGGGCGCAGGTGCAGCTGTGGCATTCGGTCTGAAGCTGAGTGCAGTATTCATCGGTGAGGAGAAAGCAAAAGCGCTTGCAGATGCAGTCTGCTACCCCGAACACTGATATGATCGCCGCAGAGGAAAAGAAAGCACTGCGCAGAACGGTGCGGGCGCTGATGCGAAAGACCCCGGAACTGACGAATCAGGAGGAGAAATTCATCCTCGATGTACAGATGCACCGCTGTGCGCAGGCGCATCCGTGGTTCATAGAAGCCGACACCGTGCTGATCTACTGCTCGACCAAGGACGAGCCGGACACACGGGGGCTGATCGGCTGGCTGCTGTACACCGGCAGGAACGTGGCGCTGCCCGTCTGTGAATCGGAGGGCGTCATGGTGTTCTATGTCATCCGCTCGATGGAGGAGCTGAAGCCGGGCGCCTACGGCATTTTGGAGCCGGTCGGACGGACAATGCCCGTCATCACCGACAAGACGCTCTGCATCGTGCCGGGGCTCGCCTTCACGAAGAACGGCGCACGGCTCGGCAAGGGCGGCGGCTACTATGACCGGTTTTTGGAAGCACATCCGGGGATGCGGACGATGGGGCTGACCTATCGCTGTCTGTTGCAGGATACGATCCCCTGCGAGGCACATGACTGTCCGGTGGATGTTGTTATTACGGAATAATCAAGGTACTCCCTGTGCGGGGTGCTCTCTGGAGGTAAAACATGGCAAATTCTGATAAGAAAAGTTCGATCGACGACCTGTTCGATGAGACCGCTGCGGACGATGCGGAGAGAGTGACACCCCACCGCAGCAGCGAGACGCATCCGGCAAAGAAGCGCAGCGATTCCGGGGAGCATTCCGGCAAAAAGCGCTCCGGCTCCCATTCCGGGAAAAAAGGCACCGCTAAAAAGAAGAAGAGAAAGCACCGCAGCGCCCGTATCTACGGCGTGCTCATCATGCTGACCATCATCTTCGTGACCTCGATCTCCCTTGCCATCGGCATCATTGAGGTCGGCAAGGACATGCTCGGCATCGACGGCACCCAGACGCTCGTCATCTTCAACATCCAGGAGGGCGAAACGACCAGCGAGATCGCTGCTAACCTCAAGGAAGCGGGCATCATCCGCATCCCCAAGGCATTCGTCTACTTCACCCGCCTTTCCAACGACGATGCGAACTTCATCGCCGGCGACCATCAGGTCAGCAGTGCAATGGCATATGAGACGATCATCAGCGAGCTGACCGGTACTGCCATCGGCGAGGACAAGGAGGTCGTGGATGTCATGTTCCCGGAGGGCATCACCCTCAACGAAGCTGCCAAGAAGCTCGAAGAGGCGAATGTCTGCGAGGCTGCAAGATTCCTCTACTATTTCAATGCCGGTGACCAGGGCTATCCGTTCGAGGAGCACCTCAAGGGCATGAACACCAAGCTGAAATTCAACCGCATGGAGGGCTATCTCTTCCCGGATACCTACACCTTCTATGAAGAGATGGAGCCGGACGATGTCATCCGTAAGATCTACGTCAACTTCAACGCCAAGATGAAGCCGGAGTACTACGACCGCATCGAAGAGCTCGGCACCGACCTCGACAAGATCATCACCCTTGCCTCCATGATCCAGGCTGAGGCATCCAACGAGGAAGATATGAAGGACATCTCCTCCGTCTTCTGGAACCGTCTGAATGCGCCGGATCAGTTCCGCAAGCTCCAGTCCGACCCGACCTCCAAGTATGTGGAGAACACCATCAAGCCCAACATCGAGCTGGACAACCCGTCCATCTATGATGCCTATGATACGTACATCTGCAACGGTCTGCCCGCCGGTGCGATCTGCAACCCGGGTACCGCAGCCATCGAAGCAGCGCTCTATCCGAACGAAACCAGCTACTACTATTTCTATGCAAACGTTGATACCGGCGTGACCTACTTCGCACGCACCCTCGAAGAGCACAACGAGAACATCCGCAAGGTCAAGATCCAGCGTGGTGAGGAAGTGCCCGAGGAAGAGGAAGGCGAAGAGGGCGAAGACGGCGAAGGTGAAGACGGCGGTGAGGACGAATGATGCGTCCGGAGGTACTTGCCCCCGCCGGTGACAGAGAACGGCTCGAAGCGGCGCTCGATTTCGGCGCCGATGCCGTTTATCTCGGCGGCACGATGTTCGGGATGCGTGCAGGTGCGCCGAATTTCGAGGCGGAGGCGCTCTGCGATGCCGTGAAAACGGCGCATGACCGTGGCGTCAAGGTCTACCTGACCGTCAACACCCTCCCCCGCAGCAAGGAGATCGCACTGCTCCCGCAGTTCCTCTCCGAGGCTGTCAATGCGGGCGTGGATGCGGTGATCGTGGCGGACTTAGGCGTGTTCCAGACGGTGCGGAAGCTGTATCCCGATCTGCATGTCCACATGTCCACACAGACGGGCATCGTAAACTATGCCACTGCCAATGTGCTCTATGAGATGGGCGCCAAGCGGGTGGTGCTCGCCCGTGAGCTGAGCCTTGACGAGATCGCCGAGATCCGCCGGAAAACGCCGGAGGACCTGGAGATCGAGGTCTTTGTCCACGGTGCGATGTGCGTGTCCTTTTCGGGGCGCTGTCTGCTGTCCGCCTATTTCACGGACAGGGATGCCAACCGGGGCGCCTGCGCACAGCCGTGCCGCTGGAAATATGCCCTTGTGGAGGAAAAGCGCCCGCATCTGCCCATGCCCATCGAGGAAGCCCCCGAGGGGACGTACATCCTCAATGCACGGGATATGTGCATGATCGACCACATCGACAAGCTCGCCGAGGCGGGCGTGAGCTCCTTCAAGATCGAGGGGCGGGCAAAATCTGCCTATTATGTGTCGGTCGTGACGAACGCCTACCGGATGGCGATGGATGAATACCTGGCACATCCCAATGACTTCCAACTGCCGCAATGGATCCATGACGAGGTCTTCAAGGTCAGCCACAGACGCTACTGCACGGGCTTCTTCTTCGGGCATCCGAATGCCTGTCAGTATTACGAGAATGCGGGCTATATCGCCAACTGCGATGTTGTCGGCATCGTGGATCGCTGCGAGAACGGGCGTGTCTGTGCGACACAGCGCAACCGCTTCTTTGCAGGCGATACGGTCGAGATCCTCGCACCCGGCAAACCGCCCGTGACCTTGCAGCTCAACGAGCTCTACAACGGCGACGGCGAGCGCATCGAGACGGCAAATCACGCCATGATGGCGTTTTCGTTCCCCTGTGAGACAGAGTTCCCGGCGCATTCCATCATCCGGAAACCGATCGCAGAGGATACGGAGGATAAAACAATCGTTTAAGGAGGGAACTCTATGAATTTACAGCGTGGACAGAGAGGCAAACTGGACGGACAGTTCCAGACAAATGCACCGATCGAGGTCAGGATGCAGACCCTTGGCGGTGCGGTCTATGATTACTGCTGTTTCGGCGTGGACGATGAGGACACGCTTTCCGATGACAGATATATGGTATTCTACAACCAGCTCCAGTCGCCCGGGAATGAGATCAGCTACCACATGGACGGCAATGAAGCGGTATTCAGCGCTGCGCTGGCACAGCTCCCGCAGTCCATCCGCAAGCTGGTATTCACCGTCAGCATCGACGGCGGCGGCACGATGGGACAGATCCAGAGCTTTTCCCTGACGATCAGCCAGCCGGGCTGCGAGCCGATGGTGCTCCAGCTCACCGGCGCCGATTTTGCGCAGGAAACCGCCATCATCACCATCGAGGTCTATGAGAAGAACGGCTGGCGCTTCAATGCGGTTGCCTGCGGCTTCAACGGCGGTCTGGGCGACCTGCTCCGAGCCTACGGCGGCGAGGAGGAAGAGGAGGAAACCGCCCCCGCTGCACCGCAGCCCGCACCGGCTCCCGCGGCACAGGCTCCGGCAGCTTCGTCCTTCCCTGCTCCTGCTCCGACGTCTGCACCGGCATCCACATCGTTCCCGGCGCCCACTCCGATGTCTGCACCGGCACCGATCCCGACGGCACCGTCCGCGTCAGCGTTCCCGGCACCCAAGCCCATGTCTGCACCGGTTCCGACGTCTCCGGCAGCTTCGCCGTTCCCGACGCCCACACCACTGTCTGCGTCTGCACCTGCTCCAGGTGCTCCGACATCGTTCCCGACCCCGGCTCCGGCCGCTCCGGCACCGCAGCCTGTACAGGATGCAGCACCGAAGATCAGCCTGCGGAAGCTTGAGGACAAGCCCATCAGCCTGAAAAAGAACGAAAAGGTCGAACTGCGCAAGCCGGATGACACCAAGCTCACCAAGCTCACCGTCGGGCTCGGCTGGGATCCGGCAAAGGCTGGTGCGAGCATCGACTGCGACTCCTCGGTCTTCCTCTGCAAGGGCGGAAAGCTCCGTCCCGGCGCAGACATCGTGGCGTTCTACAACAAATGCCACAGCACCGGCGCCGTTATCCACCAGGGCGACAACCTCACCGGTCACGGTTCCGGCGATGATGAGCAGATCAAGATCGACCTGACAAAGCTGCCGGCGGGGTATGACAGAATCGTCATTGTGGTAAACATCTTCATGGCAAAGGTGCGGTTCCAGCACTTCGGCAAGATCAAAAACTGCTACATGCGGCTGTTTGAACAGAGCGGCAAGGAGCTTTGCCGTTACACGCTCTCGGACAGCAAGGAATATGACAAAATGACAGCGATGATCTTCGGCGAGCTCGTGCTGGAAAACGGCTCATGGGTGTTCCATGCCATCGGTGAAGGCACCAAGGATGGTACCATTGACAAGCTGGCAAAGCGCTTTATGTAAATCAGACAGGGGGACAGGCACAGTCTTGTCCTCCTTTTTTGTTTGACCGGAAGATCCGTTTCGGGGAAAGCAGGCTCTTCTGCGGCTATGACATATCATGTATGACAATTGCGTTTCGTGCTCTTTCACCACCAACACTTGACATTCCCCTTTACATATGGTATACTATTCATGAGAGGGATCCTTAAAGAGGGAGGTATTTTTTTATGAAAAAACACAGGATCACAGCACTTCTCGCTGCGGCAGCAGCAAGCATTTGCATGGTAACTGCGCCGATGACGCCGGTTTCGTCAGGTGCGATCTCCGTCCAGCCGTACTCCATGCAGATGGCAAAAGACGGTTATCCTTTCGGTACATCGAGTAGTTATGTTTACAATCAGTTATCTGCTGATGCCAAAACATTCTACAACAATCTGCTCACCGCCTGCAAGGAAGTGGACAACAATACGTCCTACTACGAGCGGACGCCGGGCGCATCCTATCCCAAATCCATGTCTGCCACAGACATCCAGGAGACGCTGAAGGTCTTCCGCTATGACCATCCGGAGTTCTTCTGGCTGGACAACAGCCAGGTCACGGCGACCGGCTGGGTCAATTATGTATCCGTCAACATCTACGCCGATTTCAAGAACGGTGAGAACCGGCAGGCTGCCAAGACGCAGTTCATCAACGCCGTGCAGGATTACCGGAACGCCACCGCTTCCCTGTCAACGGACTATGAGCGTGCAGAGTACATCTTCAAAGCCATGCGTGACAAGGTCTCTTACGGCGGCGGCAGCTACGAATATTCCGCCTATATGCCGCTGATCCAGGGCAAGTCCTACAACAACGGCTATGCCAAGATGTATTCGCTGCTCTGCAATGCCTGCGGCGTGGAATGTCTGGGCATGGGCGGTCCGGGACATGCCTGGAACTCCGTGAAGATCGCCGGAAAATGGTACTATGTCGATGTGCTCAACGACCTGTTCCTCAAGAGCAAGAGCGAGATCGACGCCTATGATGCGGAAGCTACCACCTACAACTATAACGACGGCAACACCACAGAGCTGTACACGCAGCACCAGATGGAGAACGGCTACAAGACCAATTCCTGCTACCCCGGCATGGGCAGCGCCTATGACGGCAGCCGTGCGCCGGTAAGCGATCAGCCACAGGATCCGACCGAGGAGCCGACACAGGAAACGACCACGGAGACCACCACAGAGACGACGACTGAGACAACGACCGAGACCACAACGGAGTCCACCACCGAATCCACAACGACCACGGAGACTTCGACATCCACCGAAACATCGACCTCCACCACAACGGAGACTTCCACTTCGACCACAACGGAAACGACCACCACCGAGACTTCGACCTCTACCACAACGACGACAACGACCACCGAGACTTCCACGGAGACCTCCACCTCGACTTCTACGGAAACATCCACAGAAACGACCACTACGGAGACCTCCACCGAAACGACCACGGAGAGTACTTCGACCTCCACAGAGACTTCGACCGAGACTACCACCGAGAGTTCCACGACCGTGACCTCCACGGAGACGACGACCACGGAAACGACCACCACGGAAGCCACGACCGAATCGACTACGGAAGCGACCACAGAGCCGACCCCGACAGAGACCACGCCTGTGCCGCCCGATCCGCCGAAGCCCGCTGAGGTGACGGAGGTCAGATACCGCACGGACAACCGGACGGTGTACTACTATGCGGATGATAACCAGCGCTTCCAGCCGTGGAGCCTGATCCAGAACATGTACAAGGACACCTACTACAGCGACGGGCATATGACCACCGAGCAGATCTGGGACTTCAATCCCATCCAGTTCGAGGGCGGTGCCGCCACGCCGAAGGAGTTCTATGAGAAATATGCACAGGATTCCTGGTATCACGGCGGTATCCATGTGCAGTTCCAGGGGACGAAACTCGACATCGGCGATGTCTGGATCGGTCAGAAGGGTGACACGAACCTGGACGGCAAGACCAATGCATCGGATGCGGCAAGAGTGCTGATCTATGCAGCCAACGTGGGTGCCGGCAACGCGGGCTATACCATCCACAACGAGCAGGACAAGCAGACCTTTGCGTCGTATCTGTCCCGCTTCCACAATGAGGATGTGATGAATGCCAGCGTTGCAGCCCGCATTTTGATCCGTGCAGCCGAGATCGGCGCAGGCACACGCCGCTGATCACCGGTATCCGACAAAAACAGATGCGCCCCGGGACAGCTCCGGGGCGCTGTTTTGTCCTCGTTTTTCAAGATAGGCGAGTCTGAGGGGGCGGCTTGCAGGGAACTTACCCCATGATCAAAAACTCGCCTGTTCTAACACCCCATTCTTCAAAAAAAACTTGCATTTTATGCTTATTCATGGTATAATAACACTGTATCGATTCTGAAAAACAGAAAGGAGCGAATGTCTTGGAGATCAATACTGCGTCCTTCGGTGAACAGATGGAACTCGTCACCATCACCGAACCCAAATTCAAGACCGTAAGTCTCATGTGTATGCTGCTGTTCCCGGTGATCCCGGAACGGAATGCCGCCTATGCGCTTGCAGCATCCCTGCTCACAAATTCCTGTCGGAAATATCCGGATTATGCCGCCATGACCGTGAAGCTCGATACGATGTACGGCGCTTCCCTCACAAGCTCTATGAGCATCAACGGCAACGCCATGCAGATCGTACTCAACGGCAGTACGATCGCCTCCCGGTATGCCTTAGCGGGAGAGGATCTTTCCAGCGACCTGACACAGCTGATGTGTGACTGCATCCTTGACCCGAATGCCAGGGACGGCGCCTTCAACGAGACCGCCTTCCGCATCGAACACAAGGATCTGCTCGATGCCATCCAGACAGAGATCAATGACAAACGCACATATGCGCTGGTGCGTGCCAGAAGGATCGCCTATGAAGGCGAATCGGTCGCCTATCCGGTACACGGTACCAAGGAAGATGTGGAGAAGCTCACGAAGGAGAACGTTTATGAGGCGTATAAAGAGATCCTGCGCCGTGCGGTGTACCGTTTCTACTATGTCGGACCGGATACGCCCGTCGGACTGGCGGAGCAGTTCCGCACAGCCTTCAAGGATGTAGAGCGCTGCCCGGAGCCGCTGCAGTTCTTTGTACCAAGCCCGATCAAGGAAACACCGGCAGAAGTCACGGAGCCGATGGATGTGACACAGTCCAAGCTCGTTATGGTGTTCAAGGTGAAGGAGCGGAACATGGAAGCGTTCCGGCTGTTCAGCGCCCTGTTCGGCGGAACGCCGTTCTCGCTCCTGTTCACGAATGTCCGTGAGAAGGAGAGCCTCTGCTACTACTGCGCCAGCCATATCATTGCCGGCAAGCTCTCGCTCGTCGTAGAAAGCGGCGTGGAGCTTGCCAATGCAGAACGCACCAAGGAAGCCGTTCTCGAACAGCTTGCAGCCCTCCAGCGGGGCGAACTCAGCGACGAGCTGCTCGAAAATGCCAGGCTGGCGATGATCGACTCCCTGCGAAGCTACGGCGATACGCCCATTTTCTGCATCAGGGCGCAGTTAGAGAAATTCTACACCGGCGACCCCGCTGATATAGAGGAGCGTATCCAGCGGTACCTCGCTCTGACCAAGGAGCAGATCGTTGAAGTTGCAAATGCCCTGAAACTCGATACCGTTTACCTGATGCAGCAAGGAGGTGCCGCAGAATGACCGAAACGATCGTAAGCCGTCAGACCGGCGAGAAGTGCCTGCATGTGACACACAAGACCGGTCTGGAGATCTATATCATGGAGATGGAGGGCTATCGTTCGTCCTTTGCCCTGTTCGGGACAAAGTACGGCTCCATCAACACCCGTTTCCGGCTGCGGGGCGAGGAAGACTATGCAGAAGTGCCGGAGGGCATTGCGCACTACCTTGAACACAAGCTCTTTGAGAACGAGGACTGCGATGCCTTTGCAAAATATGCCCGCACGGGCGCAAGCGCCAACGCCTATACCTCCTTTGACCGGACGGCATATCTGTTCGGCTGCACGGAGAATTTCAACGCATCCCTCGAGATCCTGCTCGATTTCGTACAGGACCCCTATTTCACGGAGGAGAACGTGGAGAAGGAGCGTGGCATCATTGATCAGGAGATCCGCATGAACGATGACGAACCGGGCTGGCAGGTGTTCTTCAACATGCTCAAAGCCATGTACCATGTACACCCGGTACGCATTGATATCGCCGGCTCAACGGATAGCATTCAGGAGATCACGCCCGAGCTGCTCTACCGCTGCTACAACACATTCTACAACCTGCACAACATGGTGCTGTCCGTGGCAGGCAATGTCAAGGCTGATGAAGTCCTTGCCATCTGCGACAGACTGCTCAAACCCTGCGAGGATATGGGGCTCGAAGAATATTTCCCGGAGGAGCCGGATACCGTCGTGCAGCCCTATGTAGAAGCGAACATGCAGGTCGGTGCGCCGCTGTTCAACCTCGGCTTCAAGCTCCGTCCGATGGAGGGCAAGGAGCTGCTGCGGGCAGAGCTGATGTCCTCGATCCTGCTTGAAGCGATCCTCGGACCGTCCACGAAGTTATATAACAATATGCTCGAGGAAGGGCTGATCAACTCCGAATTTGACGCCGATTCGCCCTTTGCCGGCAGCGGTTACTTCTGCCTGACATGCGGCGGCGAATCGCAGCAGCCCGAGGTCGTGCGTGACCGCATCATCGCAGAGCTGCGCCGGGTACAGGCGGAGGGCTTCGATCCGGAGGTCTTTGAGCGCATCAAGCGGGTACACTACGGCAACATGATCCGGGGGCTCTCCAATGTGGAGACCAACGCCTCCAACATGCTCAACGCCTTTATGAGCAAGGTCGGCCCGTTCGACTGCATCGACATCTTGGCAGAGATCACCTACGAGGACGCCATCCGCTTCCTGCGTGAGGCACTCGACACGGACAAGGCAGTTCTCTCCGTTGTCCGCAGTCAGGAGGTGTGACATGCAGACACTCGAAGAACTCGGGTACGGCAGCCTTGACTATAACCAGATCGTCTTCCCGCATCTCGGCATCGACGTGACAGTCGATCCGACGGCATTCACGGCATTCGGCGTGGATGTGCAGTGGTACGGCATCCTGATCGTCTGCGGTATGCTGCTGGCGATGCTGTTCGCCTTCCGGAACATGCGCCGGGTCGGCATCGACTCGGATAGGGCAATTGACGCCGTGATCGGCGGGCTCATTGCGGCGCTCATCGGCGCAAGAGCCTACTATGTCATCCTCAACTGGGACGAATACAAGGACGACCTCGCTTCTATCTTCAACACCCGTGAGGGCGGACTTGCGGTGCTCGGCGGTCTGATCGGTGCGATCATCGTCGGCGGTATCATATGCAGGATCCGCAAGGTGAAATTCCTCCCGATGCTCGATCTGTGCGGCGTGGGCTTCCTGATCGGGCAGGGCATCGGACGCTGGGGCAATTTCACGAACCAGGAGGCATTCGGCAAGAACACGGACTGCCTGTTCGGCATGTCCGGCGGCAGGGTGCAGCAGTGGATCGCCTACAACTACAACAGCGTGACGCAGTACGACAAGGACATCACGGTGGACATGAACTATCCGGTGCATCCGTGCTTCCTGTATGAGTCGGCATGGTGCCTGCTCGGGGCGCTGCTGCTCTGCATCACGCTGAAAAAATGGCGCAAATTCGACGGTCAGATCATCCTGATGTATATGGTCTGGTACGGTCTGGGACGTTTCTTCATCGAGAGCCTGCGCACGGACAGCCTGATGATCGGCTCGCTCCGTGTATCGCAGGGCGTGGCGGCGCTGATGTTCGTGGCGGGCGTGATCCTGCTGATCATCGGCTTTGCAAGGGTGAAGCGGCTCGGCAGCGACTACAAGCTGTATGTGGACACGAAGGAGTCCAAGCAGCTCCTCGCCGAAGCGGACAAGCGCATCGAGGAGGAGGCTGCTAAGAAGGCGGCGAAGAAGGCGGCAAAGGCTGCCAAAGCGGATCCGGATGCAGAGACGGAGAAGATCGTTCCCGATGAGGAGGATGATGCGCCTGCGGAGGACGCAAAACAAGAGGATACAGAGGAATAAAAAATAGCGGCTGACCTGCCGGGTGAATGGCGGGTCAGCCGTTTTTGGAATGTGTCATAGATTTTAAAGCAAACCGGGTAATACAAAATGATAAATGAATTCCAGAACAATGGAAACGACAATGCAAAAGCACCCTCCATCAAGCATGACGCGCGGGAAACCGTCCAGACATAATCGAAGTTCGGTCGCTTTCATGCTGCATGTATTATAATAATCACCATTCAGGGGGGAAGAAGCCTTCCATGCTTCATCCTTCATCTGTTCATACTTTTTCATTTCGGATTTGATCGCTAAATAAACGAGTCTGGAAAGAATGATAACAGCACATCCGACAATAAAAATGATCACAGCAATCCGGCATTCAAGCAACTGCTTAAAAAATGATAAGACATCCTGAGATGAAGGTATTTCGAAATCACAAGAGTCAATGTCAACGTTTATGGTTTTTTGTAAGCAATAGTGGAAAGTCTGCATTATGCATCACTCCTTTGCGTAAAAGCGCTTTATTTTCAATCATTATAACATAAGACACAGAAAATAGTCAAGCCTACAGACTATTTAGAAATGTTCGTCCCGCTTGTAGGGCTGACCTGCAACATCCCCCAAAAACCGGGCATACTCTCTCCGGGAGGTGATACAATGCTCGGATTTCTCGCAGGATGTCTCGTCGGCGGCACGGTCGGCATGACAGCGGCATGTCTCTGCACCGCCGCCAAGGAAGCTGACCGGCAGATGGGCGCGGAACAGTACGAATAATACTAATATAATAGAAAAAGCGGGTTAAGGGGGCGGTCGAAGCACGATCCCCGGGCTTATCAACACACACAGCAGCGGGTCTCCCCCACTGCTTTTGTGCATGTTGTAAGATATATACATTTTGATAATATCAATATGTGCATATCTACGAACTTACTCCGGAATGCTTGACATTTCCGGAAAAAACGTGTATCATAGAATCATAGGAAGTACAGATAAACGTGAAAACGAAGTACTTCGAGGAGGATAAGGTCTTTGTGGGGCTTCGCCTCACACCCCACGCTGATCCCGGATCAGCGCAGCCTACTAATCACAACACAGCACAACAAAGGAGGTATTTCTATGAACCAGGCATTACAGGAATGGAACGACCAGCTCGCAGCGCTTGCTGCCTATCCGGAGGGTTCGCTCCGGGACGGAAAAACGGCGCTCGTCATCGTGGACATGGTCAACGGCTTTCTGACCGAGGGCGTGCTCTCCAGCCCCCGCTCCGCAGCAGCGCTCCCCGCTTGTGTGAAGCTGCTCAACTTCGCCAAGGAGAACGGCATCCCGACGGTCGCTTTCGCAGACTGCCACGAGCCGGACTGCATCGAGTTCGCATCCTTCCCGCCGCACTGCATCCGTGGTACGAGCGAATCCGAGATCGCCCCGGCATTGCAGGCGATCGGCGGCTATGAGCTCATTGAGAAAAATTCCACCAACGGCTTTCTCACCCCGGCATTTCAGGCATGGCTCGCCGCCAACCCGGACATCGAGCGCATCGTGGTATGCGGCGTCTGCACCGACATCTGTGTCATGCAGTTCTGCCTGACGCTCAAAACCTTCTGCAACCAGAGCGAGCGCAGCATGACCGTGCTGCTCCCGGTGGATGCTGTTGAGACTTATGACGCACCCGGCCACAACGCCGATCTCTGCGGCGCTATGGCACTGCAATTCATGCAGCAGGCGGGTATCACACTGACAAAGGAGGTCGCTTACGATGATTGATAACAGAAATCTCTCCATGCTCGTGGATTTCTACGAGCTGACCATGGGCAACGGCTTTTTGGAGAACGGCTGCGGTGAGGAGATCGTCTATTTCGACATGTTCTACCGCAAGGCACCGGACAACGCCGCTTATGCGATCGCTGCCGGTCTCGAGCAGATGATCGCCTACCTCAAGAACCTGAGCTTCACCGATGAAGACATCGAGTACCTGCGGGAGAAAGGGCTGTTCGGTGAGCCGTTCCTCGACTATCTGCGGAACTTCGTCTTCAAGTGCGATGTATGGGCTGTTCCGGAGGGCACACCGGTCTTCCCGCTCGAACCCATCGTGACCGTGAGAGGTCCTGCCATGCAGGCACAGCTCATCGAGACAATGGTACTGCTGAGCGTGAACCACCAGAGCCTGATCGCCACCAAGGCACACCGCATCGTGGAAGCCGCACAGGGCCGCCCGGTCATGGAGTTCGGCTCCCGCCGTGCGCAGGGCTATGACGGTGCCTTCTACGGCGCAAGAGCTGCCTACATCGGCGGCGTGGCAGGTACTGCATGTGCGGTGGCAGACATCGCCTTCGGGGTGCCGGCACTCGGTACCATGGCACACAGCTGGGTGCAGCTCTATGACACCGAGCTCGAAGCCTTCCGTGCGTATGCCAAGGTGTACCCGGATGACTGCACACTCCTCATCGACACCTATAATGTCCTGAAATCCGGTATGCCGAATGCCATCACCGTGTTCAAGGAGCTCGAAGCCGCCGGTCACAAGGGCAGAGGCGTGCGCATCGACAGCGGCGACATTGCGTATCTGTCCAAGATGTGCCGGAAGATGCTCGACGAGGCAGGGCTGGACTATGTCGGCATCGTGGCATCCAATTCGCTCGATGAATATATCATCCGTGACCTCATCATGCAGGGCGCCAAGATTAACAGCTTCGGCGTGGGCGAGCGCCTTGTGACCTCGAAATCCGAGCCGGTATTCGGCGGCGTCTACAAGCTGGCAGCCGTGGAAAAGAACGGCAAGATCATCCCCCGCATCAAGATCTCCGAGAATGTCATCAAGATCACTAACCCGGGCTTCAAGACCGTATGGCGGCTCTATGACAAGGAGAGCGGCAAGGCGATCGCCGACGTGCTGACCATGTCCGACGAGGTCATCGACGACACCATGCCCTATGAGATCTTCGACCCGATCCACACCTACAAGCGCAAGACCCTGACCAGCTTTGTGGCAAAGAAATTGCAGGTGCCGATCTTCGAGAAGGGACGCTGCGTCTATGTATGCCCGCCGATCAAGGAAGTGCGTGCGTACTGCGCCGAGCAGCTGGAGACCATCTGGGAGGAAGTCAGACGTTTCGAGAACCCTCAGACCTACTATGTAGACCTCAGCCCGAAGCTCTGGAACCTCAAACAGGAGCTGCTCCGCCAGGGCGCACCGGGTGCCAAGCAGTAACAACAGCCAAAAACAACAGAACGGTTCGGGGATCCCCGAACCGCATCTGTGTTATATCAATCATTAGGAGGAACTATCCATGAAGACCATCGGAATTATCGGCGCCATGCCTTCGGAGCTGGTCGCCATCCAGAACGCACAGGAGAACCCCGTCAAGGAGGAGATCGCCGGCTATACATTTTGCAGCAGTGAGCACGGCGGCAATCGCATCGTGACCGTATGCTGCGGCATCGGCAAGGTCAATGCGGCTGTCTGCACGCAGATCCTGATCGACCGCTTCGGTGCGGAGGAGATCATCAACACGGGCATTGCCGGCGGCATGAAGCAGGGCATCAAGGTGCTGGAGATCGTCATTTCCACGAGCGCACTCCCCCACGACATCGACCCGCATTTCCTGAAGGACTACCCGCCCTATCATGCAGAATATGAGGCGGATGAGGCTTTGCAGGCACTTGCGGCAAAGGTCTGCAAGGAGAAGGGCATCATCTGCCACGCAGGGCGCATCGTTTCCGGCGACGTGTTCCTGACCGACAGCACTGTCAAGGCAAAGCTGGTCGAGGCACACGATCCCTATGCGGTGGATATGGAGACCGCAGCCATCGGGCAGTGTGCATGGCGCAACGGTGTGCCGTTCGTGAGCGTGCGCTGCATCTCCGATCTGGCGGATGACGAGGGTGCGATGTCCTTTGACGAGTTCGAGCATCTGGCAGCAGATCGTGTGGGCGAGATCGTCATGGCGATGTGCGAGGCATAACACCGGCTTTTCAACAGCATCACAAAGGGGAGGCACAGCGCCTCCCCTTTTTTCAACCACTGTCTACAACTTAAAATGTGCGTGGAGCAACCTCCACAGGGTAGACAATGCCAACAACTTATTTAACGCTAAGAGCGGGTCAAGGGGGCGCAGCCCCCTTAAAGCCCTGCCTTCCCCGCTTGCGAGGAGGGGGAAGCAGTACGGCTTCATTTTTCAACCACTTTATTTATATATTTTCTATACAAATTTATGACATTCTATTGACATTCTGTGAATTTTGTGATATGATATAAGCATAGTAAGCCGAACCATACCCACGAAAGGAGCGAATGCGATGAATCTACACGATGTGAATTACTATTTCCAGCACAAACTGATGCCGGAGCTGTTTTACGAAGACATGGCACAATTTGTCGGCACAGTGCTGCAACAGGGCAGCGCATGGCTTTGTGACGTACACCGGGATCTGTTTGAGCAGGGGGATCTTGCATTCCCCTATTCTGAGGAGGACTATGCCATCCAGCCCGTCAAGTACGATGACGGCACGTTTATCCTGCTGATCTCTCCGCCCTCACCGGAGGAGACACCGCTCTGCTACTGCATCATTTTGATCTTTGACCCTGATTTCTCGAAACCCGCTTTCTACACCCTCGAAAAGAGCGGTTCACCCAGCAGAAGAGCCCCCGGCGCCTACCTCTGCGGCTGGGATGCGGAGGGGTGCCACATGAACTACGGTCCCTTTGATGTGGATCCGAAGAAGGCACTGACTCGCTGTCTCCAGATCTATGGCGTAAAATGACAAGAAAGATCGCCCTGAGCATGGCTTAGGGCGAATTTTTTGATATTGCGATCATTCGTTCACATACACAGCCTTGATGCGGCCGATGTACATCTTGTGCATGGGATCCTTGCCGTAGTAGGCATCCTTCTGCTCGGTGGTCACGAAGCTGTCCTCGTTCATCATCTGCGCATAGACCTTCTCGCAGACGAACACCAGCTTTGCCTCGGCATAGGTCGCTGCGCCGTCGAGCTCCACCGGGGTCAGACCGGTCTCCTTTGCCTTATCCACATCTCTGCCGGAATGGCTGCCGCAGTAGGCAAGCGCCTTGCGGTATTCCTCCGGGAACACGCTGATCGTGAACGCCGTCCCCTCTTCGAGGAAGCCGAAGGTATGGCGGTTCGTGCGGACATATGCCGTCACGCTCGGATCGTTCCAGATCACGCCCATCGCGCCCCAGGAACAGGTCATGGAGTTGAAAGCCTCCGGTGTGCCGGCGGTCAGCAGGAACCAGTCCTTGCCGATCGTCTCAAACGGGTTGCAGGTCAGTTCATCAGGGTTTTTCTTAACAAATGCCATAGTGTACCATCCTTCCTTAATGCGTCTTACTCGTCGTCCTCATCCTCATACGCTGTGATCATTGCATCAAATGCCTCGAGCGAATCTGCCACACGGCATGACTCCGGGTCATTCTCGAACTCGTCAAAGAACTCATGCATAATGTAATAGACAGCGCCGTTTTCCATCGAATAGTAGTAGATGTCCCCTGCATCATCATCGCAGAACGGCACATACTGCATCGGGATAAAGCCGTCCCTCTCCTGCCACTCCAGGAGCAGTGCCACAGAGAGGTCATTGTTTTCGCCAAGCGGGGTCTTCCCTTCGGTATACAGCGGATAAAGCGAGCACAGCGGCATTTCTTCGCCGTCAATGACACAGGAGCGCAGATAGCAGCCGTTGTGCTGCAAATAGAGCTGCCGCAGCTTCTCAGGGAGCCGGATGCCGAGCTTCTGCTCTGCATCAGCGATCTCCTGCGGTGTCAGTCCGGCAGCTGCTTCCGGATCCAGAAATTCATAAAGGGGCATATCTGTACCTCCCTATTATCCTATGCATTCAGGATTCCACTCAGAACAACAGCAGCGGACGGGGAGCCCCCGCTGGCATCTTATGGTTGCTAACCGTGCAGTTTTTCAACGCCCGCTTGCTCCCAACGCCTTCGGCGAAGGTCGCAAAGCTGTTTTCCCAGTATTTATAACAACAGCAGCGAAGGCTTCCCATCGCTGCTGTAATTGTTGTTACTTAATCCTCAGTGCTATCGGACGGCGCAAGCTCTGCGATCTCGCGCTCGTCGAAGTCAAACTCCAGCTCCTCGCCGCAGTTCGGGCAGACAGTCTCGCCCTCTTCGAGGGTGGCTTCGTCCAGCAGGATGCACTTGCCGCAGGTCGGACATACGGTCTCATACTGCTCATCGCCGAAATCGTCATCGAGCTCATCGAACTCATAGTCATCATCGTCGTCCACGAGCAGATCCTCCATCTCGCCGAGATCCTCGTCAAGAATGTCGCACAGCTCCTCGAGCTCGGTCACGCGATCCTCCAGCTCCTGGGTATACTTCAGCAGCTCCTCGAGCGCATCGCAGACAGCGTAGAAGGCCTTACCCTCCTTGGTGGACTTGTCAACCTCCTGCCCATCGAGCAGACCCTTCAGATATGCAATTTTATCCATCACACGTACCTCCCTTGTGCGGCAGGATCTCCCGCCATCACGGAATATTTCAGTTCAAAAGCGCTTATGCACGCTCCATGTACTCGCCGGTTCTGGTGTCGATGCGGATCATGTCGCCCTCATTGATGAACAGCGGTACACGTACCTCTGCACCGGTCTCGAGGGTTGCAGGCTTGGTCGCATTGGTAGCGGTATCGCCCTTCACGCCCGGCTCGGTAGCGGTAACTTCGAGCTCTACGAAGTACGGCGGCTCAACGCCGAATACATTGCCCTTGTAGGACAGTACCTTGACTTCCATGTTCTCCTTCACGAATGCGAAAGCCGGGCCGAGCTTGTCCTTGCCGATCGGCAGCTGCTCGTAGCTCTCAATGTCCATGAAGTAGTACAGATCACCGTCCTGGTACAGATACTGCATGTCCTTGCGCTCGATGAAAGCGGTCGGGAACTTTTCGGTCGGGTTGAAGGAACGCTCCACCACGGAACCGGTGATGACGTTCTTGAACTTGGTTCTTACGAAAGCGGCACCCTTGCCCGGCTTTACGTGCTGGAATTCAACAACCTGCACAACGTTGCCGTCGAGCTCGAATGTAACACCGTTTCTGAAATCACCTGCTGTAATCATACATAAACCTCCGTATAAAATCATTGATCGTTTGTCCTGTGACAGGGCATAGCCATATATCTATATTATACGCCAAAAGCTGCTGTTTTGCAAGCCCTGGGCGCAAATTTCAGACACAAATCAGCGTATTTGGTATATTTGTAAGGTTTTCGCAGCCATTTTCGGTGATATGCACAAAATCCTCGATGCGGATGCCGAATTTGCCCGGGAGATAGATGCCCGGTTCGATGGTCACGACATTGCCGGGGGCAAGCTTCTGCTCCCGTACCGGCGATGCCACCGGGAACTCGTGGATCTCCAGCCCGACCCCGTGCCCGAGAGAATGCCCGAAGGCATCGCCGTAGCCTGCATCCTTGATGATGTCACGGGCGGCGGCATCGAGCTCTTTGCCGGTGATGCCGGGACGTGCGGCGGCAAGCCCTGCATTCTGGGCGGTGCGGACGATGTGGTAGATCTCCCGCATCTCCTCGGTCGGTGTGCCGACGCATACCGTGCGGGTCATGTCGCTGTGGTAGCCGTCCACAACGGCACCGAAATCCATCAGCACGAAGCTGTTCGGCTCGATGATGCGGTCATCCGGCACGCCGTGGGGCATGGACGTGTGCGCACCCGTCAGGGCGATGGTCTCGAAGCTCAGATCCTCCGCTCCGAGGCGGCGCATGTTGAAATCGAGCTCCAGTGCCACATCCCGCTCGGTCATACCGGCGTGGAGCTTCTGCAGGAGCTTCTCCAATGCTTCCTCTGCAAGCTGTTGTGCCGCCTTGATCTTCACGATCTCCTCCGGCTCCTTGACCGTGCGCAGGTCGTAGAGCGCCTGGCTGAGGGTGTCATCGGTGAGAAATTCCACGCCCTGGATCTTCCGGAACATCCCTGCCCGCTCCAGGGTCAGGCTCATGGATTCGAGGGCGCAGGTCTTGGCACCGTGCTTTGCCATGAGTCCCCCGAGCTGTTTGAGCATCCCCTGCTCCTGCTCGATGACCGTGCAGGAAGTCACGGTCTCACGGGCTTTTTCGATATAGCGGAAGTCGATGACCAGATATGCCGCATCCCGGAACACCAGCACATAGCCCGCCGAGGACTTCATCCCGGTGAGGTAGCGGCGGTTGATGTCGTCCGTCACGAGCGCACAGTCCGCCTTGCCGGCGATGAGCGCCCGGAGCCTGTCGATGCGCCCGGTCATTTCGTCATCTCCGCCAGCGCACGGATGCCGAGGTCATAGCTCAGCAGCCCGAAGCCCGAGATGCTGCCCTTGCAGACCGGTGCGATCACGGAATTGGAGCGGAACGCATCCCGTGCAAAGATGTTGCTGATGTGTACCTCGATCACAGGGATCTTAATGGCCTTGATGGCGTCAGAAATGGCATAGCTGTAGTGGGTGTAGGCGCCTGCATTGAGGACAACGCCCGCAAATTCCTTGCGGCTCTCGTGGAGCTTGTCGATGAGGGCGCCCTCGTGGTTCGACTGGAAGACCTCCGCCTCCAGTCCGAACGATGCTGCAAATTCCACCAGATGGGCGTTGAGCGTCTCGAAATTGGTATCGCCGTAGATACCCGGTTCCCGCTCACCGAGCAGGTTCAGGTTCGGGCCGTGCATGATGAGGATTTTTTTCATGATGATCACTCCTTATTGGTATCTCTCCCGAAGTAGCGCTTCGGCAGGAAGGGCTTTTCCATGATGCGCTTCACGCGGATGAAGGTCTGTTTTTTCCACGATTCCGGTGCGATGGGATGTGTGAAGATGCTCAGACAGCCGAACAGGTTGGCACCGAGGATGTCCGTGTAGAGCTGGTCGCCCACCACGCAGACATCGTCCTTCGTCAGCCCCATATCCGCCGTGGCACGGCTGAATCCGTCAGAGAGCGGCTTCTTTCCGTCGCAGATGCACGGGATCCCGAGCCTTTCGGCAAAGGGCTCCACACGGGGCGGGTGGTTGTTCGATACGATCCGCAGCCGGATGCCGTTCTCTTTCATCCGGGCGATCCAGCGCTCCACGCCGGGTGCAGGCTCCGGGTTGTCATGGGTGGTCAGTGTATTGTCGATGTCAAGGAGCAGGCCTTTGACATGCATTTTTTGCAGCATCTTCGGCGTAATATCACACACCGAACGAACTGCGATACTGGGACGGAGCATAGGTATCCTCCTTTTTAGTGGTAAGTGGGTAAAAGTCAAGGGTGTACGCTGCCGTACACCCTTGCATCACGCTATTAATACTTGCGCTTACGAGCAGCCTCGGACTTCTTCTTACGCTTTACCGAGGGCTTTTCGTAGTGTTCTCTCTTACGAACCTCAGCGATCACGCCGTCCTTTGCACAGGATCTCTTGAAACGCTTGAGTGCCGTATCCAGAGACTCGTTCTTGCCAACACGTACTTCTGCCATTTACCTATTCCCTCCCTTTGCCTCCAAGGCAGAGGTTCTATCCCGGATGTGCAGGCCTCCTGCTCCACCCCTACATGGATAGTATCACTAACTTCCCGGAAGGGAAGGTAGCTCACTCCTACTGGCTGCCGCCTCACAACCGCTGCAACCATAAATAAATTATATCATACGCCCCGGGCTTTGTCAATAGGAACTTGGAGCGCATACCGGATTTTGTTATTTTACAACAAAATTCACCAGTTTATTTTGTACATAAATCTGTTTCACAACAGTCTTGCCGTCTATCAGTGCAGCGATCTTCGGATCGGCAGCAGCCTGTGCGAGGACATCCTCCTGTGCAGCACCGACCGGTACGTTCAGCTTGGACTTCACCTTGCCGCAGATCTGGACAACGATCTCGACAGTCTCGTCCTGGCACAGAGATTCGTCATATTTCGGCCATTCCTGCTCGTTGAGCACGCCGCCGAAGTTGTTCGCCTCGTAGATCTCCTCGGTCATGTGCGGCGCAAACGGGTTCAGCAGCAGGCAGAGCGTGCGCAGCTCGGCACGATTCACGCTGCCGGTGTTGTAAATATCATTTACCAGAGCCATCATCGTTGCAATGGCGGTGTTGAACTTCAGTGCCTCAATATCCTCGCTGACCTTCTTGATCGCCTTGTGGAAATTGGAGGTCAGTTCAGGGCGGTAGGCATCGCCGTCCGTCAGGATGTCCTGGAGCGCCCATACTCTGTCGAGGAAGCGCTTGCAGCCCTTGATAGAGCTTGTGCTCCACGGTGCGGTCTTCTCGAAATCGCCGACGAACATCTCATACAGACGCAGCGTATCGGCGCCATACTGGCGGATCACATCGTCCGGGTTGATGACATTGCCACGGGACTTGGACATCTTCTGACCGTCCTCGCCGAGGATCATGCCGTGGGAGGTACGGCGCATGTACGGCTCCTTGCAGGGAACGCTGCCGATGTCATACAGGAACTTGTTCCAGAATCTGGAATAGAGCAGGTGCAGCGTGGTATGCTCCATACCGCCGTTGTACCAGTCAACAGGCATCCAGTAATCCAGCGCCTCCTTGGAAGCGAGTGCCTCGGTGTTGTGCGGGTCGCAGTAGCGCAGGAAGTACCAGGACGAGCCTGCCCACTGGGTCATGGTGTCGGTCTCACGCTTGGCGGGGCCGCCGCAGCACGGGCATGTGGTATTGATGAAGCTCTCGAGGGTGGACAGCGGAGACTCGCCGTTGTCAGTGGGCATGTAGCTCTCGACCTCGGGCAGACGCAGCGGGAGCTCCTCCTCCGGGATGGCTACCCAGCCGCACTTCTCGCAGTTCACGACCGGGATGGGCTCGCCCCAGTATCTCTGGCGGGAGAATACCCAGTCACGGAGCTTGTAGTTGACCTTTCTGTGACCCTTGCCGGTCTCCTCGAGCCAGTCCTTGATCCTGACCTTGGCATCCTCAACAGAGAGACCTGTCAGGAAGCCGGAGTTGACCATCACGCCGGTTGCGCAGTCGGTGAAGGCTGCCTCCTCGATATTGCCGCCGGCTACGACCTCGACCATCGGGATGCCGAATACCTTGGCGAACTCCCAGTCACGGTCGTCATGCGCCGGAACTGCCATGATGGCGCCGGTGCCGTAGCTCATGAGAACATAGTCGGAAATGAAGATCGGGATCTCCTGGCCGTTCACGGGGTTGATCGCCTTGACGCCTTCGAGCTTCACGCCGGTCTTGTCCTTGTTCATCTCGGTGCGGTCGAAGTCGGACTTTCTGGCTGCCATTTCCTGGTATGCCTTGATCTCGTCCATGTTGGAGAGCTTGTCAGCCCACTTCTCGAGCATCGGATGCTCCGGAGCGATGACCATGTAGGTCGCACCGAACAGGGTGTCCGGGCGGGTGGTGTAGACCGTCAGGGTGTCGCCTGCGGTGGTGTCGAAATCCACCTCGGCGCCCTCGGATCTGCCGATCCAGTTGATCTGGGTGGTCTTGATGCGGTCGAAATAATCCACATCCTTGAGGTCGTCGATCAGGCGCTGTGCATACTCGGTGATCTTGAGCATCCACTGGCTCTTGACCTTGCGGACAACTTCGCCGCCGCAGCGCTCGCAGCAGCCGCCGACAACTTCCTCGTTGGCAAGTACGACCTTGCAGGAGGTACACCAGTTGACAGCCATCTCCTTCTTATAGGCAAGCCCCTTCTTGAAGAGCTGGAGGAAGATCCACTGTGTCCACTTGAAATAGGTCGGGTCGGTCGTGTTGACCTCTCTGTCCCAGTCGAAGCTCAGACCGATGGACTTGAGCTGTCCGCGGAAGCGGTCAACGTTGTTCTTGGTGACGATCGCCGGATGGATCTTGTTCTTGATGGCGAAGTTCTCCGTCGGCAGACCGAACGCATCCCAGCCCATCGGAAACAGCACGTTATAGCCCTCGAGACGGCGCTTTCTTGCAACGATGTCCATTGCCGTGTACGGTCTCGGATGACCGATGTGCAGACCCTGACCGGAGGGGTACGGGAACTCTACCAGCGCATAGAACTTCGGCTTGGTGAAGTCATTCTCGGCATGGAAGGTATTGTGTGCCTCCCAGTATGCCTGCCATTTTTTCTCAATGCCTGCGTAATCATACTTGCTCATTGGTGAAATCCTTCTTTCCACATAAATCTTACAAATCTTATTGGTGAGGTCAGACCTCATTCCCTCTCAAAATGCGCCTTGATGTCCGGCACCAGCACCGTACAGGCGGCAACGGCAATGTCCACCACTGCCTCGACCAGATAGAGCCACGTACCGGGGAAGCCGGTGATGTTGTCCTTCAGGTGCCACATCACCACAAATACAAGGATTGCCGGGATGATGTAGTTGGTGTACTTCACACCGATGAACCACAGCGCTGCCATCACCACAGCGATGACAAGGCTGATGATGTTCCCCATCGAAAAGCCGATGATCAGGTTCAGGACGCTCTTCACGATCAGATATGCCCCGAAGCACGTCACGATCGCTCTGCCACGTTCTGCCATTTACTCGCCCTCCTTGACGATGTACTGGCTCACATCGACCGGCTCGGCATCTGCCCAGAGCTGCTCCAGGCGGTAAAATTCCCGTGTCTCCTGGAAGAACACATGCACGATCACGTCCGTGTAGTCGAGGATGTACCAGTTGGAACCCGGCATACCTTCACGGTGATGCGGCTCCTCACCAAGCTGCGACATCTGGAACTCTGCCTCTTCGGCAAGCGTCTTGGTGTGCGTCGTGGACGTACCGTTGGCGATGATGAAGTAGTCGCCCAGGATCGTCAGATCCGTGACCTTCAGCACACGGATATCCTCCGCACGCTTTGCATCCAGCGCCCGGACAATGACCTTGATCTTCTCTTCTGCTGTCATAGATTCATCTCCCTTTCATTGAAACTATATGAATGTACGGCGCAAAAGCGCCTTATTACGCTATTTCAGCACCGGGACATCTGCTGTTTGCAGGTCTGTCACGGCATTATCATAAACGGTGCTTTGGTACTCCCCTTCCGGGATGATCTCGGTCAGGGGGCTGTCCTCGTACCGCATGGGCGGCTGGCGTTTGCGCAGCTTCCGGTCGATGAGCGTGAGCGCTGCACGTTTATGCACCGACCACAGCGACTGGCCGTCGAGTTCGGCGGGTTCTCCGGGGAGGAGAAAGACCTCCGTCTCATCTGCACCAAAGGTACTGCACAGGTCGGCGAGCCTTGCCATGTCATCCACATGCAGATCGGTGGAGACAAGTCCGGCTGCCGTGATCCGCTGCAAGGCGGCAAGGATCCGGAGCCGTGGCATGGCGGACAGCTTGTGCATCAGTGCGGCTAAGAAGATGCGCTGCGCTTCGATGCGTCCGATGTCGCCCATCGCATAGCCCTGCCGGTAGCGCAGGAGCCATGCTGCCTGCTGTCCGGTGAGGGTCTGCATTCCGGCTTCGATGATCTTCCCCGGCTCGAACTCGATCCGGTAGGGCATGTCCACCGGGACACCGCCGAGGATGTCCACGATGGCTGCGATGTCATCGCATCCGGTCACAAGATATGCATCCACAGGGATGCCGAAATTTTCCTCCGCTGCACAGATCACCCGCTCCACGCCGGTCAGTGCCGGATCCCCGCTGGCGCAGATGCTGTTGAACTTCTGCGTCGGGGAGGACGTAAAGCCGGGAACATAGGTATCCCGTGGGATCTGTAAAATGGTCAGCCCTGCCGGAGCAAGGTCGAACTGCATGAGATAATTCACATCGTGCAGGCTGCCGCTGCCGTTTTCCTGCGAATCGAAGCCTAAAAAGAGCACTGTAAACTGTCCCTCGATGGTTTGAGGAAGATCGAGCCCGTCCTCAAGAACGGTGGCTTCCTGCAATACTTCCGGCGGCGGGGAGCCCCCGCTGGCAGGTGCCTCCCAATGCCCCGATGGGGCAAAGGTCGGCGGGTTCTCCGAACTTGTTTCCACATCGGATCCAGGCGGGCTCTCAACAAACCGCTGCCTTGCGGCATACTGCGGCACGGTCAGGGCGGCGCCTCCGGAATGCAGAAACGGCATCACAAGGACGCTCACCGACAGGACACAGGCTGCGCCCACAGCGGCGGACAGCTTCACGAACGGATGGAATTTCATGGTAAAGACTCCTTTGCAAGTACCCCATACCGGGGCATAAAGCCTGCGCTTTATGTATTGCTGAGAGCCTTGGGGTTCTGCGTTCTGAGCAGATAGCTGTTATACGCTTCGATGGTGTAGACCGGCAGCATCCCGCCCTTTTTCAGCACGGAAGACGCCGCATCCCGCAGCGCTTCGAGCATGGCGAGCTGCAAGTTCTCATACGCCAGCTTGCGCATCTTGCCGACGCCCTTATAATCCCGTTCCTCCGAGATCATGTCGGCGATATAGATGATCTCCTCGAGCCGTGACATGCCTGCCCTGCCCACGGTATGGAACCGCACGGCGTTCAGGATGTCCCGGTCTTCCACGCCAAATTCCGTCTGGATGAAGTAGGCACCGGCGATGCCGTGCCAGAGCTTCCGGGAATGCAGCTCCGCTAAGTCCGGGGCAAAGTCGCCTGCCAGCATGAGCCGGTACTGCTCCTCCGGCGGATCCTCCTTGCAGATGTCATGCAAAAGTCCCGCAAAATAGGCTTTGTCCTGATCCTCGCCGTACTTGGCAGCAAGGAGCTTCGCAGCTCTTGCGACATTCACGGAGTGCTGGAAGCGTTTGGTGGAGAGCCGCTTTTTGAGGAAAGCGACCTTATCCTTCGTCTGATACATAAGGCATCACTTCCTGTACAGATTCTTCTCCTCTATATATTGTACTATTTTTTCGGGTAAATAGCAAGGATAATTCTGACATTTCCCGACCATCTCCCTGATTTTTGTGGAAGATACGGGAAAGCTTTCCACATCGACAAGACAAATCTTGCCATATTGCTGTAAATAAGCGGCAGCTTCCTGCAATTCCGCATACTCTCCCTCTTCCCTTGCCATCGCAGCGAGGGCGGTATATTGCAGGATCTCCTCCCAGCGGTACCATGTGGTGAAGCTCTTGAGCATATCCCCGCCGATGAGCCAGAACAGCTCCGCCTCCGGGTAGAGGTCGGCGAAGTGGCGCACGGTGTTGAAGGTATAGCTCACACGCTCCTGCCGGAGCTCGTAGTCCTCGGCTTTCAGCCAGGGATAGCCTTCGGCGGCAAGGCGGCACATGGCAAGCCGATCCTCCTCGGGGGCATATTCTGCCATCGAGCGGTGGGGGGAAATTTTGGACGGGATGAGCCGTACTTCATCGAGCTCCAGCGCATCATGGACGCTCTCCGCCAGATGCATATGTCCCAGATGCGGCGGATTGAAGCTTCCGCCGAACAGTCCGATGCGCATCACTTCACAGCCTTCATGTCGATCACCGGCTCCTTGGGGTTCGGCTTATAGAGCACGAACCGGCTGCCGATGACCTGCACCACATCCGCCTGCACGGCTTCTGCGAGCTGGTCGGCTGCTTCACGGGCTGTGAGCATGGAATTGTCGAGCACACGCAGCTTGATGAGCTCCCGCTTGCGCAGGGCGTCATCGACCTGGGTGATGAGGTTCTCGTTGATACCGCCCTTGCCGACCTGGAAGATGGTCTCATAGCTCTGGGCGATGCCTCTCAGATAGGCTCTCTGCTTACTTGTCAGCATGTTTGTCACCATACCTTTCACGGAATACTTCAAACAGCAGCCGGAGTGCTGCGCCCCGGTGGCTGATGGCGTTTTTCTGGTCTGCGGTCATCTCGGCAAGCGTGGTGCCGTTGTAGAGGAAGACAGGATCATAGCCGAAGCCGTTCTCGCCCCGCTCCTCATAGCCGATCTTGCCGGCGCAGGATGCGGATACCGTGCCGTAGCCCTCTGCATCAATGTAGGCGATGCAGCACTGAAAGTGCGCCGTTCTCTGGTCATCCGGCACATGCTTCATCTCTTTGAGCAAAGTCTGACACTCCTCGCCCTTGGGGGCATATCTTGCGGAATACACGCCCGGTGCGCCGTTGAGCGCATCCACGCACAGACCGCTGTCATCGGCAATGACGGGGCACTGCACCAGCTCATAGACGGCAGCTGCCTTGATCATCGCATTCTCGGCGAAGGTCTCGCCGTTCTCCTCCGGATTGGTGTCCACACCGGCTTCCGCCTGGGACAGGATCTCGATCCCCAGCGGCGACAGGATCTCCCGCGCCTCCCGGAGCTTGTTTTCATTATTGGTTGCCATTACTAATTTCATTGTGATTCCTCCTTGCGGGGAGCCCCCGCTGGCAATTTGCTTCGATACTTATGGTACTCCTTCTTTCCGCCCGCTTGCTCCCAATGCTTCGCAAAGGTCGCAAAGCTATGCAGTCTAAGACATTGCAGCCATGTGGCTGCTCCAATGCGGTTCTCTGGTGTTTCAACTTATGGTGCAGCGGTTTTACTTGTCCTTTTTCTTCCAGAACTGCCACCAGCGCTTCTTGGGCTCCGGTGCGCCCACATCCCCGATGACGAAATCATCATCATCGTCCTCTTCTTCGGCAGGGGCTTCTTCTACAGGAGCAGGCTCCTCAGCGGCGGGTTCTTCCGCAGGTGCGGGCTCTTCAACGGGCTCTGCTACGGGTTCTTCCGCAGGTGCGGGCTCTTCCGCAGGCTCTACCTCTGCCGGGGCTTCTTCTACAGGCGTTTCCTCAGCTACAGGAGCTTCCTCTACAACAGGTGCTTCCTCTGCATGGGTATCATCAGCAGGAACTTCCTCAACAGGCGCTTCCTCAACAGGCGCTTCCTCAGCAGGAACTTCCTCAGCAGGAGCTTCCTCAACAGGCGCTTCCTCAGCAGGCGCTTCCTCAACAGGCGCTTCCTCAGCAGCAGGCGCATCTTCCACGATCTGCTCTTCCTCCACAGGCTTCTCCTCCTGCGTCTCCTCCCCGGGCTTGTCCTCTCTGTCGAAGAGGGCACGGACGAAGTCATGGTTGTTGAATACCTGGAGGTCGTCGATCTTCTCGCCGACGCCGACGAGCTTCACGGGGATGCCCAGCTCATTCTTGATGGACACAACGATGCCGCCCTTTGCGGTGCCGTCGAGCTTGGTCAGGACGATACCGGTGATATTGGCGACCTCGCTGAACAGCCGTGCCTGCGAGACAGCATTCTGTCCGGTGGTGGCATCGAGCACGAGGAGCGTTTCCACCGCACAGCCCTCCGCCTTCTGGTTGAGGATGCGGCTGATCTTCTCCAGCTCGTTCATGAGGTTCTTCTTGTTATGCAGACGCCCTGCCGTATCCACGATGAGCACATCGCTCTGCCGTGCGATGGCAGCGGTCACGGCATCGAACACGACTGCCGCAGGGTCGGAGCCCTCTGCATGTTTGACGATGTCCACGCCGGCACGCTGTGTCCAGACTTCGAGCTGCTCGATGGCAGCTGCCCGGAAGGTATCGGCTGCGGCGACGAGCACCTTCTTGCCGTCCTGCTTGAACTGGTGGCAGAGCTTGCCGATGGTGGTGGTCTTGCCCGCACCGTTCACGCCGATGACCATGATAATGCTCGGGGTGGTGGAGAGGTCGAGCGCCGTGTCATCGCCCATCATGTCGCCGATGATCTCCTCGATCAGATCCATGATCTTTGCCGGATCCTTGACGCCCCGCTCCTTGACGAGCTTCCGGAGCCGGTCACAGATCTCCTCGGACGTCTCCACGCCCATATCACCCATGATCATGGTCTCCTCGAGCTGCTCAAACAGCTCCTCGTCGATCTTGGTGAACGAATTCACCACTCTCTGCATGGACTGCACCATAGCATTGCGGGTCTTTTGCAGACCCTCCTTGATCTTTGCGAAAAATCCCATAAGACAACTCCTTTATGATAATATATGCTGATGGATATATATATTATACCAATTCTGCAATTCTGACAGCCAGTTTCCCTTCATAAATGCCGACCGGGATCGGCGTATCGAAGGTATAGATGTCGGGGAAGTCGTTCTTCTCGAAGAAGTAGACGAGCGTCTTCTCATTCTGCGGATCGACGATCCAGTACTCCCGGACGCCTGCCTTCCGGTACAGGATCAGCTTGTCGATCAGATCATCCCGCCGGTTGGTGGAAAGCACCTCGATGACCCAGTCCGGTGCGCCGTTGCAGCCGTGTTCATCGAGCCTGGAGGGGTCACAGACGACCATTACATCCGGTATGACGAGCGTTTCGTCACTGAGCTTCGCCCCTGCCGATAGATTGACCTGGCATGAACCGCCCTGCTGACGGATATAGCCCTCGATGCTGCTGCCAAGATGCATACAGAGCCGCTGATGCGCCCACGTAGGCGGCGCCATGGCTACGATCTCGCCGTCACGGAGCTCCGTGCGCTCCTCGGGAGAACAGGCTATGCTGAGATATTCCTCAGCGGTGATCCTCCCCGGTTCTGGTACTGCTGTCATACGATACCCTCCCTTGATTCAGATTCAGGTAGTTCATTTGGTAGCTCACTTACATAAAAAAGTGAGTGAGCTACCTACCAACGTGACGGGGTGACCCCGCTTGCAGGTTGCTTCGCAATATGTTACTGCACCACTTCGGTGAACGCAATGCTCCCAATGCCTTGCGGCAAAGGTCGCAAAGCTGGGCTTTCTAAGCCGTCGCATCCATTCGGATGCTCTGATGCAGTTCTCTGGTGTTTCAGACAACAAAGCACTCCTGCACTTTCACAGACAATGCCTGCGTGCGTGCGTGCTCTGACGTATTATCTGTCAACTGACGGATACTATCCTGCGCTCAGTCACTTCACAGTCTATGACTGACTGACTGAGTGCTCTGACCTATTGTCTGCTGATTGACAGATACTATCCTATCCACTGATCACTACTACCAGATAAACGGTATCAGTCTGTATCTGACCTTCCGCATATACGCCTTATACCCCGGCAGACCCTCCATGAGGACTTCCTCCTCGTTGCGGATGCGCTTGGCGATGAGGGGGATATAGAGCAGCATGATGCCGAAGGAGATCAGCGAGCCGAGCGAAAGCATCATAGCGAGGAAGAGCCCGACTGTCACCATGTACATGGGATGGCGGACGATGCCGTACATCCCGGTGTCAATGACCTTCTGTTCCTCCTGGACTTCGACTGTCCGGGAGAGGTAGGTATTCTCCCGCAGCACCTCGGCATAGAGGGCATAGCACACGAGGAATGCCGCCGCTGCGCCGATGCAGACGGGCCCCGGCAGGACGAACAGGTCAAAGCGGAAGTTCAGCCCTGCCACGATAAATGCCACGGCGAACAGGATGCCGCTGAACAGGATCACCTGTTTCTGTTCCTTCTCCTGCTCGTTGACGT
Organism: Oscillospiraceae bacterium; assembly: GCA_024684395.1. Lineage (GTDB taxonomy): Bacteria > Bacillota > Clostridia > Oscillospirales > Ruminococcaceae > UBA3855. The sequence continues at coordinate 43,605 of JAIKWY010000223.1, forward strand.
TCAGGCGTTTGCGCAGGAGCTCCGGGTTCTTTGCCAGCAGGACAAAGCCTGCGATCAGCATCGGGATGAATAAGATCCCCATGAGCATCCATCCCTGCCAGAAGCCGAAGCCCCCCGGCAGGAACAGCAGCAAGCCGAGCATCAGAACCCCGGCGAAGTACTTGCCTAAGCCTTGCAGTAAGAGTCTACTGTCCACTTTTATCCCTCCTCTTTACGTGGTCGGCTGCACTCATGCACTTGCACAGTCCATGGCGGGGTGACCCCGCTTGCAGGTTGCTTCGCAGATCGCTACTGCACTGCTTCGGTGACCGCAATGATGCTTGCTTCGCAGAGCATCAAAGCTAAGCATTCTAAGCCATCGCATCCATTCGGATGCTCCTGTGCAGTTCTCTGGTGACAATAAAGCACTCCTGCACTTTCACAGTCAATGCCTGCGTGCGTGCGTGCTCTGACTTATGATATACTCACTGACGGATAGTATCCGGCTGCTACTCGCTGATCACTTCTTCACTCTCCATGATAAGTGCAAACTTCTCCCTGTTATCCATCGTATCAGGCAGCTTCATGACCGGGCTGCCGGCTGTCCCGAGGTAGAAGCAGAGCTTGTTCTGTTCCTCCTTGATATGGATGACCTCGGGCTTGGCGGATGTGAACATCCAGTACCAGCCTTCGGTGGTGACATAGCCGCCGACGAGCCAGAGGTTCAGGCTCAGGATCAGCAGCAGGAAGCTGATGTCCGCAATGCCGCCCCAGGTGGCACGTTCGGTCTTGTTCTTGTAGGTCTGGATATAGCGCTTGGTGTACTGCTCCTTGTCGCTGATGGCGTCCTCGGAGATGCCTGTGATCTCGAGGATGTCGTCAATGCCGTACTGCTCCACGAACTCCACACGGTGCGCATAGACAGCACGGTTGTGGAACTGGACATAGACGTTATAGCAGAGGAAGATCATCAGCAGCACGTCGATCACAAGGAGCCACGGCTTTGCCAGCGGTATGATCTGCGTATGGATGATCCCCGCAGCCTGCGCCTTCTCCCGGGTCTTGATGAATTTATAGATCCGGCTGCCGATCAGGTAGAGCGAACAGCATAAGCCGAAGAGAGCGGCGAGTTTGTACATTAAGGTCATTTCATTCATCCCCTATCATGAAGTCGTATTATCCGGGAGGAGTTCCCGCAGAGTGCCCCCGGCAAGCACTCAGTCAGTCAGTCATAGACTGTGAAGTGACTGAGCGCAGGATAGTATCCGTCAGTTGGCAGATAATACGTCAGAGCACGCACGCACGCAAGCATAGTCTGTGAAACTGCATGAGTGCTTGCCGACCTTTGCCCGAAGGGCATTGGGAGGCACCTGCCAGCGGGGGCTCCCCGCCACGCACGCACGCAAGCATAGTCTGTGAAAGTGCATGAGTGCTTTATTGTCTGAAACACCAGAGAACCGCATTGGAGCATCCGAATGGATGCGACGGCTTAGAATGCTCAGCTTTGATGCTCTGCGAAGCAAGCATCATTGCGGTCACCGAAGAAACGCAGTATCAATCTGCGAAGCAGGACGCCTGCCCGGGCTCCGGGTGCATGTGCGGTTTACTGCTTTCCTACGTTAGCAACCTCTTCCGCATTATCCACCGGCTGTTCCAGTTTCAGAAGTCTCGAAATACCGTCCTCCTGCATGGTGACACCATAGAGGATATTGGCCTCCTCCATCGCGCTGCGGCGGTGGGTGACGAGGACGAACTGCGTGTTGTCGGTGAAGTGCTTGAGATAGCGGGCATACTTGCGGACATTCGCTTCATCGAGCGCTGCGTCGATCTCATCGAGGATGCAGAACGGCGCCGGACGCAGTTTCAGGATGGCGAAATAGATGGCGATCGCCACGAAGCTCTGCTCACCGCCCGAGAGCGAGATCAGGTTCTTGATGACCTTGCCGGGGGGCGCCACATTGATCTCGATGCCCGAGGTCAGGACATTGTCCGGGTCACTCAGCCTCAGCTCCGCCTTTCCCCCGCCGAAGAGATCCACGAAGATCTCCTTGAAATTCCTGTTGATGATGGCAAAGCTCTCTGTGAAGATGCGGCACATCTCCACCGTCAGCTCCCCGATCAGGCGTTCGAGCTCGGTCTTGGACTTGCGCACATCCGCCATCTGCTCCGAGAGGAATTTGTAGCGCTCCGATACCTCCCGGTATTCCTCGATGGCATCCACATTGACGCTGCCGAGATTGCGGATCTTCTGTTTCAGCTCGGCAAGGCGCTTCTTGGCATCGACCATATCCTCGATGGGATGTGCAGCCTCCTGTGCCTCCGAGCGGGTCAGCTCGTAGACTTCGAGCAGCTTGTTGATGATGCCGTCGTTCTCGGCTTTCAGGTTCTCCTCACGCTCCGACAGTCTGGTGACATCGGCAGAGAGCTTTTCCTTTGCCGTATGATATTCATTCAGCCCCGATTGCAGCTCCCGGATGCGGATGTTCTGGGCATCGTGCGCCTGGGTGGCGTCCTTCGCCTGTGCTTCCGCCGTCCGGATCTTCTCCTCGGTCTCGGTCAGGAGCTTCTCCTGTGCCGCAACGGCATCCGTCCGCTCCTTGATGGTCGACCGGTAGCCGTCGAGCTCCGCACGGTACTGCTCATCCCGGGCATCTGCCTGCTGTACCGCATCGGCAGCAAGGGACAGCGCCGTGTCTGCCGCTTCCTTGTCCTTCTCGGCTTCGGCAAGACGGATCTTCAGGTCGCCGTACTTTGCAGACAGCGCATCACGCTCGCTCTGGAGCTGGATGCGGCGATCCTTGGCACCGGTGAGCCCCTGCTCTGCCGTCTGGATCTCCTGCTCTTTGTTGGCATAGGCAAGCTTTGCCGCCGCCTCTGCTTCATCTGCCGTCTGCATCTGGGAACGCAGCTGCACGGCACGGCTCTCGAGCTCTGCCGCCTTCTTGCGGTACTGCGATACCGGGAATGCCTGCCGCTCGGCTTCATTCTGCGCCTGTAGGAACTGCTGCTGCAATTCGCTGAATATCTTGCTTTCCTTCTCGAGGGCACGCTCTGCCGCTGCCGATGCATCCGCTGCCTGACGGGCTGCCTGTTCCGCATCACGGCACTGCAAGGCAAGTGCTTCGATCTCCTCCTGAAGCTTGTTCAGCTCGGTGCGCCGGGTCAGCATACCGCCCGTCTTCTGCACGGAGCCGCCGGTGAACGAACCGCCCGCATTGATGACCTGCCCGTCCATCGTCACGATCTTGAAGCGATAGCCGTAGCGCTTGGCGATCTCCGTGGCACGGTCGATGTCCTCCGCCACCACGATGCGCCCGAGGAGGTTCTCGGCGATCTCCCGGTATGCCGGTTCGCATTCCACAAGATCCGATGCCACGGCGATGAAGCCGCGCTGCTTCTCGAGCCCCTGCTCCTGCAAATGCCGTCCCCGGATCGAGGTCAGCGGCAGGAAGGTCGCACGTCCGGCACGGTTGTCTTTCAAGAAGCGGATACCCGCCTTGGCGGACTGTTCATCCTCCACGATGAGGTGCTGCACACTGGCACCGAGTGCGGTTTCCACCGCGATGCCATAGCGGCTGTCCACCTGGATGAGCTGGGCGACCGTGCCGCAGATGCCGGCGATGCCGCCGGTGCGGACGCTCTTCATGATCGCCTTGACGCTCCCGGAGAAGCCCTCCATGCTGTTTTCAAGGTCTGTCAGGATGCGGTGGCGCTGCTTCTTCTCACGCAGGGCAAAGCCGCTCTGCCGGAAGGTGTCCTCCGCCTGTGTCTTCTTCTGCTGCAATGCCTTCAGGCCGCTGCGGCTCTCTGCGATGCGCCTTTCCTGCGCCGTGACCTTCTGCTGTGCCTGCTGCATCGCCTGCAATGCCGCTTCATAGGCATTCTCTGCTTCTTTGAGCTGACGGGCATCCTCTGCGGATTCCTCTTCGAGAGCGGTCATATCATTGCGGATCTGTGCCGCCTTGTCCTCTGCCGAACGGATGCCGAACTGGAGCTCGCTGCGCTCCAAGTAGAGCTTGTGCAGCGCCTCATCCGCATCCCGGGAACGCTCGTCCTCGGCTAAGTAGGCAGCCTCCATCTTCTCAAAGGCATCCCTTGCTTCTTCGAGCGCCTTCTCTGTCTCGGCAAGCGCCTTGCACATGGCATCGGCATTCTGCTCGGCTTCCTCGAGACGGGAGATGAGCTTGTCCTGCTCCTGCAATTCCTGCGCATGACGCGCCTGCGAGAGCTTCAGGGCCTCCTCGCTGTGGACGATGTCATTCTTCCACACGGCAATGTCCGCCTTCGCCTGTGCTGCCGTTTCCCGGAGGGTACGCACGGTCTCACGGGCTTCCTCGGCTTCCACGGAGCAGGTCTGCATCCTGCGGTAGCACTCCTGGATCTTCTCCTCCTCGGATGCGATCTGGCGTTCTGTTTCTTCATAATTGGCACGGGCAAGCAGCAGCTTCTCGTCGATCTCCTGCAAGCGCCCCTGCAAGGCGGACAGCTGCTCCACCCAGACGGAAATTTCGAGCGTCTTCTGCTCCTGCGCCAATACGAGGAACTTCTCCGCCTTCTCCGCCTGATGCTTGAGCGGTCCCACCCGGGCTTCGAGCTCGGAGACGATGTCGCTCAGACGATCCATGTTGTCCTGCGCCTGTGCCAGCTTGCGCTCGGCTTCGGTCTTGCGGTAGCGGAATTTGGAGATGCCCGCCGCCTCCTCGAAGATCTCCCGGCGCTCGTTGGATTTGGCACCGACGATCTCCGCGATGCGTCCCTGTCCGATGATGGAATAGCCGTCCCGTCCGAGACCCGTGTCCATGAACAGCTCGTTGATGTCCTTTAAGCGGACGCTCTTGCCGTTGATGCGGTATTCGCTCTCGCCGGAGCGGTAGAGCTTTCTCGTGACGGAAACCTCATCGCCGTAGCCTTCGAGCCGTCCCTCGCTGTTGTCGATGACGAGCGTGACCGCTGCAAAGCCCATCGGCTTTCTGCCAACAGTACCGGAAAAAATAACGTCCTCCATCTTGTTGCCCCGGAGCGTTTTCGTGGACTGCTCGCCCAGCACCCAGCGCACCGAGTCGCCGATATTACTTTTTCCGCTGCCGTTCGGACCGACGACCGCCGTCAGTCCCTTGTCGAATGTGAGCCGGATCTTATCCGGAAAGGATTTGAAGCCTTGCAGCTCCAGGTATTTTAAGTACATGCGTTAAACCTCTTTGGTATCATAGTTTTCGGCGGGCTTGGCGCCCGCTTAGGGGGGCTACTCGCCCCCTCAACCCCTCGGCAGGAGGCTGAGCCTCCTGCACCTGCATCTTATGAATGCGGGAGGGTTTAGGTTAAAGCCTTGATATTATGCTGTGCGAAGAATGCCTCCAGCGCCTTGCGGTCGCCCTGGGTATAGCCGTCATCATGGATGCACAGATAATAGTGATCCCCGGAACCCGGCAGCAGCCGCAGATAGACCACGCCGTCCTGTGGAAAATAGCCGTCTGCCCTGTCATAGCCAAACTTCAGCTTTGTTACTGCGCCGGGCGCATTGGTGGTGATCTCGGCATACCCGTCCGTGAGGAGGAAGTGCCGCGGCGACTGGTAATGCGCCTGCTTCATCGCCTTCCCGGCGAGGATCTTCTCCATAAAGAGCAGCTCGACAAGCGAAATGCTGCCCAGCACCAGACCCAGCGCCACGCACACAACGCCCCAGGTATCCCAGTCATGCAGCAGCGTCTGCAGTACGATCAGCGCAGCCGCATAGCCGTACCCGAGCACACACGACAGACAGCGCGCGATGAAGCGCAGGCGGTTCTTCTTCGAGAGCCGGCTCTTCCGGAACATGAACTCGAGGTCTTCTCTTGTCAGCGTGGAGGTGTTCTCGATCATGCCTGCTCCTCCTCTACGATCTTACACTCCAGCTTCCCGACATTCCTGTCCGGGACGATGTACATGCGTGTGCCGTAGTTCTCATAGAAATGCCGCAGGTTCTCCTGCTTCTGTCCGATCGCCTTGCTGATGCAGGACGGATGGACGGCGATCTTGTACATGTCCTTCCACTTCAAGCCGTCCTTCTCCACGACAGCCATTTCGATGGCATTGCGGAAGATGCGGCTCTCGCAGAGCTCCCGGAACGCCGGATGATAGAACCCGCCGAGCGCCTTCTGCTCCACCAGATCCTCGGCATGGAGCCCGACCTTGATGATGCGGATGCCTTCCTCCCGGAAGCGCTCCATCATCTCTGCCACCTCGCTGACCATCCGCTCAAACGGGATGGGCTCGTACTCGCCGGCTTGGAATCGCTCCGCCAGCTCCGTGCCTTCGAGGATGACGACCGGATAGATGCGCACCGTGTCCGGCTTGATGTCGCAGACAGCCTCCGCCGTGCGCCGGTCAGAGTCGATGCTGCTCCCGTAGAGCCCCGGCATGATCTGCAAGCCGACCTCAAAGCCCTTCTCCCGGATCAGTTTCACCGCACGCCGCACATCCTCAGCCGTGTGACCTCTGCCGTTCTTTTCGAGGACATCATCATCGAGTGACTGCACGCCGAGCTCGATCGCCGTCACACCATAGGTATGCAGCATGTGCAGGATGTCCTCGTCGATGGCATCCGGTCTTGTGGAAATGCGGATGCCCCGGCAGCGCTTGGCATAGGGCTCCGCCGCTTCGAGCAGCTCCCGCATATAGCCGTGCGGGATGGCCGTGAAGCTCCCCCCGAAGAAGGCGATCTCCGTGTTGGAAAGGTCGCTGATCTCCCGGAATGCCTCCTCGCAGATACAGCGCACATCCCCTGCCCCCGGCAGACGCTTCTGTGCCGTGATGGCGTTCTGATCGCAGAAGCTGCACCGGTGCGGGCAGCCTGCATACGGAATAAAAATGGCGATATTACAGTGTTTCATAGTTGTCTCTCCCGTGCGGAGCGCCGCGGGGAGCCCCCGCTGGCATCCTGCTTCGCAATTTGATACTGCACCGCTTCGACGGCCGCTTGCTCCCAATGGCTCCGCCAAAGGTCGCAATGCTGTGCATTCTATGCCGCCGCAGCTAAAGCTGCTCCAATGCAGTTCATGATGTTTTTACTCACCGGCAGAGCGATCCCGCCGGCACCATTTTCATTTCCTACTGTCCTTATGATTCTTTCTCTTTATGATACAATTGTCTGAAGCCCCGAAGAGCTGCATGAGAGCATCCGAATGGATGCGATGTGCTGAAATGCTTAGCTTTGCAGCCTTTGCGAAGCATTGGCTGCAAGCGTTCGTTGAAAAGGAGTACCGTAATCCTCGAAGCAGGATGGATGCAGCGTCACGCTGCTACTCCGTCTCTATGCCCATGAGCTCCAATGCTTCCTTGGCGGCAAGCTGTTCGGCTTCCTTCTTGGACTTGCCGACGCCTGTGCCGATGACATTGGTGTTGAGCTGTACCTCCACGGTGAAGGTCTTGTTGTGGTCGGGACCCGCATCGGAGACGAGGACATATTCCACATTCTCCTCCGGGTTGCGCTGGATGACCTCCTGCAATGCCGTCTTGTAATCCCCGAACAGCACCGCACGGTTCTCCGGGAGCTTCTCCGGGATGAACCGCATGATATGCTTCCGGGCAGCTTCGAGACCGCCGTCCAGATAGATGGCAGCGATCACCGCCTCGAACGCATCCGCTAAGATGGACGGGCGCTCTCTGCCGCCGGTGTGCTCCTCGCCCTTGCCGAGCAGGAGGAAATCCCCCAGCCGGATCCGCAGTGCAAATTTATGCAGCGACTTCTCACACACGAGCGCCGCACGGATCTTGGTCAGCTCGCCCTCCGGCAGATCCGGATAGTGCAAAAACAGATACTGCGACACCACCACGGACAGCACCGAGTCGCCCAGGAACTCCAGACGCTCATTGCTGCGGCGGGTCTTTTTCTTTTCATTCGCATAGGAGGAATGCGACAGCGCCTCATGCAGATACTCCGGATTCTGGAACCGGTATTGCAGGAGCTCCTCCAGCTCAGTCAGTGATACTTCCATACTTACGCCTCTTTCATAGCTTCGATCGTGCGGGCGATCTCGTTGACCATGTCGCCCTCCACACAGCGCTTTGCCTGCCGGATGGCGTTGAAGAACGCCTTGGCATCCGAGCTGCCGTGCGCCTTGATGACGGGGTATGCCGCACCGAGGATGATGCCGCCGCCCTCTTCCTTGTAGTCCATCTGCTTCCGGAATGCCTTGATCTTCCCGAGGATGAACAGCGCCGCCAGCTTTCCGCCGCCGCTGAACCAGTCCTGTAGCTTGTCCCGGAAGAAGCCGCCCATGCCCTCATAGAGCTTGAGGATCATGTTCCCCGCAAAGCCGTCCGCCACGACCACGTCAAAGTTGCCCTGCGGGAGCTCACGAGCCTCCGCATTGCCGACAAAGTTGAGCGAGGACGCCTGCAACAGCTTGTAGGTCTCGAGCTCGAGCTCTCTGCCCTTCGTCTCCTCGGCACCGACATTCAGCAGACCCACACGGGGGCGCTCGATGCCCTTGACGCATTTCATATATGCCGAACCCATGACGGCGAACTGCACCATCATTTCGGGGCGGCACTCGATATTGGCGCCCGCATCGAGCAGAATGAATTTGTCCTTGGCGGTGGGGAGCATGGCAGTCATGGCAGGGCGCTTGATGCCCTTGATCCGGCGTGTGATGAGCGTGGCGCCCGTCACCAGACCCCCGGAGCTGCCGGCGCTGATGAAGGCATCGCCCTGCCCGTCCCGGAGCGCCTGCAAGCCCACCGCAAGGGAAGTGTCCTTTCCCTCCTTGACGATGGTCGCCGGCTGCGCATGGATGTCAAAGACCTCCGGCGCATGGAGCAGCTTCATGTCGGCGATGTTCACGCCAAGCTCCTCCGCACAGGCACGGATCTTCGCCTCGTCCCCGCAGAGCGTCATTTCCACGCCCAGCTCGTCGATCGCCTGCCGTGCCGCCTTTATGATCTCGGCAGGCGCATTGTCCCCGCCGAATGCATCTATGATGATGTTCATGTGTTCACCTCTTTGTGAATGATTTGTCGCTAATTATCAGTATTTATGCCCGCAGCGGGAGCATTTGGTACCGAAAAGCCCCTTTTTCAATCGACCGGCGCAGTATTCACAGTAGCCCTTCTGTGGAAAACCTGCATATTGAAAAATAGGAAATTGATAAATAGGTGTCCTTACCTGTTCCGGATCGAGAGCAGTGCAATCCTTAAACATAAAACCGATGCTTACCAGGCTGTCTGGGAAGGTGACAGAGGTCAGACTGGTGCAGCCAGAGAATGCATTTTCTCCGATACTTGTCACGCTGTTTGGGATGGTGATCGAGGTCAGACTGGTGCAGCCAGAGAATGCATGAACTCCGATGCTTGTCACACTGTCCGGAATAGTGACAGAGGTCAGGCTGGCGCAGTCATGGAACACATAACTATCGATTTTTGTCATGCTACCTGGAATGTTGACAGATCTCAGACTGGTGCAGCCAGAGAATGCATGAACTTCGATGCTTGTCACACTGTCAGGAATGGTGACAGAGGTCAGACTGGTGCAACCATTGAACGCCGCCACCCCGATATATGTCACATTGTTCGGAATGGTGACAGAGGTCAGACTGGTGCAACCATTGAACATCAACCTCCCGATTCTTGTCACACTGGTCGAGATGGTGACAGAGGTCAGACTGGTGCAGCCATCGAATACAAGCTCGTCGATAAGTGTCACACTGTTAGGGATAGTGATAGAGGTCAGGCTGGTGCAGTTCTTAAACGCACAATTATCGATGCTTGTAACGCTATCCGGGATGGTAACAGAGGTCAGGCGGGTGCAGCCTTGGAATGCACTGCGTCCGATGCTTGTCACGCCGTCAGCGAATGTGACAGAGGACAGGCTGGTGCAGTTTTTAAATCCTTCGGGCATATAAGTCACACTTTTGGGGATGGTGACAGAAGTCAGGTTTGTGCAGTAATGGAACGCTCTATCTCCGATGCTTTCCACGCCTTCCGGGATCACAACATCCGGCAAATAGCCATTGTATTCTTTCAGCATGCCATACTCAATGATAAAATCTGAATTATTCACATCAACACACCTCCTTCAAAACCGCTGATGCGCTGCTCCCGTGTTGTCAGCAGCCGGCTGCAAAGATCACATATGATTGCCTGCATCGTGATCCCTCCTGATTTATTATTTATTAAGCTCCGTACAATCCAGAAACACATCCCGCCCGAGCTGTATCCCGTCCGGCAGGCTGACATGTTCCAGCCGTCCGCACCGCCAGAATGCCCGGTCGCCGATGCGCTGCACGCTCGCCGGGATGGCGATCTCCGTCAGGTTCCCGCAGTCGATGAAGGCGCCGTCCTTGATGTGCGTCACGCCTTCTTCAAGGATGACCTCCGTCAGGCTCGTACATCCCCGGAAGGCATCACCGCCGATCTGCGCCACCGTCCCCGGGATGCGGATGCGTTTGAGACTGGTGCAGTCCCGGAACGCCGCATTGTCAATGAGCTTCATGCCCTCGGGGATCGTCACTTCTGTCAGCTGCGTGCAGCCCTCGAACATCCCGATCGGGAGGCTTTCCAGCCCCTCCGGCAGATCCGCTGAGGTCAGGCGCTCACAGCCCGCAAAGGCATACTCACCGAGCTCCGTTCCGGCGCCCAGGATCGTGGCTTTTGTCAGCAGCTCGCAGCCGCTGAATGCCCGGTAGCCGATGCGCTCCACGCTCGCCGGGATGGTGATACTGCGCAGTGTCGGGCTGTCGCAGAATGCCTGTCTGCCGATTTTTGTCACGCTCTCCGGGATGGAAATGCTGTTCAGCCCGAAGTCCTCGAAGCACCGGTTGCCGATCGCCGTCACGGTCTCCGGGAGGACAACATCCACCGCATCACCGTAGTAGGCTTTCAGGACGCCGTTCTCGATCCAGAAGTCACCCGCCAGGATGACAGGCTCCGGCTCACCCGGCTGCAAGGTATACTGCGCACCGCATTCCGTGCAGGTGTACTGCCTGCCCTTTTTCGAGAACTGCGTATTTCCGCAGCGCTTGCAGTACATCGTCTGCATGGTCTGCATCGTCATCACCCCGCTACAGCCGGAACCGATCCTCCGGCGCTGCAAAGCCGAAATGTTCTTCCTTGTAATGCATCAGAAAGAGCTGCACCTCATGGAAACCGCACACGATGGCAGCTTCGATGCAGTCGTCGATATTGTCCGCCGTCAGGAGCTCACGGCGCTGTATCACATGCCTGATATGCGCCAGCTCCTCCGGTTCCTGCAAGCAGTTTTGGAGCGCTATATGGAGATGCCCCTCCAGATACCTGCGTGTGACGGCATCCTCCGGATGATCCTCCACGACCTGCACCGCCAGCTCCGCAAACTCATATTGGTCTGAGCAATTGTAGTTCCCGGTGAGGATCATGTTCAGGCAGATGGAAAAATACCGCCTGTGATCACTGATGGAAGCCGGGTGCGTGCCATCCAGTGCCCGTAGTCTTTCACTGCATCTGCGGATGGTTTCCGGATCCAGCTCCATGCTGCGGATGGTAATGCTTTGCAGTGCATCGAAGCAGTCGAACGCACCTCTGCCGATCTGCGTCAGACTGTCCGGGAGCCTGATCTGCCGCAGGCTTTTGCAAAACATGAACGCACTGTCGCCGATGCTCGTCAGACCCTCCGGAAGGCAGATGCTGTCAAGGCGTCCGCATGCATAGAATGCATCGTTCCCGATGCTCGTCAGACCCTCCGAAAGGCAGATGCTGTCAAGGCGTCCGCATCCACAGAATGCACTGTCGCCGATGCATGTCACGCTGCCCGGTATCGTCACAGAGGTCAGGTATTCACAGTATTCAAAAGCGGATCCTGCGATGCTCGTCAGACTGTCCGGCAGTACCAGAGAGGTCAGTCTGCAATCGCTAAACGCTTTTTCTCCGATGCTCGTCAGGCTGTCGGAGAAGGCGATCGCTGTAAGCTCCGTGCAGCCTTCAAAGGCGCCGTTCCCGATGCTCGTCAGCGTGTGCGGGAGGACGACATCGGTGATGCTTTCACAGCCGCAGAACACACGGTCTGCGATGTGCGTCACGCCTTCGGGGATCACGATCCCACCCACAGGCTCCAGCTCGATGGGACGCACCCCATATTCCCGCATCGCTTCCTCTAACAGTGTCCTGTATGGAGTCGATGTGCCCCAGCCGATAAAGTCCTCCAGCACGCCGTCTTTGATGACAAAGTCCGAAGCCGAGGTAACCGGCATATCATAGAAGGCACCGCACCCGGCGCATACCATCCCTCTGACGTGTCCGCCAAGATCGGCGCTGCCGCATCTTCCGCATCTGCGTGACTGCATGGCTGTCCTCCTTGTGTTGCGCCGCCTTATCCCCACCGGCGGCAGTAATCCTTTGATAGTACGAGATCACAGCGTGGGCATGTGTACTTAAAAATACCGTTCAGTTTTCCGCCGCAGCGCACACAGTACCCACCATATTTGCAAAAGCCTGTTCTCTGGAACACAGGTCTCTGGGCAACCGGCGGCACCTTCACGGTCTTAGGATCAAGGGATACACAACCTGAAAAAGCATTTTCACCAATAAACGTCACCGTATCGGGAAGAACCAGCGTAGTCAGCTTTTTGCAGTCTGAAAAAGCACATTTCCCGATTGTTTCCAGATGATCCGGAAAGCTGACAGTCGTCAGATTTTCACATTGGTCAAATGCGCAATCTCCGATGTATAACAAAGTGGAAGGAAGCGTCAGAGACGTCGGTCTTTTACAGTATCTGAACGCCCACTGAAGGATGACCCGCACGCCCTCAGGGATCGTCACATTCTTCAAATTTTCGCAACAGTAGAAGGCTGAACTGCCCAGCGTGTCCAGACTGCTGGAGAGCCGTGCGGAAACCAAAGACGTACAACTGCCAAATGCCTGTCCCTGAACCGTTGTCACGGAATCCGGAAGCGTGATGCTTTTCAGGTTTCTGCATTCGTCAAATGCCATATGTCCGATGATCTGTACTCCATAGGGAATATGGACTTCTTCAATGGGCAGTCTTCTGAAACACTGTTCTCCGATCGCAACGACACCGCTCGGGATCTCCACAATGGGTGAATCACCGTAATACTTCACGAGAACTCCATTGTTGATGGAACAGCCGTCATCCTTTGCCCGCTGTTCCATTGTTGATGGAACAGCCGTCATCCTTTGCCCGTTGGGTCGCTTTTTCAGCTGCCTGAGCCGCATCAAACACGCCCCGGATTTCTTTTAAAGAGTATTGCATCCCGCAGTTCATGCATTTGAAAGCATTGTTAGATTTTATGAGCTGATTGCTTCCGCAAACTTCACATTTCAACACAGCCATTACTTTTCCTCCTGCCGTACAATACAGTAATTATTCCGGAAGCGCTGGATGCCCTTCACGCCCGCCGGGAGGGAGACTCTGGTCAGCGCATCGCAGCCGTCAAAGATCTCGTTGCCCATGAGCTGTACGCTGTCCGGGATATAGACGGATGTGATCTTCGTATTGCCCCGGAATGCCATCTCCGTGACCACACGCACGCCGTCCGGGATGATGACCTCGCCGGTACATGCCGAGCCGTCTGCCACGATCCCGTTCACGATGACGAGCGGATCCTCCGCCTGCCGCTCCCGGAGCCACGGTGTGCCCTGGAACGCCTCGCCCCGGATCTCCCGCAGCGTCTCCGGGAACACGATGTCCACAAGGTCCTTGCAGTCCAGGAACGCCTGAAACCCGATCGCCGTCAGCCCGGTCGGCAGAATGACCGACTCAAACGGCATGTCATGGAAGCACAGCATCCCAAGGCGGCGCACCCCCGCAGGCACCATCACGGCGGCACTGCTGCCGAGGTATTGCTTTACGGAATCGCCCTCGATCCGGAAGTTTGCCGGATCATCATCATACAGTTCCATATTCCATCCTCCTGTTAATCCCGATAGACCTTCCCGCACCGGGAACAGATCCAGAACAGTGCAGCGTAATGGATCCGACCGCCGCAGTATTCGCAGTAGCCCTTTTCCATAAAGCCTGTCCCGGCAAGCACCCTGTTTTGCACGTTTTCCGAGATATGCGTCTGTTCCGGGTCAAGCGCCTTGCAGTCCCGGAAGGCATCTATCTCCACGAACACCGTGTCCGGCATCGTGACGGATGTCAGCGCCGTACAGCCCCGGAATGCCTCTGCGCCGATGCGCTCCACGCTTTCCGGGATCGTCACCTTCACAAGATGCGCATTGCCATAGAATGCCTTCGGTGCGATGCTCTTGATACAGTCCGGGATCGTGACTTCATCATCATCGCCGGTGAAGCCCTCCAGCACACCCTTGCTGATGCGGAGCGTGCCGGTCGGGAGCTTTCCGTTTTCCTCGATGCTCTCCGCCAGTCTGCCGTGCGGCTCGGAATAATATTTCTGATCGAACCACGCCCCGCACGCCTTGCAGACAAGCTGTGTGCCCTCTGTCACCAGCTTCCTGCCGCAGCGTGAACAATAGCCCTGAAACACAAGATCCGCATCAAAGAACGTGCCCTTCTGCGGCACCGGAACGCTGATTCTTTCCGGATCGAGCGCCGGACAGAACCCGAATACATTGCTGCCGACCTCCGTCACGCTGTCTGCGACAGTGACCGAAGTCAGGCGCATGGATGTCGTGAATGCTTCGCTCCCGATGTATGCCACGCCGCCCGGGATGGTGACAGCAGTCAGCGCACCTCTTGCAAATGCCTTTGTCCCGATCGTCCGCAGCGTGGAAGGCAGGCTGACCGTTCCGAGGTCGATGCAGCTCCCGAACGCCTCATCCCCCACGGAGGCAACGCCCTCCGAAAGCGTGAGCGCCTGCATTCCGCAGTGAAAGAACGCCTTGAAGCTGATATGCCTGATGCCAGCCGGGACAGTGACCTTTGTCATTGCCTCGCAATAGCTGAACGCATACTTCCCGATATAGAGCAGGCTGTCCGGGAGGTTGATCTCCCTGAGCTGTCTGCAATTATAAAATGCCGAATCCCGGATCTTTTGCAGCCCCTCCGGGAGGATGACCTGTTCCACAGGGAGCGCTTCGAAGCATTTCTCCCCGATCTCCTTCACATCTGCCGGAACGGTCACGACCGGATCGCTCCCGGTGTACTGCTCCAGCACGCCGAAACGGATGACAAAGTCCCGGTGCATCGTGTTCTCCATCGGATCCCGCCCCTTTCACATTTCTGTGTACGTCCTATTGCAGCTCGGAAAGCGCCTGTTTCAGGCATTCCACAGCCGTATCTGCAATAAATTGATAGCGCTCCTGCTTGCCCCGGATGCGTGTTTCCGGGCTCGGGAGCATCCCCATGTTGGCGCCCATCGGCTGGAAATCCGCCGCACCGCCCTCGCTGACATAGGCAGCCAGTGCGCCCATCATCGTGCCCCTCGGGAGGATGTAGGGCGTTTTCCCCTGCATTCTCCGTGCAAGGCTCTTGCCTGCGATCATGCCGGAAGCAGCCGATTCCATATAGCCCTCCACGCCGGTCATCTGTCCGGCAAAGAAGAGGTTCTCGCTCTCCCGCAGCATGTAGTCCGCTTCGAGGAGCTTGGGGCTGTCGAGGAAGAAGTTGCGGTGCATCACGCCATAGCGGAGAAATTCCGCATGTCCGAGCCCCGGGATCATGCCGAAGACACGCTTCTGCTCGCCGAATTTCAGGTTCGTCTGGAAGCCCACGAGGTTGAACATCGTGCCTTCCCGGTTCTCACGCCGGAGCTGTACCGCCGCATACGGACGGAAGCCCGTGCGGGGGTCACGCAGTCCCACCGGCTTCAAAGGACCAAAGCGCAGCGTGTCGATGCCACGGGAACCGAGCACCTCCACCGGCATACAGCCCTCATAGACCCGGAACGCCGCCTTGTCATGCTCATGGAGGGGCGCTTTTTCGGCATTCACGAGTGCCTCCCAGAATGCCTCGTACTCCTCCTTGTTCATCGGGCAGTTGAGATAATCCGCATCGCCCCGGTCATAGCGTGACTGCGCAAAGACCTTGGTCATGTCGAGGGAATCCGCTGCCACGACGGGCGCTGCCGCATCGAAGAAGCTCAGTCTTGCACCGCAGCGTTCCTCGATCGCCTTTGCCATCGCATCCGAGGTCAGAGGACCCGTGGCGATCACGGCATTGCGCTCCGGCAAAGCACTCAGCTCCTCCCGGATGACCGTGATGAGCGGATGATCCTCGATCTCCTGCGTCACCAGCGCCGAGAACTGCTCCCGGTCAACGGCAAGCGCACCGCCCGCCGCCACTGCACAAGCCTTTGCACAGCGCACGAGCAGGCTCCCTTGCAGTTCCATCTCATATTTGAGCAGACCGCCCGCAGATGCCAGACGGCTTGCCTTGAGGGAATTGGAGCACACCAGCTCCGCCAGCCCCTCTTTATGATGCGCCGACGAGAACTTCACCGGTTTCATTTCATAGAGCTTCACGGCGATACCCGCCTGTGCCAGCGCCCAGGCTGCCTCACACCCGGCCAAGCCGCCGCCGATCACGATTGCTTCTTGCATAATTCTCCTTCTGAATAGCATTGCAGCCTTGCGAAGCTTGGCTGCAAGCGGTATACTGCACCATCAGCGCATGTTCTGCGCCATCGCCTGAACGATCCCCGGCATGCGTCTGCCCTGTGCGGGCACGCACCCGCCGATCACGATTGCTTCTGTCATATGTTACCTCTTTCGGGGATTTGCCGCCTATCGGCGGCTCAGGAGGGGCTCCTCGCCCCTCCTAAACCTCCCTCGGCAGGAGGCTGAGCCTCCTGCACCTGCATCATTTTTTCACTTTACCTCAAAGCGAGTATAAGCCAGCACCACGCCGTCATCATCGTCGGTATCGGTCAGCACAACGCCATAGCGTCCCGGCTCCAGCTCCACATCTTCGCCGATCACAACCTGATAGGGGCCATGATCGTCCTCGTACAGCGTCGCATACCAGATGTCATGCTCATCCGCATCAACTTCCTTGGTAAACTGCTGATCGGTGTCCAGAATGCCGACCCACGGCGCTCTGTCATACTTCCCGGTAAAGTCGGTGACGGTGATGGTGAGTGTATCGCCTTTGCTCAGCTGTGCGGGAGAGATCTGGATACCGCCGGAAGCCTTCTGGTTCCCGCATCCGGTCATTGCCAGCAGCAGTGCGCCGCTGATCAGGAATGCTGTCGTTTGTTTCATGGTCATTACCTCCTGTCATTTGGTTGTATCATCTGAAAGTTCGCCGATGAGCTTTCCGCAGCTCCGGCAGAGCCAGAACGGATCGGCTTTGCGGTTCAGGCCGAAGCCCGTGTAGATCTTCACAGCACCCGCTTCCTCCAGTCCCTTCTTCGTGTAGGGCGGGAACGGATGCATTTTCTCATAGGATGCACGGATCCAGTGCATGGATGCCCCGTCCCTCGATGGGGTGAGCAGTCCAGCTTCCATTTCTGCATTACAGAACGGGCATTTCATAGTATCAACCCCCAATTACTTGAGGCTCCGCTCATAGCCGCAGCCTTCCTTTTCACAGACGAGCGTGCCGGATTTGCCGCCCCGCTGGAAGAGGGTGCAGCCGCACTGCGGGCATTTCTCCTCCACAGGCAGGTTCCACGTCATGAAGCGGCAGTCCGGGTAGCCCGAGCAGCCGTAGAACGTGCGTCCCCGCTTGGACTTCTTCTGCACGACCTTCTTGCCGCACAGCGGACAGGTGCCGCCTGTCTCCTGGATGATCTGCTTGGTGTTGCGGCACTCCGGGAAGCCCGGGCAGGCAAGGAATTTGCCGTAGCGTCCGATCTTGATGACCATTTTTCTGCCGCACTGGTCGCAGACGATGTCTGTCTCCTCGTCCGGGATCTTCACATGCTTGCCGTCCATCGCTTCTTCGGCGGTGGAAAGGGTCTTGTCGAAATCCTCATAGAACGTGCCGAGCATACTTACCCAGTCCTGTGTGCCCTGCTCGACATTATCGAGCTCCGTCTCCATCTTCGCCGTGAAGTCGGCGTCCACGATGTTGGCGAAATGCTCCTTCATCACCTGCGTGGTGACTTCGCCGAGGGCGGTCGGCTTGAGCTGCTTGCCGTCACGCTCCACATACATTCTCGCCAGGATCGTCGTGATGGTCGGCGCATAGGTACTCGGTCTTCCGATGCCGTTTTCTTCGAGCGTCTTGATGAGCGTCGCTTCGGAATAGCGCGGGGGCGGCTGTGTGAAATGCTGGTTGCCGGAGAGGTCGAGGACCTTGAGCACATCGCCCACTGCGAGCAGCGGGAGCATCTTCTGGTTCTCCTCCTCGTTCTCGTTCTTCTCCTCATACAGCACAGTGAAGCCGTCGAACTTCACGGAATAGCCCGATGCCTTGAACAGGCAGTTATCTGCGTCGATGTCCACGGAGATGGTATCGAGCAGCGCATTTGCCATCTGGCTGGCGATGAAGCGCTCCCAGATGAGCTTGTAGAGCTTGTACTGGTCGCTCGTCAGGCTGTTCTTCACCCTGTCCGGGCTGAGATCCGGCATGGAAGGACGGATGGCTTCATGCGCATCCTGGGCATTCTTCTTGGTCTTGAACACACGGGGCTTGGGCGGGAGATAGTCCGCGCCGTAGTGCTCCCGGATATAGTCGGCAGCGGCATTCTGTGCATCGGCAGAGATACGCAGGCTGTCGGTTCTCATGTAGGTGATGAGACCGACTGCGCCCATGCCGTCCACGTCGATACCTTCGTACAGCTCCTGCGCCGCCTTCATGGTGCGCTTGGACTGGAAGCCGAGCCGCTTGGATGCTTCCTGCTGGAGCGTCGATGTGATGAAGGGCGGTGCGGGCTGCTTCTTGGTGACGCGCTTCTTGATGGCGGTCACGGTGAAGGCTGCCTTTTCGAGACGTTCAAGGAGCATCTGGGACTGTGCTTCATTGCCGATCTCGATCTTGCTGCCGTCCACGGAAGCAAGCTTTGCCATGAACTGCTTGGTGCTGTGCGGGGAGCGGAGCTTGGCGTCGATGCTCCAGTATTCCTTCGGGACGAATGCCCGGATCTCCTCCTCACGATCCACGATCAGCCGCACGGCAACGGACTGCACACGTCCTGCGGAAAGTCCACGCTTGACCTTTTTCCACAGGAACGGGCTGAGCTTATAGCCCACAAGGCGGTCAAGGATGCGCCGTGCCTGCTGCGCATTGACGAGGTCAATGTCGATGCGGTGCGGGTTGGACATACCAGCCTGCACTCCGGTCTTGGTGATCTCGTTGAAGGCAACACGGTTGTCGGCATTCATATCGAGCTGGAGCATCTGCGCCAGGTGCCACGAAATGGCTTCTCCCTCACGGTCCGGGTCAGTTGCAAGATAGACGGCATCGCTCTTCTTTGCCTTCTTTTTCAGCTCCTTGATGACGTCCTCCTTGCCCTTCATATCGAGGTACTGCGGGGTGAAACCGTTCTCCACATCCACACCGAGCTTTGACTTCGGCAGGTCACGCACATGCCCCATCGAGGCGATGACCTCATAGCCGGGACCAAGATATTTCTGTATGGTCTTTGCCTTGGCAGGCGACTCCACGATCACTAAATTTGACATAATTCAGGCTGCACGATGCAGCAAACACTCCTTTCGGCGGGAGACTGTCAGTTCTCCGCTAATGCATAATTATCCCGGTCTGTATTCACGATCCAGCCGTTCAGATCCATCTCCATGAGCAGCATCGAGGCGGTGTCAAACTCCAGCCCGAGCATCACGCAGAGCGCATTCACATTCTGACTGCCCTTTTGCAGCAGTTCGAGGATGCGGCGCTGTTCCGGCGTTGCCTCAGCAGGCATCTCATAGGGCTTTTCCTCTGGCATGGGCGGACGGTCTTTCACAGGTGTCGTCCGCAGCTTGACCGGCTGCTTCTGTTTCTTTGGTTTCTCCTTCTTTGGCTCTTCCTCCGTGTGGAACACGAGGGAATCCTGTGTCCGGGAGACATCCCCTTCATCAAAAAGCGCTAATTTATGGGGATATTTCATATATAATCCATAGAGGATGTCGAGCATGTCGAACACCGGATACGCCCCGTCCCGCAGGAAGCTGACCGCTCCGGCATAGCGCTTGTCGAAGATGTCCGCCGGCGGCACACAGAACACCGGCTTGCCCTGTTCACAGGCAAGGTTCGCCGTGATGAGCGAGCCGCTCTTGGCACCCGCCTCGACCACGAGCACCGCTTCGCCGATCCCCGCTAAGATGCGGTTGCGGCTCGGGAAGTGCGCCGGCAGCGGCGATGTGCCCGGGAAGTACTCCGACAGGAGCAGACCGTTCTGCACGATGCGCTCCTTCAGGGCCCGGTTCTCTTTCGGATAGTCGTAATCCACCCCGCAGCCCATCACGCCGATGGTCGGCTTTCCGGCATTGACCGCTGCCCAGTGGGAAGCCGCATCGATGCCGAGCGCACAGCCGCTGGCGATCACGACACCGTGCTTTGCCAGGTCGCTGCACAGGAAATTGGCAGTTTTCAGACTGTAGTCCGAAGCCTTTCTGGCACCGACCACCGTCAGCGTCACCTGCTCATGCAGCAGCGAGATGTCGCCACGGTAAAACAGCACACACGGCGGGTTGTAGATGCGCCGCAGCAGGTCGGGATAGATGTCATCCTCCCAGGTCATGATCCCGATTCCGTTCTTCTCACAGTGTTCCATGAGCTGCTCCGCCTTGGCAGGTGTCGCCTTGCCGAGCCTCTGCCGTTCCTTGTCTGTCAGCAGACTGCAATCCGGATCATGCAGCGTATAATACAGCTCTCTGGCAGTCTCACTGGAGCGCAGCGCATTGTGCAGCCGGTTGCTGCCCACGCCGAAGATCATCACCAGCAAAAGCCAGTAGAGCGTGCTTTTTTCTTCCATTCCCCGTTCACCTCAATTCCCTGATACAACTCCTCAGAACCATGAAAGCCCCCCTCCGCAAGCGGGGAGGATCGGGTTTTAAGGGGCTGCGCCCCTTGACCCGCCCTTTTTATTTCGTGACAGACTGATCTGTCCACGAAACACGAATCACTGAACACTCGCCGCTGTCCGCTACTTCCGCACCATTTCCCACATCAGGATGCCCGCTGCCATCGCTGCATTGAGCGACTCGGCGTTGCCCTGCATCGGGATGATGAGCTTTTCGTCACAGGCATCAACAGCCTCTGCCGAAAGCCCGTTGCCCTCGTTGCCGATCCACACGGCACAGCCCTTGCCGAGTTTGCTTTTCGTCACAGGCTGTGCATCCGGATGGAGCACCGCCGCATAGGAGCGGATGCCCTTTTCCTCGAAATGCAGCCGGAGAACATCTGCCTGCGGTGCTTCGATCACAGGCATCCGGAAGATGGCGCCCATCGTGGCACGCACGACCTTGGGACTGAACACATCGCAGCACTGGTATGTCAGCACTGCGTCGATCCCGAAGGCATCCGCCGTCCGCAGGATCATCCCCATATTGCCGGGATCCTGCAATTCATACAGCACCAGATAGCGTCCGTCCCTGCGCAGACTGTCCCTGCGGAGGGGCGTCCTGGTGGTGTAGCAGAGCGCAAATACCCCCTGCGGATGCTCTGTCTCGGAGAGATATTTCCCGAGCGCATCCGAGATGATAACAGGCTTGGTGATGCCGTCACGGAGCTGGTCTGCATATTTCTCATAGGCAGATTCAGTGACATACAGCGATGCACAATGTCCCTCCTGCAATGCCTCACAGACGAGCCGCAGCCCCTCTGCCGCAAAGACATGCTCGGTGTTCCGATAGCGTTTATCCTCGCAGATACGCCGATAACGGCGTATCAGGGAATTGTCCTTCGATGTGATGACCGTCTGCTGCTCCATAGCGTTTCACCTCTCCCTGTTTTTCATCAAAAAACACCAAAACCACGCTCTTTACGCATGAGAAAGAGCGTGGTCCGATTTTAACCGCAAATCAAAGCGCAGCCTTAGCCTGTGCTACGATAGCTGCAAAGCCCTCTGCATCATGGATGGCGATCTCGGAGAGCATCTTTCTGTTCAGCGTGATACCAGCCTTCTTGCAGCCGTTCATGAAGGTGGAGTAGTTCATGCCGTTGAGCTTAGCCGCAGCAGAGATTCTGGTGATCCAGAGCTGACGGAAGTCTCTCTTTCTCTGCTTTCTGCCGATGTAAGCGTACTGACCGGACTTCATCACGGCCTGCTTCGCCATCTTGAAATGCTTGCTCTTGGCACCGAAGTAACCCTTTGCCAGCTTCAGTGTTTTATTTCTTCTCTTGCGAGTCATCATTGCACCCTTAACACGTGCCATAGTTATCTACCTCCAGATGATTTTTGCGGGACGACCGGGACAGATGTGCCGGGACTCCCTTGTCTTTGTACGTTTGTCTGTGCCCTGACGGCTTACAGATACGGAACCAGCTTCTTGATGGTCGGTGCATTGGTCACGTCTGCAACGCCTGCGCCTCTTGCGATTCTCTTGCGCTTGGTATCCTTCTGGGTCAGTCTGTGGCGCTTGTTGGTGTGCTGATACTTCACCTTACCGTTAGCGGTCATCTTGAAGCGCTTCTTTGCGCCGGAATGTGTTTTAACCTTCACTTTCTTTGCCATGATAATAGCTCCTCCTTTAACTTGGTATGCTTACTTGGATGCCTTCGGGGATATGAACATCACGATGCTTCTGCCTTCCATCTTGGCAGGCTTTTCCACCGTACCGAACTCAGCACATGCGTCCTTGAAGCGGTCAAGCAGTTCTGCTCCCAGCTCCGGATGGGCGATCGCACGCTTTCTGAAGCGTACAGAAACCTTGAGCTTATCACCGGATTTCAGGAACTTGATCGCCTGATTCACCTTTGTCTCGAAATCATGTGTGTCGATCGCAGAGAACATACGGATCTCCTTGATGGACATGACCTTCTGATTCTTTTTGGCTTCCTTTTCACGCTTCTGCTGCTCGAACTGATACTTGCCGAAGTCAAGGATGCGGCACACAGGCGGCTTTGCCTGCGGAGCGATCTTGACCAGGTCGAGGTTCTTCTCGATTGCGAGCTTCTGTGCGTCCTTTGCCGACATAATGCCGAGCTTCGATCCGTCAGTGTCAATGACCAGGATCTCTTTGTCCCGGATCATTTCATTGATCTGAATGTCCTTTGTTTCCTTACTTATTGCGGGCACCCCCAAGCATGTTAATTTAAAACAAAAAAGAGTGCAAACAATTGCACCCTACCGATCTCTTTTCCGCAGGACAGGACATGCGTATCCCCTACGCTGCGGCGAAGAAATATTGACCGTTTCGGCACCGGAGTCCCGGGTCAGACGGTGAGGCACAAGGTGTCTGCTTTGTTTTCGTAGACTATTATACCCGATTTCTGCCGGTTTGTCAAGTGCTTTTTGAAATATTTTTTCAACAATCCGAACAGCATCTGAAAATTTTAACAATAAACACCAAAATTTTCGCCTTACCTTATTGACATTTTAGTTGTTTCGGTGTATAATAATCATGGGTCATTGGCTATCGGTCAGGACAGCCATGCCTAATGTGAAACAACAGGAGATCCTATGTCAGAAACAACCATCAGTTTTGAACAGCCCGCCGAGCTGCAAGCCGTGCTCGGGAGCTGCGACGAGAACCTGCTCACCATCCAGCGGGAGTACAATGTGGTGCTCTTCTGCCGGGGTGCGGACATCCAGATCACGGGTGAACCGGAGCAGGTCAGCAAGGCAGCCTCTGCGCTGCGGCTCCTCGGGGAGCTCGCCCGCAAGGGGAGCCATCTCACGGAGCAGACCGTCCGCTACTGTCTCTCGATGGTCGAGGACGGCGAAGCGGAATCCGTCCGGACGCTCGACGGCGACGGGATCTGCGTCACCGTGTCCGGCAAGGTCGTCCGACCCAAGACCGTCGGACAGAAGCACTATGTCGATGCCATCCGGAAACACACCGTGACGCTCGGCATCGGACCCGCCGGCACCGGCAAGACCTATCTTGCGGTAGCGCTTGCCGTCAAGGCATTCAAGGCGCACGAGGTGCAGAAGATCATCCTCACCCGCCCTGCCGTGGAAGCGGGCGAGAAGCTCGGCTTCCTGCCGGGCGACCTGCAGGACAAGGTCGATCCGTACCTCAGACCGCTCTATGATGCGCTCTTTGATATGTTCGGCGCCGAGACCTTTGCCCGCCATATGGAAAAGGGCATTATAGAGGTGGCACCGCTCGCCTACATGCGTGGACGGACGCTCGACGATGCGTTCATCATCCTCGATGAAGCGCAGAACACCACCTCCGAGCAGATCAAGATGTTCCTCACACGCCTCGGTGAGGGCAGCAAAATGGTCATCACCGGTGACATCACCCAGATCGACCTGCCCGAAAAGCGCAAGTCCGGTCTGATCGAGGCAATGAAGGTATTAAAGCGTGTGGACGGCATCGCCCAGATACGCTTTACGGAAAAGGACGTTGTACGGCACAAGCTCGTACAGGACATCATCAAGGCTTATGAAGCCTACTATCAGGAAGGGAGAAAACACTAATGCAGCAGTCAGGAAAACTCAAAGTCAGCATCAAAAACAATCAGAACGCCGTCAAGATCCCATCCGGCATCCGCCTGTTGATCCGGCGCTGCTGTCACGCAGTCCTCATCTCGGAGGGCTTCACGGACAATGCCGAGGTCAGCGTATCCTTCGTCTCCAACCAGGAGATCCAGAACCTGAACAAGGCATACCGCAACAAGGACAGCGTCACAGACGTGCTCTCGTTCCCGCTCACCGGCGAGGACGGCACCCGCGAGATCGACACCGAGACCGGCAATGTGCTGCTCGGCGATGTCGTTATCTCCATCGAGACGGCTGTGAAGCAGGCGAATATCTACGGTCACTCGCTCTCCCGTGAGATCGGGTTCCTCACCGTGCATTCCATGCTCCATCTTCTCGGCTATGACCATGAGAAGAGCCCGCTCGATGAGCGCATCATGCGTGAGAAGGAGGAGTCCGTGCTGGAGAAGCTCGGCATCTCCCGTGAGCTGACCTTCATCAACAACGGCGAGGATCAGGCATGACAAAGTCGATCTTTCTCACGCTTTCCGGTCGGACGAATGCCGGAAAATCCACGCTGCTCAATGCCCTGATCGGCGAGAAGATCGCATCGGTCAGCAGCAAGCCCCAGACCACCCGCACCCGCATCACCGGCATCCTGACGAAGGATGAGACGCAGTATGTCTTCATTGACACACCCGGTCTGCACAAGGGGCGCACCCGGCTCTCGGCGCACATGATGAAGGCAGCCGAGACCTCGGCAACGGATGCAGATGCGGTGCTGTATGTCATCGACTGCACCAAGGGGCTCCACGAGCAGGATGAGCAGATGCTGAAAACCATCACCGACCGGAAGATCCGGTGCATCGTCATCGTCAACAAGGTCGATCTGCTCGAAGATAAGTCGAAGATGATGCCGCTCCTCCTCAAGATCGAGAACACCTATCATCCGCACGCCATCATCCCGGTCAGCGCCGCCGAAAAGGACGGTCTGGACGAGATCATGAATGTGGCGGCAGAGCTGGCGCAGCCCTCTGTCCATTTCTTCCCGGATGACTCCTTCACCGACCAGCCGGAACGAGTGCTGGCGGCGGAGATGATCCGTGAAAAGCTCCTGCGCCTGCTCAATGACGAGGTGCCACACGGCATCGCTGTCACCATTGAGAAGATGTCGGAGCGTGACGACAAGGATCTGCTCGATATCGATGCGGTCATCGTCTGCGAGCGTGAGACCCACAAGGGCATCATCATCGGCAAGAACGGTGCGATGCTCAAGAAAATCGCCTCCTCCGCACGGCGGGATCTCGAACGCTTCTTCGAGATCCAGGTCAACCTCAAATGCTTCGTCAAGGTCAAGGAGGACTGGCGCAACAAGGAAGGGCTCATCCGGAGCTTTGGATTAACGGAGGAATAAGCCCGGAGCCCGGGCTGGCATCTTTTTGCTTCTGCTGATGGCTCAAAAAGTCGTTTTTTGCAGATCGAAGCGCATGAGACATAAATCCATGATTTTTGCAGATACTATCCCAGTAAAGGAGGTCTGCAACATGGATTGGGAAGATTTTGAAGCAAGCGGCAGCGTGGCGGATTACCTTGCCTACGCTGCCATTAAGGAGCTGGAACATGCTGAATGTGAAGGGCGTCGTGCTGTCACAGACGCCGGTGGGGGAGCAGGACAGGTTCATTGACATCCTCACCGCAGAATATGGCGTGATCGAGGTGCTCGTCAAGGGCGCCGCCAAGATCACAAGCAAGACCGGCAGCGCCACGCAGCTCTTTGCGTATTCGCAGTTCAGCCTTGCGGATAAGAAACACGGGCGGGCACGCATTTTGAACAGCGTCTCGCCCATCCATATTTTTTACGGGCTGCGCAGTTCGGTGCCGGCGGTGGCGCTGGCGTCGTATTTCTCCCAGATCATCGGCTTTTCCGTACTTCCCAGAGCCGGTACGCCGGAGCTGCTGCGGCTGATGCTCAACAGCCTGCACTACCTCTCCGAGGGGACATATCCCACGGCGCATATCAAGGCGGTGTTTGAGCTGCGGGCGGCATCGCTGCTCGGCTTCATGCCGGATGTGGTGATGTGCCGGACATGCGGGACCTATCTCCCGGCGGAGCTCTCGTTCTCGGTCGAGGGCGGGTATTTCTGCTGCAAGGACTGCCGCCCTGCGGAGAGCATGGCACACTGGATCGACATGCGGGCTGCCTCCTTGCAGGCGGTGCGGCATATCGTGCTTTCGGACTTCGAGAAGATCTACGCATTCAGACTCGGGGAGCTGGCGCAGGAGCCGCTGTATGCCTTCGCCGAGGCGTTTTTGCAGTACCACATCGACAGGCATTTCCAGACGCTTGATTTTTATAAGGTGGTTAGCGGGGGGAAGTAAGATGCTGCTTGACCTGATCCTTGACATTCTTGAGGAGCTCATCTGGACAGATGATCGTATCGGAATGTACGGTGAATCCTTGATCGCCGGAGAGCTGCAACTCTCCAACCTGCTCGGCAATGCGGGGAAAATACTGCGCAATCTCTACGTTCCCAAAGATGACGGCAGTACCTCGGAGATCGACCTTGTCTTTCTCACACAGAAAGGCATCTTCGTCATCGAGAGCAAAAACTACTCCGGTTGGATCTTTGGACGGCAGTACGACCAGTACTGGACACAATCCTTTCCCAACAAAACAAGAAAACGTTTCTACAACCCCATCCGGCAGAATCACAGCCATATCGAATGGCTGAAAAAATATCTGGGATCCGATGTGCCCATGTACTCTCTCATCGTGTTTTCAGAACGATGTGAGCTTAAAAACATCACACTGAACGACGAGAGCGTCTATGTGATGAAGCGCAATCAACTGCGTACCTATTTAAAAAAAGTCTGGGAAGCTGTCCCGGATGTGCTTGAACAGGCGACGGTCACACAGATCTATGAAAAGCTCCTGCCTCTGACGCAAGTTGATGCTGCCAAGAAAGCTGCACATGTCAGCGCCATACGCCAGGAGCTCTCAAAGGATCGCCCCACACCTGAACCAAGCGCTGCGGAACAGACGCAGATCCCCAAATTCTGCACGAAGTGCGGTACAAGGCTCGTTCTGCGCACTGCCAGATATGGACGCTATGCCGGGAACCAGTTCTTAGGCTGTCCCAACTATCCCAAATGCAATTTCATTTATAATATTCCGACTCCGGATTCCGGAAACAAGTATAAGGAGTAACCATGCAACCATTTGAACAAGTCTTAGAGCTGGACAAGGTGCTGGCGAAAGCCGCCGAGTTCACCTCCAATGAAACGAGCCGTGCGATGATGCTCGGCACAAAACCGTCCACCGACCTTGCAGAGGTGCGGCGTGAGACGGAAAAGACCGATGATGCACTGCGGCTGGCAATGCAGTTCGGTACACCGCCCTTTTCGGGGTTCAAGGATATCTGCAACATGGTGACCCGTGCTGCCACCGGCGCAAGGCTCTCGCTGCGGGATCTGCTCGACGTGGCGGATCTGCTGCGGCAGGCGCAGTCGCTCTCCGGCTGGTACGGGCATTGCAGCGAATCGGCGACCTCGCTCGACTATCTTTTCTCGCTGGTCGTGCCGAATGATGCACTGCTGACGACCCTCGAACGCTCGATCGTCTCCGAGGAGGAGATCGCCGATGCCGCCAGCCCCACCCTCGCCGAGATCCGCCGCAAGCTGCTGAAAGAGCGTGCCGGTCTGCGTGAGACCCTCGCCCAGATGGTGCGGAACAAGACTGTCCAGAAGTATTTGCAGGACACCAATGTCACCATCCGTGACGGGCGCTTCGTGCTCCCGGTCAAGGCGGAATACCGCAGCCAGGTCGCCGGTCTGATCCATGATACATCCTCCTCCGGTGCAACGATCTTCATCGAGCCGATGCAGATCGTCGAGGCGAACAACGACATCCGCCTGCTCGAAAGCCGTGAGATGGAGGAGATCGACCACATCTTACAGAAGCTCTGTGCCGCAGTCGGCGCCGAGGCAGAATCGCTCCGGCGGCTCCATGCGACCTGTGCGGAGCTCAACTACTACTTTGCGAAGGCGAACTATGCCGCTTCGCTCAAAGCCGTGCGCCCTGCCATCTCCGATGACGGCGTCCTCGAGCTGAAACGGGCAAAGCACCCTCTGCTCGACCAGAGCAAAGCGGTGCCGATCGACCTGACCCTCGGCGAAGGGCATAACGCCCTCATCGTCACCGGTCCCAACACCGGCGGTAAGACCGTAGCGCTCAAAACTGCCGGACTGCTCACTGCCATGACCATGTGCGGGCTGCTCATCCCGGTATCGGACGGGAGCCGTGTCTCCGTGTTCCGGCACATCCTCGCCGACATCGGCGACAGCCAGAGCATCGAGCAGAGCCTGTCCACCTTCTCCTCCCACACACTCAACGTGGTGGAGATCCTGAACACAGCGGATGACTCCACGCTCGTCCTCCTCGATGAGCTCGGCGGCGGTACCGACCCTGTGGAAGGTGCGGCGCTTGCCATCTCCGTCATCGACTACTTAAAACAGCTCGGCGCCAAGCTCATGGTGACGACGCACTATCAGGAGCTGAAGCTCTATGCCGCCGATACGCCTGATGTTGTCAATGCCTCCTGCGAATTCGACACCGAGACACTGAAACCGACTTACAGGCTCATCTTCGGCTCACCCGGCAAGTCCAACGCCTTTGCGATCTCCGGACAGCTCGGTGTGCCGGAGGTCATCCTGCAACATGCCGAAGCGCTCATCTCCGAGGAGAACCGCCGCTTTGAGCATGTCATCACGCAGTATGAGGAAGCCCGGAAGGAGCTCGAACGGGAGCGTGAGGAAGCCGAAAAGCTCCGCCGTGAAGCCGAGGCACTCAAAGCCGAATGGCAGGAGAAGCGTGACAACGCCGCCCATGAGGAAAAGGAGATCCTCGAGCGTGCCGCTGCACAGGCGGGGCGCATCGTGGAGTCCACCAAGGCGCAGTCCAATGCGCTGCTCGACGAGCTCGAACAGCTGCGGCGTGAGAAGGAGAAGGCGGACTTTGCCAGCCGTGTCTCCGCCGTCAAGGGCAGCTCTGCGCAGCAGCTGCGGGACATGTACAAGACCGCCAATCCCGTCATCGGTTCGATGGATGAGAACGGCGAGTATGTCCTCCCCCGCCCGCTCAAAAAGGGCGATCATGTGCTCATTGCCGACCTCGGACAGGAAGCCGTCCTCACGGCGGATCCGGACAACTCCGGGAATGTCTTCGTGCAGATGGGCATCATGAAGATGAAGATCCAGGTCTCCCGTCTGCGCCTGCTCGACAAGACCAAGCAGAACCCCCAGACCCAGAAGAAGAAGCCCCAGCGCCGTGGGCAGGTCGCTGCCAAGGTGGAGCGCAAAAGCTCGATGGAGCTCGACATCCGGGGGTATGCCTGCGATGACGGCGTGCATGAGATGGAGCAGTTCATCGACGGTGCGGTGCTTGCGAACATCGGCACGGTCACGATCATCCACGGCAAGGGCACAGGTCTGCTCCGGAAAGCCGTGCAGCAGCGACTGAAATCCATGAAATGCGTCAAATCCTTCCGCAACGGCTTATACGGCGAGGGCGAGGACGGCGTGACGGTCGTGACACTGCGGTAAATGTGTATTTTTCAAAAACGATTTATGAATAGAGCATGGACAAAGATGCTGTAATATTCATAAAATATACTTGTATCCGGCATAAAAATCTGTTAAAATAAAGAAAAGTGACTTTTGTTCAGAAGGGAGGTGCCGCATGAAACTCAGAAAGAGGCTTGCTGTTCTGATGGCAGGCATTACCAACCAATCCTACCAGCATATGATCCTCCAGGGCATCATCAGTCAGGCGTATGCGCTGGATTATGACGTTGCCGTCTTTTCGCCCTTTCTCTGCTATGAGAAAATGACCGATTACCAGCGGGGCGAGAACAAGATCTTCGATCTGGTGAATTTTGACATGTTCGATGCGGTGCTGTACGTCCCCTGTTCCTTCTACAGCGACACCGTCCGCGGCTATGTGACTCCGACACTTGAGCGCTGCCATATCCCGATCATCGCGATCGAAAGCGATGACGCGCGGTATCACTGTGTCGAGATGGACGACCGCTCCGCCTTTGCCAAGGTCACGGAGCACCTGATCGAAAAGCACGGCATCACCGACATCATGTGCCTGACCGGCTTCAAGGACAATTATCAGGCGGAGGAACGTGTCAAGGGCTTCCTCGACGCCATGCACCGCCACGGGCTCGATGTCCCGGAGGACTATATCATCTACGGCGATTTCTGGACAGGGGCTGCCACGGAGCTTGCCGAGGCATTCGGCAACGGCATCCGTCCGATGCCGCAGGCAGTCGTCTGTGCAAGTGACAATATGGCTGTCGCGCTCTGCAACCGGCTGATCGAGCTGGGCGTCAGGGTGCCGGGCGATATTGTGATCTCGAGCTATGATGCCGGCCCCACATCGGCGGACAATGTGCCGTCCATCACGTCCTATATGCGTCCCATCGTCGGCATGGGCAGACGGGGCGTCCAGAAGGCGCACGAGCTGCTCACCGGTGAGGTCTGTGAGCTTGTCAAAGAGGATGTCGGCTACCTGATCCCTGCCGAAAGCTGCGGCTGCGGCGAGGATTTCCAGCAGCGCTTCGACAAGCGGCAGCGGGAGCTCAAGAACTTCGAGACCTACCGCAGCCTGTACGAGGATACCCCGATGGCGGAACGTCTCAACGGCGTGACCAATCTCAACGATCTGCTGCGGATGATCATGGCGCATTTCTATCTCATCAACGGGCTGCATGAGTTCTATCTCTGCCTCAACGATGACTGGGACAATCCCACCAAGTACGGCGAGGATTCCCCCGAATGCGAGGACTACACCGAGATGATGCACCTGCGCATCTCCAAGCTCGGTCCGGAGCAGAACCTCGCACCGGATTTCCGCTTCCCCCGGAGCGATCTGCTGCCTGTTTTGCAGGAGGAACGGGACGAACCGACAGCGCTGTTCTTCACGCCGCTGCACTTCAATGCCCGCTGCTTCGGCTATGCGGCGATCGGCTTCGGCAAGAAGATCATGGCGTTCGATTCGCTGTATCATGCATGGACACGGAATATCAACAACGCACTCGAATTCATGCGCATCCGCAACAGCCTGAACAGCCTGAACCAGTGGCTGTTCCTCAGCGCCGTGCGTGATACGCTGACAGGCATCTACAACCGGCATGGCTTCATGCACTTCGCAGAAGACGTATTCAAGAATGCGCAGGAAAATGCCGATTCCAAGCAGCTCTTTGTCATGGCAGCGGATCTGGATCTGCTCAAACATATCAACGATACCTATGGCCATGCCGAGGGCGACAATGCGCTGCTGGTCGTTGCCAATGCGCTCAACACCTGCTTTGAATGCGGTGAGATCTGCGCACGGACAGGCGGCGATGAGTTCCTGGTGATCGGCTGTGCGGACTACGAGGACGGCCTGATCGAAGAGTATGTCGAGTACATCGAGCATTTCCTCGACCGCTACAACGCCTCCTCCGACAAGCCCTATCAGGTCGGTGTGAGCGTCGGCTACATCTGCGACCCCGCCGATCCCGCCAAGACGCTCGATGACTACATCGAGGAAGCCGATGCCCGGATGTATGCCAACAAAGTCCGCCGCCGCAAGCAGCGGGGTGCATAACGGGGATCTGAGAACGGATACGTTCCCCCCTCCGCCGCAAGCAGCGTATCTGAACCCGGAACCCCCGCATATATTGATCTATCCTATAACCCGCACTCAGAATGCGAGCGAAGGCCTTCCCTGACCGGATGCCTTTGCTCGCATCTGCCTGCGGGGGGCTCCCCGCAATAGCATTGCTCCCTTTGCGAAGCATCGGGAGCAAGCGGTAGAGTGCACTCATAG
Source organism: Oscillospiraceae bacterium (assembly GCA_024684395.1). Lineage (GTDB taxonomy): Bacteria > Bacillota > Clostridia > Oscillospirales > Ruminococcaceae > UBA3855. The sequence goes on from JAIKWY010000223.1 coordinate 75,865, forward strand.
TGCGAGCATAGGTCTTCCCTGACAGGATGCCTCTGCTCGCATCTGCCTGCGGGGGCTCCCCCGTGCTGGCGGAGATGGTCATTTATAGATAAAGATTTACAAAAAAGAGAAATATGGAGGAAAACTATGAAGAAAGCGATCAAACGAATGGTACAGCTCTGCGCCGTGTGCGCCGTTGCTGCACAGACTGCGGCACTGCCTGCCTTTGCGGGCGAGCAGCTCGGACAGGTGGATTTTCAGGACGGTGTCGGGCTCCCCTGGCACATCTGCGAATCCACGACCGGCAAGATGGACTTCTCCATCGACGGCGGCACCTACAACATCACCGTCATCAACCCGGGCGGTGTCTCCAACGGCGGCGAGGACCGCTGGGACTGCCAGTTCCGCCACCGCAACCTGACCCTCACGCAGGGTCATACCTACCGCATGACCTACAGCGTGTGGGCAAGCAATTCCGGCTGGATGTATGCCAAGCTCGGTGACATGACCAATGACGATGCAGAGCTCTGGCATTCCAACGGCAACATGCTGAACATGACCTATCAGGAGAATGCCACGCAGGAGGAGATCGAGAATGCCCTCCGCGCTGCCCAGCCGAACGGACAGTGGGGCGACTACAATTCCTGGCAGGGCGTGAACATCAACGGCAATTCGTGGAATACCTTTTCCTATGAATTTACCCTCGGCTCCAACGGCGAGCGTGCCACCAATGCCAACGGCACCGGCGAGTGGACGTTCCACTTCGGCGGCGACGGGCAGTATACCCCGCAGGTCTGCTTCCCTGCCGGCACGGAGCTGAAATTCGATAACTTAGCGCTCATCGACATGACTGACAACAGCAACGACTATGTACATGAGCCCGAGTGGCAGCGTGCGGAGATCCTCACGAACCAGGTCGGCTACTTCCCGAACCTTGCCAAGCGGGCAACGCTCCTGACGACCGAGACGGACGAGGTGAAGTTCGAACTCCTGGACGAGAGCGGCAAGTCTGTCTACAGCGGCAAATCCCAGCCCCTCGGCTTCGACAAGGAATCCGGCGACACCGTGCAGGTGCTCGATTTCTCCGACTATAACAAGGAGGGCACCTACACCCTCAAAGCCGAGACGGGCGCAACTTCCCGGAGCTTTGCCATCGGCATCACGGAGACCTATTCCGGGCTGCTCTATGACTCGCTGAACTACTTCTACCAGAACCGCTCCGGCATCCCGATCGAGGCACAGTACATCACCTCCGGCGATGCGGCATCGCTTGCCCGTCCGGCAGGTCATACCTCTGACAATGCAAGGATCGAGCAGACCTGGGGCTACAGCGCTTCCTCCGGTTCGCAGGATGTGACCGGCGGCTGGTACGATGCGGGCGACCACGGCAAATATGTCGTGAACGGCGGCATCTCGCTCTGGCTCATGCAGAATGAATATGAAAGAGCCCTGAAAATGGGCACGGAGGATGCCTATGCGGACGGCACCATGCACCTCCCGGAGAATGCCAACGGCTATCCCGATCTCCTTGACGAAGCCCGCTACGAGATGGAGTGGATGCTGAAAATGATCGTCAAGGACGGCGACTGCAAGGATATGGTCTATCACAAAGTCCATGACATCAAGTGGACTGCCCTTGCCACAGCGCCGGCGGATGACGATGAGGAGCGTATCCTGAAGCCGCCGACAACAGCTGCGACGCTGAACCTTGCGGCATGTGCGGCGCAGAGCTATCGCCTGTGGAAGGATCTGGATCCGGCATTTGCGGAGACCTGTCTGACGGCGGCGAAGAATGCCTTTGAAGCGGCAAAAGCGCATCCCGCCATGTATGCCCCCCTCGATGAATCCGTCGGCGGCGGCCCCTACGGCGATGACGATGCGACGGATGAATTTTACTGGGCAGCCTGCGAGCTGTATGCGGCGACCGGCGACGAATACTACGACAAGGCGATCCAGACGGGCAGCTATGCCTATACCATCCCGACCGAGCTCAAGGGCGGCGAGGCTGCCGGCATCACGGGCAGCTTTGACTGGGGACACACTGCGGCGCTCGGCTCTCTGACGCTGCTGCTGCACCAGGATCTGCTGAATGACCAGCAGGCTTCCACGCTCGAAGAGAATCTGACCAAGGCAGCGGATGTCTATGTCGAGCTTGAACGGAAGCAGGGCTACGGCGTTCCCTACTGCGCCGGCACGATCAGCTATGCAGACAGCGATTCCGGCTATGCATGGGGCTCCAACTCCTTCGTGGCGGACAATGCCATCATCATGGCGTATGCCTATGACATGAACCAGAACTCCGACTACCTCAACGGCGTTGTGGGTGCGATGGACTACCTCCTCGGCAGAAATCCGATGGACTATTCCTATGTGACGGGCTACGGCTCGCACAGTGTCGAGTATCCCCACCATCGCTGGTGGTCGAACCTGCTGTCGGATCAGTTCCCGAAGGCACCCTGCGGCGTGCTGGTCGGCGGTCCGAACTCCGGCATGGAGGATCCGTGGGTGCGTGGTTCCGGCTGGAAGAAGGGCACCATCCCGCCGGAGAAGTGCTACCTTGATCATATCGAAGCGTGGTCGGTCAACGAATGTACCATCAACTGGAACACCCCGCTGGCATGGCTGACGAGCTATCTCTGTGAGCAGAACGGCGGCATCGTGGCAGGGCATGTCTCCAATGCCACCAACGACGGCGGCGAGGGTCAGCCGAACACCGAGCAGACCTATGACGAGGAGAAGGCATCCGAGATCGCCGTGAATGCCAAGGACGACAACACGCCTGTCCGTGCCAAGTCCGATGACAGCAAGCAGGAGAAGAAGTCCGAGGGCGGCAGCAGCAATCTGCCGTGGATCATCGGCGGCGGTCTGCTGGCGCTGATCTCGATCGAGGTCTTTGTCTACAAGATGGTACAGATGAAGAATAAGAAGTAAGCGGAGGATCTGTCGGCTTTCAGCCGACTCAGTGAGGGAAGACTCCCCACGGGGCGGGGAGGTGGCACGAAGTGACAGAGGGGACGGGGTGTTCACCCGAGCCCTCCCTGAACCCTCCTCGGCATAAGGCTGAACCTCCTGCACCTGCATCTTAATGTATATGGAGGAAGAAAACTATGAAAAAAATCACCTACCAGCCCAAGGGCGTCTGCCCGGTACAGCTGAGCTTTACACTCAACGGCGATGTCGTGACGGATGTGGCGTTCATCGGCGGCTGCAACGGCAATCTCAAAGCCATCGGCAAGCTCGTGGACGGCATGACCGTGGCGGAGATCGAGGAGAAGCTCCTCGGCAACACCTGCGGCAACAAACCCACCTCCTGCGCCGATCAGCTTGCAAGAGCGGTAAGAGAAGCGTATGATTCCCAGAACGCCTGAATGCAAAATGATCCCCCTGCTTCCTGAGCAGGGGGATCTTTTTTATTTGGTATTCTTGACTGTCCACCGGAAGGAGCAGTATTTCGACGCCTTCATGATGTCGAACATGTTGTTCGTCAGTATTCGGGTGAAATCCAGGAACCGGTAGTTCGTCTTCATCTCCTTGTTGTCGATGAGGTTGGCGATCATTTTCAGGCTGGTATTCGGCGGATTGCGCTGCAATACAACGCCGATACGGTGGTTCTCCTTCATGTACTCGATGATCTCGGATGCCATCGTCAGGTTCTTGTCAGCCATGTTGTAGGTGCCGCTGTAGCTGTGATCCTCGGCTGCCTGGACGAATGTCAGCAGGAAGTCAACCAGATTGTGGACACAGCACATGTGGAAGCCATACTCACCGGTACGGTAGACGAACTTCGTATTGTCCTTCGGGTCGGTGATCTTGGACTCCAGATTGGCGCAGAATTCCTTCGTGTAAACAGGCGCAACACGGATGATCGCCACCATCATGCCCCTTGCACGACCGATGTCCTTGATCATGTGCTGCTCGGACTCATACTTCAGCTTGGCGTAGTTCGTCACCGGCTTGATGAAGTCGTCCTCACGCAGCGGCTCACGGGTCTTGGGCATCTGATACACCTGGGTCGTACTGATGAGGATGAACTGCTCCACATCATGTGCGATCGCAAAACGATAGATATATTCATCCATCGCCGCACTTTCCTTCATCTCAGCATCCGTGATGATCGGGCCGATGTCATTGTCCGCCGTATTGGCAATATGAATGACGGTATTGAATTTGAATTTCTCGAAAACTTCGGCATATCTGCCTTTTTCCGAGGGCTTTGCCTCAAAGAAGGAGAAGTTCTCCTTCTCCATATTGTAATCGCTCGGCTGGCGGTCTACTGCAACGACCTCGAAGCCTTTCTTCAAAAAACCAGAGCAAACATGATTTCCGATCAGGCCGCAGCCGCCTGTCACCAAGATTCTATTCATAGACACACGCCTCCTACGAACCCTATATCTATTTGTATTATAGCATAAAGCTGAATGAAATTCAAGTATTTTTTGTGAATTTTGAGCAAAAATATCTCAATTAGCTGTTATTTGCCTCATCGAGCATGGTCTGCACCGGATCTTTGAGGGCGCTGAGCGTCTCGTTCCAGAGGATGCCCTTTGCCGATGCACGGATACCCGTGGCATTGTCATCAATGAGACTGGTCAGATCGGTGTTGATGCCGTTCTTGAAGTCGATGACCGGATGCTCCATTGCCATCTCGTCCATTGCCTTCTTCATTTCGAGCATCTCGTCCGTCCACTTGTAGTCGTCACGGAACTGCTGGTCGGAGATCTTGCGGATATCCTCATTGATGAGGGTCAGACGCTTGCAGTCGAGGTAACGTGCCACGCCCTCCGGGTTGCCGCCGCCCTTGACGAAACAGTAGGATTCCATGTTGGCGGGGATGTAGTAATCATCCGCCTCGGGATCCTTCGGCATCGGCACGAACATGCAGTTCTCGCCGTAGGTCACCTGCCAGCCGGTCGGCTCGCCCTTGAGGTTCGTCTCATTTGCGACATTATACAGATCCCACAGACCGATCGGATAGAAGAGCTCCTTGCCCTCGCCGATGTACTGCGGGCACGCTGTCCAGCCGAAATCGCCCACGCCGATGGCAACGAGTCCCTTGGTGTTCAGCCCGTACATGTAATTCTGCACACGCTCGATGTCGCCGTTGGAGAGGTTGTTCACGAGCTGGCCGTTCTCCATGCCGATGTAGGGCACACCGGTCGTTGCGGACAGTGCCGACTCGAACCACCAGCCGTCCAGACCGTACTTCTGGTTCGGGAGGTCAACGAATGCTTCGAGCATCTCCTGGAACTTGTTCCAGTCCCATTCGCCCTTCTCGTAGAGCTTGACCGGATCCTCGAAGCCCATTTCAGCCACCGTGTCACGGTTGTAAACAACGGCGCAGTTGTCGCCGGTCAGCTGGACGACTGCCATGTAATGACCGTCCTTCCAGGCGATGGAATCATTGATGTCCTTGACATCCTTCCAGAGGTCGCTGTCAAGGTCGATATACTCATCGAACGGCACGAACATCTTCTTGATGGCGCCCTTCGGGAAGGCATCGAAATTGCCTGCGTAGAAGAAGTCGATGCCCTCGTCGGAGTTGATGTAGTTGGCAAGCTGGTCATAGCGCTGCTCATAGGTACACTGGTACCACTGGATGTTGGCGCCGTAGCGCTCCTGGAAGATCGCCAGGTCGATCGGGGTGGTCTTGCCGGTACCCTCGGAGTCGATCGGCCAGTCGGACAGCCACTTGATGGTCTTGTTCTCGAGCTCGCCGGTCAGACGCGCATCCGCCGTGGCAAGCGCTGCAAGCTCCTCACGGGTCTGGGCATCGACATCTCTATTTTCAAACTGTGCGCCGCCGGAGCTCTCTCCGCCGCCGCAGCCGGTGACTGCAAGGCACAGCATAGCTGCCAGCATGGAAGCCAGCACCGCTTTCATTTTCCTCATAAGCCTCTCCTCTTCTGCACCTGTTGGTGTAAAAATTATAGCCTGATTACATTATAACATACAACTGCACAAAAAGCAAGATACTAAATTGCATGATTTTTCACGGCAAATTGCACTGATATGCACAAACGAACTGAACAGAAGTATTTACCCCACGGTAATGCTATTTTCTGACAATGTGACGCAGCACAGCTGTTTTCCTGTGGTAGATGCTATTCTGTCACATGCTCCAGCGCATGGTAAAAAATGGTCTTGACATGGGAGTCCGCCAGCGAATAGAAGACCGTCTTCCCCTCCCGGCGGCTGCGGACGAGCCGTCCCTGCTTCAGAATGCGGAGCTGGTGGGAGATCGCCGATGCGGTCATGCCGAGGCGCTGTGCGATGTCGCTCACGCAGAGCTCCTCCCGCAGCAGCTCATACAAAATGCGCACACGGGTCTTGTCGCCGAACAATCCGAGCAGTTCGGCGACGTCGGCTAAGATGTCGGCATCCGGCATCTGTCCGGCCAGGTCGTCGATCAGCTTCTGATGATGCTGGCACTCTCCGCAGATATGCTCGTGATCGTCCATGTGCGTTCCCCCTTTCGTTCGTGTATGGAGTTGGTCTGCGCCGATCCTGTGCTCAGATCGCCGGCATCACTCTGCCGCCGGATACCGGGATGTAGGCGCCGGTGGTGAAGCTCGCCAGATCGGACAGCAGGAAGGCTGTCATATTGGCGATCTCCTGATCCGTGCCGCGTCTGCCGAGCGGTACGGTCTTGTCGTAGTCAGGAGCTGCCTCGGTATGCTCATTCCGGTCACGCTCCGAGATCGTCCAGCCGGGTGCGACCTGGTTGACAGTGATATTGTAAGTGCCGACCTCCTTGGCAAGGCAGCGCACCACGCCGTCGAGCGCTCGCTTTCCAGCCGTATAGGCACCGACGCCCGGTTCGGCAAGGGCGGAGCACTCCGTATTGATCGCCACATAGCGCCCGTAGCCCTGTGCGATCATATCAGGCAGGAACGCCTTTGCCAGATGGACGGTCTGCATGGCGCAGGAGTCGAACTGGCTCTGGAAATCGGTCAGCGGCTGTTCGAGGATGCTTGTCCATTTGTACTGGATCACGGCATTTGCCACGATCAGGCTCACGGTGCCGAGCTGTTCCTTCACGAGCTTCTGCATCGCCTGGACGCTCTCGCCGTCGGTCACATCCGCCTGCACGACAACGGCACGCCGTCCGAGGCTGCGCACGGTCTCGGCGGTACGCTCCGCCTTTTCACGGCTGCCGCAGTAATGCACTGCCACATCGGCACCGCATTCCGCCAGCGTCCGTGCGATCACACGTCCCAGCTCTCCGGAGGCGCCGGTCACGAGGGCGATCTTTCCGGTCAGATCAATTTGCAGCATAGGTCATTCCTCCCTGTTGTCTGTTTTTCTCATTATAGCATAGCACAGGGAAATTGTCAAGAAAGTGCGGGGCTGAGAGTACACGGCACCCTCAAAAATATACTTTTGCAGAGAAAACGCTTTTGTCCTGTATGTCTTTTCGGACTTGTCAGGACAAATGCTGCTTTTTGTTTGTTGCATTTCAACAAATTCAACATCGGTTTTTTCTACAAAACGTAGAATCCGAAAGGAAATCTATCAGAACCCCTTGTGAAACACGCCGGAATCAGTTATAATAGGAATGGTAACATATTTCCGTAAGGGGGTAAGCATCATGAACGATAAAACAATGACATTCTCAATGAACGAAGAGCGGGAAATCGAACTCAAACGGACTCTGACTATCATCTATGATGCGCTTGTCCAGAAGGGCTATAATCCCATCAACCAGATCGTCGGCTACATCCTCTCCGAGGATCCGACCTACATCACAACACACAATAACGCCCGGAACCTCATCCGCCACATCGACCGTGACGAGCTCTTGCAGGTTCTTGTAAGATCGTATCTGAAGCATTGAACAGGTCATGAATATGAGGTAAATGCCCCTGCTGTTGCAGGGGTTTTGCTTTTTTCGGAGGATTTGCATCGGGATGGGCAAAAATGGCGGGGGTTTGGAGTCCTTATGAGAGCAGTTCGCCGCCATTATTCTTTCACCATGATAAACCGCCACGGCTTGCTTTTCCACGGCTCGCCGGCGTAGTCGATACCGACCCTGGGCGCTGTCCGGAGCTGCGGGCGCAAGCCGTCATCCTCGAACCAGAGCTCGCCTTCATCCGCGAAGCTGCCTTCGTTCTGGGCTTTGGTGATCCGGAGATATTTCGTCAGCTTGCCCGGTCCGTCATGCACCTCCCCTGCCCGCAGGAGCACGCCCTGGGGCTGCTCGGGCTCGCCGGTGATGACGTTCAGCAGGTGGTGCATTCCATAGCAGAGATAGACATACACGACCCCGCTTTCCCGCCAGAGGACGGAATTGCGGGGCGTTCTCCCCTTGGATGCATGACATGCCTCGTCCTCCGTGCCGCGGTATGCCTCGGTCTCGGCGATGCGCTCCCGCAGCTCCGTCCCGTCCGGGAGCCGGTGGACGAGGATCTTTCCGACCAGATCCGGGGCGACTTTCAGACAGTCCCGGCGGAAAAATGCCGCATCAAGGCGCCGGTTCATTTCGCTGCCAGCCTTTCGGCGAGTGCAGCATCCGGCTTGACATAGAGCGTCTGCTGGTTCGTGAAGATGACCATGCCGGGCTTGGCGCCGACGGGCTTCTTGACGAATTTTACCCTTGTGAAATCGACCGGCACCTGTGCAGAATCTCTTGCCTTCGAGTGATACGCTGCCAGCACGGCTGCCTCCCGGATGGCGGTCTCGCTCGGCTCGGCGCCGTCTGTCACGAGGATGACATGCGAGCCGGGGATGTTCTGGGTATGCAGCCAGATGTCTGTTTTGGATGCTTCTTTCAGCGTGAGCTGGTCGTTCTGGCGGTTGTTGCGGCCGACGAGGATCGGGAAGCCGTCGGAGGACTGGAACAGCAGCGGCGGCATCTGCTTCGGGGGCTTCTGCTTCTGGCTGCGGTTCCGGATATAGCCCTGCTGCACGAGCTCATCCCGCAGGAGCAGCAGGTCGCTCTCCGTCTCGGCACGGCTCAGCACATCGAAGACGCTCTCTAAGTAGGCAAGCTCCTCCTCGCCCTGTGCGATCTGGGCGGCGAGCTTTTCCTGCGCTGTGGCGGCTTTTCTATAAAGCGTGTAGTAGCGCTGGGCATTCTGGGAGGGCGTGAGCTCGGCACGGAGCGGGATGGTGATCTGCGGACAGTTCTCATCATAGAAATTCTCTAAGACCGCCTGTGTATCGCCCTTTTCGATGCGGTAGAGATTGGCGGAGAGGAGGTCGCCGCAGAGCTTGTTCTGCTCCATCTTCTCCGTCTCGGCAAGCTCCTGCCGCTGGTTGGACAGCTTGCGCTCCGTGCGCTCGATGCGGGTCATCACAAGCCGGAACAGGTCATTCGCACGCTGTTTCATCCGGGCACGGAGGTCACGCTGTGCATAAAATTCATCGAGTGCCGCACTCGCCGAGGGCATGGGCTTGACGACCATCAGGGCGCCGTACTGCTGCGGGCGCAGGAAGCAATAGTCTTTCAATGCGCCCTCCGGGGTGCTCAGGAGGTGGAATTTACAGTCGTTTTCGAGGAGCATCCGCTTGGTCTCGTGGATGGTGAACAGCAGGCGGTCACGGTGATCCTGCGTCATCTCGCCGGTGCGGATGCCGTCACGGCTCACAAAATATGCCCATTCTCTCGCCAGAAGCGGTGAAACGCCCTCGAAGATGCCGACCAGTGCCTTGTCGAGCCGCTGATCGGGGGCAAGGAGCAGCGCATTCACAATGGTATCATCATCGGTCTCAAGAAAATTGAGCCGTCCCGTCCGGTGCGGCAGCTCATAGGCAAACCCCGGCAGCAGCACACGCTCTCTTGTCACATCGGCGTTGCGGCGCAGGCTGTCGATGACCTTGCCGTCATTGCCGATGAGGACGACATTGGAGTAGCGTCCCATGACCTCGCAGGCAAGCGTCAGGTTCACGTAGTCGCCCAGCTCATTCATGCACTCGAAATCGAGGAACAGCACGCGGTCAAGCCCCTCCTGCCGGACATCCGTCAGGCGGCCGCTGCCGAGGTGCTTGCGCAGCAGCATACAGAACATCGGCGGAACAGCGGGGTTTTCGATGGATACTGCCGTCAGGTGTACCCGGGCGCTGTCGCCGGCGGTGCTGATGAGCAAGCGGGATGTGCCCTCACGGCTGCGCAGATGGATGATGAGCTCGTCCCGTGAGGGCTGGTGGATCTTGTCCGCCCGTGCGCCGATCAGCGGCAGCAGCTCCTGGCGGATGGTATAGAGATAGGCGCCGTCAAATGCCATGATAGTCTCCTTTTCATGTGATGGTTTTCGTCGGGCTATCGCCCGATTAGGGGGGCTTCTCACCCCCCTTTCCCCCTCGGCAGGAGGCTGAGCCTCCTGCACCTGCATCTTTTTTCCTTTTTAGGGTTGGTTTTGGTAGACAAGTACTTCAAAGGCTGTTTCGGTCGTTAAAGTTTGCAAAGCGGCAAGGCGCTCCCGTTCGGCGGCGCCGGTGCGATAGGCGTAGGGCGTCATGCCGAACAGTGCGGCGATGTCCTCCGCATTGTCGAGGGTGATGCGGCGCTCTGCCGTATATTTCTGCACGAAATCGAAGCCCTCCAATGCGTAATCCCGCACGGCGTTCTCGTAGGGCTTGTCGTAGACTGCCGCTTTGAGCTCCCAGAGATGCCGTGCCGCCGGGATCGCCATGACGAGGTGACCGCCCGGTCTCAGGACACGCTGAAATTCCTCGCCGCAGTAGGGTGAGAAGATGCTCAGGAGCATGTCGCAGGAAGCATCCTGCACCGGCAGATGGAACACGCTTGCCACGGCGCAGTCCAGCCGGGGATCGGCTTTGGCTGCATAGCCGGCAGCGGTCTTGGAGATGTCTACGCCATAGGCATGGCAGGTTTTTCCCTTCTCATCGAGGGAATGCAGCACGCCGGCGGTGTAATAGCCCTCGCCGCAGCCGGCATCGAGGAGCGTTCCGCCGTCGGGGAGCCGCTCTGCCGCTTCGCAGAGGGTTTGCAGAAGGTGCGCATAATAGCCTTTTTGCAAAAATGCATGGCGGGCTCGCACCATCTCCGGATTGTCGCCGGGGAGCTTGGCGTGCATCTTGTTGGCAGGGAGCAGATGGACATCGCCCTTGCGGGAACGATCGAAGCTGTGGCGGTTTTCACATTTCAGGCTGCGTTCCACGGGGTACAGCGGGCTGCCGCAGACCGGGCAGCGCCAGATGGTCTCAGACATAGCAGCAGGGATCTCCTTCCACGAATTCAAAGACCTCCACGCCGTGCACGGCTTCCCGGAGCTTCTGCGCCGTGTAGGGCACCATGAGGATCTCGGTGTGATAATGCCCGCAGTCGATCAGCCCGAGCCCGAGCTCCTCCGCCTTGTACCAGCGGTCGTGCTTCACATCGCCCGTCAGGAGAGCATCGCAGGTGCCGGCGATCTCCTCGAGCATCGAGGAACCGGAGCCGGAGCAGATGCCGAGGCGCTTGACATAGCGCTCCCCTGCCGAAAAGCGGACGCTGCTGCATCCGAGGGCGGTCTTGGCTGCCTCCGCAACGGTCTTCACGGGCAGCTCTGCCGGGAAGGTGACGATCCTGCCGCAGCCGACTTCATCGAGGGGCTCTGTCTCAGCTGAAAGCTCCAGCACAGCTCGCAGGCGCTCCACGAGGAGGTCATTGATGCCGCCCGCTGCGATGTCGAGCGGGGTATGGCAGCAGATCGCCGCAATGCCGGACTTTGCCAGCGCATAGACCGGGCTCTCGGTCGGGAGCGTCTTCATGGGCGTGAAGATGACGGGGTGATGGGAAACGATGACATCGCAGCCGAGCTCCGCTGCTTTCTGCACGGCTGCCGGCGAGATATCGAGCGATACGAGCACCTTCTCCGCTGCACAGCCGGGTGAGCCGACCAGCAGACCGGAGTTGTCCCATCGTTCCTGCGTTGCAAACGGCGCAAATGCGTCAACTGCGTTGTAAATATCCTGTACGGTCATCTGAATTCCTCCATTCGCTGCCGCAGGGCTGCGGTCATTTCTTCGGCTGCTTCGTCGGGTGTTCCGGCGTTGCGCATGGCTTCGCTGCGGCGGGTGAGCTGGGCAAGCTGCCGCTCGGCATAGGCATGGCAGTCCGGATCGTTCAGATCCATCGCACCGATGCGCAGCGCCCAGAGCGGGATCTTGTACTTGGCGCCTGTGTATTCCGCTAAAAGCACGGCATACAGGCGGTCTTCCTCCCTGACACAGCGCTCCTGCCGGATGGCATAGCCGTGGGTATAGAGCCATTCCCGCAGGATCTCCGCCTTGGTCATCGGCTGGAGGATCAGGCGCTTGCCGTCGAGCGGGAACGGGGTCGATTCGAGGATATGCACCATCGTTTCACCGCCCATGCCGGCGATGATGATGTCGGTCACGTCGGCGGGGATGTGCGCCAGCCCGTCCGAGAGGACCGTCCGGATGCGCCCGGTCAGACCGTTAGCAGCAATGGTGCGCTCTGCCGCCTGCAAGGGGCCTTCTCCGATGTCGGCAGCGATCGCTTCGGCGGCGATCCCCTGCTGTATCAGATACACCGGCAGCTGCGCATGATCCGTCCCCACATCGCAGACGATCCCGCCGGTGGTCACATAGTCGGCACATGCCTGTAGTCTTGCACTGAGCATTGGTATCCTCCTTCCGGTTGGTTTTGTATCATTCAAACAGACCCACGATCAGATTCCAGAAGATATGCAGGCTGATCGGCACGAGGATGTTCTTGCTTTTGACAAAGGATACACCAAAGATCACACCAAGCGCCAGTATCACAAGGAAGGAGCCCGATGTGAAGGTGCTCACGAACCTCCCCTTCATGATCCAGATGGGGAAATGGATCGCTAAGAACATCACGGCATTCACGGCAATGGCGATCCACTGCCGGTTCTTCTCCTGGCTGAAGGTTGCATTGAGCAGCCAGCCACGAAAGACCATTTCCTCCGTCAGACCCGTGCTCAGAAGTACGATGATCTGGACGATACTGAGTTTGGGATCGATATGAAGGCTGTGCGACCAGAAGAGATTCAAGCCGATGTTAAATACCACAAACAGCACAAAGACCGGCAGATAATGCAGCCAGTTCACCTTCGTGGTGAACATGTCCTTCAATTTCACAAGCACTTCATCCCGGAAGTGCCACACCAGCAGCATGGCAGGAAGTGTCCAGACAAGGTTCTTGATGACTTCCTCGACGAGCTCTAAGAGGTCGTCATCGGCGATCATGCTGCCGAGGATCGCTTTCCCGAAAAATTCATACAGCGCCCAAATGGCATAGAACAGGATCGCATAGACGATGACGGTGATCTTCAGAGTATTGCTTTTGGCTGACGTTTCCATTCTGGTCTCCTCCCGGTCATAGCGTTCTGCTATGTCATTTTATAAAAACAGGGCTGCACCGGGCAGCCCTGTTTTTCGGCTTCTTAGTTGCCAAATGCTTCGTTGAGCTTTGCGATCAGCTCATCCGGATCTACGCCGTGTACCGCACATGCCTCCTCGATGGTCTCGCCACGGGATGCCGGGCAGCCCAGGCAGTGCATACCGATGCCCAGAAAATACGGTGCGGCGATCTCGAGGTTCTCGTCGAGGATGTCGCCGATCACGGTGTCCTTTGTTACTACCATAGTTCTTCTCCTTTTCGTGGTACGCAGAAAGCACAGCATGAAGCCGTGCTTTCTGAACAATTCTTATTCCTCGCGCATCTTGGCGAAGCACTCGCTGCAATATACCGGTCTGTCCTCACGGGGCTGGAACGGTACACGAGCCTCGCCGCCGCAGCTTGCGCATGTTGCGGTGAACATCTCTCTGGGAGCCTTAGCGCCGCCCTTTCTGGCTGCACGGCAGTCTCTGCATCTCTGGGGCTCGTGCTCGAAGCCCTTCTCTGCATAGAACTCCTGCTCGCCGGCAGTGAATACGAACTCATTGCCGCAGTCCTTACAAACTAAAGTCTTGTCTTCGTACATGGTTTTTTACCTCACTTTGAGAAATTTGTTTTTCGGACTACGGACGGAGTTGATACCGCCACCTTTTTCCACAGAAGATATGCCAGTGAATACCAAGAGATATGCCAGTGAATACCTAAAGAAGAAACTGCTCTGATTAAGCTACAAGCCCTTTATCGAAAGCCCGGAGGCTGACGAACGTTATTGATCGAAGTAATCCGTACTCCGCACGGCACGCATTTTTCTGCGTATTCTCTGCATAGCGTTGTCCACCGCCTTCTCTGCGATGCCCAGCCTTGCGGCTGCTTCGGCATAGGAGGCGCCGTCCATCACGCATTGCAGGATCTCCCATTCCCGGGCGGACAGCAATGCCATCACCTGCATTCGGCGCTGCGCATAGCTCTCCTTCTCCACCAGAATGCTCTCCGGTGTGTCCGGGTCTGCAAGCTCACCCTGCTCTTCCATGACCTGTACCAGATCATCGCAGGGAACTGCATTTCTGGACTCCCGCTGCACAAAGCTCCGCATCCGGTTGAGGATGCATGTCTGTGCATAGGAGGAAAATTTCACTTCCCGTGTGCCGTCAAACTGCGGGATCGCACGCAGCAGGGCGATCAGCCCTTCCTGCACCAGATCATCCGCATCGGCACAGCCAGCCATTCTTCCGGCATGATACCGGATCAGGCCAAGATACCTCGACAGCAGCACGCCCTCCGCTTCCACGGAATCCTTTGCCGCAGCCGCCAATGCCTCATCACTGAGCGTCTCAAACGCCGCCAAGTGCATCCTCCTTCCGGAAGGCTGTTCTGCCCTCGGAGAACAGGTCGCCGCCATCGGCATCGTTGCAGACGACCAAGGGGAAATCTTCGATATACAGCCGCTTCACCGACTCGCAGCCGAGATCCTCGAATGCGATGACCTCGAGCGATTTGATACAGCGGGCTGCCAGAGCGCCTGCGCCGCCGACTGCACAGAGATAGACTGCGCCGTTCCGGGCGACCGCATCACGCACTGCCTGGGAACGCTCCCCCTTGCCGATCATCCCGGCAAGCCCGAGATCGAGCAGTCGGGGGGCATAGGGATCCATCCGTCCGGAGGTCGTGGGTCCGCAGGAGCCGATCAGCTTTCCCGGCGGTGCAGGGGTGGGCCCTGCGTAGTAGACCACGGCGCCTTCGAGCGGGAAGGGCGGTTCCTCGCCGGCATCGAGCATGGCTGCGATGCGCTTGTGTGCCGCATCCCGTGCGGTGTAGACATAGCCCGAAAGCAATATCTTCTCGCCGACACGGAGCTTGGCATCCTTCAATGCTTCGGTGCGGATACGCCGTACCTCTGGCATGTTCATCACCTCAGAATTATTCAGTCACCGCAGCCTCTGCGTCCTTGATCAGGTCGCTCATGTTGAAGCTGGAGACCTTTGCCGGCTTCTTCATGGGAGTCGGCTGCTTGTCGCTCGGTACACGGAGATTGTTCTCCGGATCGGGCATTGCTGCAAAATCATGCATCATGGACTCTGCAAAGTCATCGGTGATCGCCGGAGAGCCCTTGACGGACTTCGGTGCCTCTTCCTTTGCTGCGGGCTGCGGGATGGGAGCATCTGCCGGCACATTGCCTGCCATGATGTCATCCATCTTCTCATTCTCGAGCTTGGTGGTCTCCTCAACAGAAGATCTTGCCTCGGTGATGATCGCATTGGTCTCGCTGATGCGCTCGTTGACGGTCTTTGCCGCACGAGCCATAAGCTCGCCTGCTTCCTTCATGCTCTTCTCGAAACCGTCGATCTCGATGGTCAGCATGGAGTGCAGTGTTGCAGTGAGCTGGCGCACACGGCGCTCCTGCTCTACGGAATCCTTCTTGATGCGGACGGACTCAGCCTCAGCCTCTGTTCTTGCAGTGCTCAGGATGGTCTCTGCCTCTGCATTGGCGCTGGACATACGCTCCTCAGCCTCACGCAGGATGCGCTCTGCCTCGGCATTTGCTTCGTCGAGGGTGAGCTTTGCCTGTGCGTCTGCCTCGGCAACGGTCTTCTTTGCCTTTGCGGTCGCTTCTTCGGTCGTTGTCTTAGCCTTGGCATTGGCATCGTCAACGGTCTTCTTTGCCTGTGCATTGGCATCATCGACCGTCTTCTTTGCCTGTGCATCGGCATCGGCTACGGTCTTCTTTGCCTTCTCGTCTGCCTCACGGGTCGTCTTGTCAGCGTTCATCTTCGCCGTCTTGACGAGCTGCTGGGCATTCTTCTGTGCCTCTGCATAGAGCGCACTCATATCAAAGCCCGGATCGAAGCCGCTGTCGCTGTTCTCCAGCTCAGTGACCTTATCCTCGAGCTCTGCTACCTTCTTTTCCAGATCCTCAGCCTTGGTCTTGTACTCCTCGATCTGGGAATCCTTGGCGAACATCTCGCCCTCCATATTGGCAAGCGCAGCGGTCGTCTCTTCAAGCTGAGACTTGAGGTCGCCCATTTCCTTCTCGCTGGATGTCAGATCATCCTTGAGCTGCTGCACGGAAGCGGAAAGCTCGCCGCTTGCCGTTGCGCTGGTCTTGAGCTTGGTGTTCTCGGAGGTCAGCGTGCTGATCTCGCCCTTGAGAGCTACGATCTCCTGCTGGAGCTCCTTCACCTTGGTGTCATCGCCAGCCTTAGCCTGGGACTGTGCCTGATTGAGCAGCTGCTTCATCTGCTGGGCATCGGCTCTTCTGCCGTCCTGCTCAGCTTTCAGGGCAACCGCCAGCTTGGTAGCCTTCTCGGTTGCATCTTTGAGCTGGGCGGCACTTGCCTGAGCAGCCTTCTGGTATTCTGCTGCCTGTCTCTGTGCAGCTTCCAGATCCCGTTTGTACTCCTGTACAAGCTGCGACTCCTGGCTCGAACCGGCTTCCTCACGGTCTGCCAGTTCCTTTTCGAGCTCTTCGATCTTGGAATTGAGCTCATCCACGTAGGTCAGGACTGAGTCTTTGTCGAAGCCGCCGAATTTTGCGGGCTTTAGTACATTCTGCGGAATACCATCCATAGCAATCTCTCCTTCGCCGAAGCTCCTATACAAATAGTATAGAACCGTGCTTCTTTTTCATATTATCTTTATTATATCATATTTTCATGGCAGTTGCAAGAGATTATCCGTAAAAATCAGCACTCCATTTTAGTGCAGTTTTCACAAACGGTTTGAAATGCACAAAAATCCTGCTGTCAGAATTGACAGCAGGATCTCTTTTATGATATATTACGACAATTGCTTAGCGGCCGCCGAGAATATCAAAAATGTCCTGCATATCAAAATCATTCTCAGGACGTTTCGGTGCTGCGGGCTGACCATAGTCCATCTTGTCGTCGAGCAGCGGATTGTCGATCTTGAGCGGCTCCTCAACTGCTTCGACCTCGAAAGAATTGTCGATACCGGAAGCGCTCTTCGGCTCTTCCTTCTTGGGTCTTCTGGGGGTGCTGAACGATGTGCCGCCGAAATCAGCTGCAATGACGGTGATCGTCATCTCGTCCTGCATATCCTCCTTGAATGCTGCACCGAAGATGAACTGTACATCCGGAGCAGCTGCCTCGGTGATCATCTTGGATGCGGTATCCACATCGGAAGCGAGGGTGTCCTCGGACATTGCGATGTTGATGAGCAGGCGCTTCGCACCGGCGATGGAGGTTTCAAGCAGCGGGCTGGAGATAACTGCCTTGGCTGCCTCGGTCGCCTTGTCCTTGCCCTGACCGTGACCGATTGCCATGTGTGCGTAGCCTGCGCCCTTCATGGTCGTGGATACGTCTGCGAAGTCGAGGTTGATGTAGCCCTCTTCTACGATCAGGTCTGCGATGCTCTTGACACCGGTCTTGAGGATGTCATCGGAGAGTGCGAAGGATTCCTTCATCGTCAGCGGCTTCTCGAGACCGACCAGCAGGCGCTCGTTCGGGATCACGATCAGAGAGTCAACGTACTGCTTCAGCTCGCTGATGCCCTTCTCTGCCTGTGCCATCTTCTGCTCACGCTCAAATGCGAACGGCTTGGTGACAACTGCGACGGTCAGGATACCCATCTCCTGTGCTGCCTTGGCTACGATCGGCGCTGCACCGGTACCGGTACCGCCGCCCATGCCGGCTGTGATGAATACCATATCGGCACCCTTCAGAGATGCTTCGATCTCCTCGAGGTTCTCCTCTGCGCTGTGCTGACCTACCTCCGGCTTGTTGCCGGCGCCTCTGCCCTTGGTGAGCTTGGCACCGATCTGGATGCGGGTAGCTGCCTTGGAATTTTTCAGTGCCT
>JAIKWY010000010.1 GCA_024684395.1 Oscillospiraceae bacterium
GGAGATCATTGAAGCGCGGATAGAGCGCTCTATGATTTTCTGTACGCAATACCATGCTGAGGGATGGTACGAGCGATTGAATCCGGATACCGAAAACGGCAGTCCGATTTGTGACGCAATCATGGACCGGATAACAAACAATGCATATCCTGTCATGATAGACGGAGAAGTCTCAATGCGGAAAAGGCACGGTCTTCCGGAAGGAGCCGAGCCATGACGCTGACAAGGAAAGAACTGGACACGGAATGGCGGACAATGTTCCGTAAGGGTAAAATACTCCACGCCAGAAATAATAAGAATCTCCTTGCCCAAAATTGCAGCAAGGAGATACGCACTTAGTTGTTGTCTATAAAGTGCAACTGATTATCAACATAACGAATCATATCTTCATATTCGATCTCGGCTTGTTTTAAGGAGATCGATTCAAGAAACTTCATGAAAATACTGGTTTTCTCATACTGAAAAGGCTCGGCCTGAAAAGAATGGTTACATTTTGTGCAAGCCAATTGTGGAACGTGCTTAACCACAAAACTGTATTTAGGATAACCATGAACAACAGTTTCACTGATCTCAAGTTTCAGATCCGAATGCCAAAAATAACAATTCTTAAAGACTTCTTCGCCCATTTTATGTCCTCCATGGTAAAATAATCGTTCCCGCCGGATGCGAGAACAATTCCGTCAGGAACTGTTCAGCATCCATCCCGTTTGCCTGAGCTGTTGCCAGAATCGAATACAGAGTGGCACTCCATAATGCACCGTTTGCCGTGTTGCAGTGCATCCAGTTCTTCCGACCGACTGCAAACGGTCGGATCGCATTCTCGGCACGGTTATTGTCAAGCGGAACATTTCCATCCTCCAGAAATGTGTAGAGGTAAGGCTTTTCACGCAGCGCATAGTTCACTGCATCGGACAACTTGCCTTTTCCACTGACCTGAACCGTTTCAAGGCATGCAAAAAGCTCGTCCAGCAAAGGCTTGATCTTTGCGAGACGCTGTTGTTTTCTTTCTTCTGCTGACAAGTCCTTCAGCAGGCTTTCCTCACGGTAGATGCGGTCGAAATATTGCACCGCTTTTACAGCAACTGACGATTTCTGCGACTTGCTGTCCTTCGGCATCACTTCCACAAAAGCACGCCGAACATGAGTCATACAAGCGCAGTGTTTTACACCGGTCACCACATGATAGCCGCTGAAACCGTCACGCACCAGATAGCCGCCAAACCCTTTCAGGAATGCTTGTGCATTTTCGCCCTTTCTGGTAGGCTTGTAATCAAAAATGATGATGCTCCGGTCGTTCATTTTTCCATTGCAATACACCCACATTTTTGATTCATCGGTCGGTTTCCTGCCGGCTTCATGCAAAACCTGAAGCCTGGTTTCATCCGCATGGATCACCGTACCGGCAAGCAGCAATTCATGCATTTTTTGCACGATCGGCTGACACCATTGCTCCGCCGCAACGCCGACCCAGTTGGACATCGTTGCTTTCAGCAGCAGAATATGCTTCGATGCCAGATCTTTTTCCTGCCGGTGCAGCGGCACAGCTTTGCCGTATTTTTCATACACAATATGTGCCAGCAGTTCCGGCGAGCAAAAGCTGCCCGGAATCATCGGCTTCGGATACTGTGCACGGCGGATATTGCAGTGCTCAATGTCATCGGCATAATTCTGATCATTTTCAGGGTTTTCACCGCAGTTCGGGCATTTGTAGGTATACACAATATGCCGGCGGATATGGTATTTGGCGGGCGTGTAAACCAGCTCGTCATAAGCCTTATCCTTGCCGATCTCTCTCATCTCTGCGCCGCAGTTTTCACAGACAGGATGTTCTTCCTTATGCTCGACCTCATCGATCGTAAGAGAACTCATCCAGTCATCATGCGCGCGTTTTTTCTTCCGCTTATGTTCCGGGATAGTGATCGTTCCCTCTGATTTCTTTTCAATCTCAGCCGGCATATTCGGAAAAAGCGATAGTTGTACACCGCCATCCATAATGACAGAGCTCTGTTCTGTTTTACGTCCGAAGACCTGCTTTTTCAGCCACGTGAGCTGTTCCTGCACAAGTACGAGTTCTTCTTCCAATACAGATACTTTTGAACGAAGTGCGTTGTTTTCATCTTGGAGTGCAGAATGATCTGAAACCAATTTTACAATATCCTGCTCAGACATTCTGCACACCTCCGCTTGTTTTATGATACTTCTATTATACCATAAAGCAAAAGAAAAAGCAAGGAAAATCGTAAAATTCTCCTTGCTTTCTCATCAATAAATTGCGCCAGGTTTTCCTTCACGGATCGCTTTTGGCTGATCGATCATCAGACCCTCCAGCAGCCATCTTGTTTGCTGAGGTGTCAGCAGTCTGGCTTCCGTTTCGTTGCGCGGCCATTGGAAGCGTCCGTTATCCAGCCGCTTGTAGAGAAGCAAAAAACCATCACCTTCCCAGAGCAGACCTTTGATGCGGTCGCAGCGTCTTCCGCAGAACAGAAACAACGCGTTGCTGAACGGATCGAGTTCCAATTGCCCTTGTATGATCGTCGCCAACCCGTCGATGGATCGTCGTAGGTCTGTATATCCTGTGACCAGATAGACCTGGTAGTTTTCCGCCTGATCGTTCAGCATAGCTCATGTACCAGTGCGATCAGTGTATCCGCTTCGACGTCTGACGGCAGCGAAATGTGAAGTCCGTTTTTCTCAATATGGATATCTGATATCTGTCTGGGTGTGGTAAGCGGCACGATTGCTGGTGCTGAATCAAGGTATTGTTCCCGCACTCTCCTCAACCGATTGTAATAGGTGCTTGGTTTTATTTCATTCTGGCTGCACCATTGCTGTACAGTTAGTCCGCTTGTCTGCTGTGCCTCGATCTGAGCTGACCATTCTTGCAGCCGTAATTCCCGCTTCACCGTTGTAATGGTTGTTGTCTTAGCTTCCATTCCGACTCCTCCTGTGTCTATTTTACTCCAACTTACTTCATGGACCAATTTGGAATATCCAAAATAGTCTATGAACCTGCTTAGAGTCTATTATACTTCATTAGACACTTTTGGAGGAGACGTGCGATATTTGACGGTTACAATGTTCCTGCGCTGCAAAGAACCTGAAGCGGCTAAGACTGAAATTATCACGCTGTTCTCAGAAGAACCTGATGACGAACATCAGTGGAGGGAGCAGGATATCTACGAGAAGTCGCGGAAGATCATCCGCAAATACGAATAAAAGAATCCATATGAGCGAGCCTGTCTGACGTTCTCTCGGGCAGGCTTCCGCTCAAGTGCGGTTCTGCTCCGGCAAGGTGCGGTCGAAAGTCCGGCAAGGTGCGGTCGAAAGTCCGTGTCAGTGCGGTTCTGGCACCGGCATACACAAAAATCTCTGTAAAATCGAAAACTGTGATAAAAACGATATTACCGGAGCGACTTGAAAAGCCGCTCCAATTTCTTACAGTATACAACGGATACTGTAATTTGTCAAGATACTTCTGCTATCAGCCTGATGGAATGGAGCGCAGCGGAATGGAATCAGGCTGATAGCAGGCGGCTCAGCCGAGCCTGTCGGGATACATGATCTCCAGCTCGCCGAGCACCCTGCCCCAGTTTCTCAGCGGCATAGTCCATTTCTTGGCGATCTCATGCGTTGCCAGATACAGCGCCTTCAGGAGCGCTGTATCGCTCGGAA
>JAIKWY010000024.1 GCA_024684395.1 Oscillospiraceae bacterium
TTGTCACTTCGAGCTTGATCTTGGCGGGCGAAAAGACATACCGGGTGTTGTACAGCAGGATCCTGTAATGCATGTCGATCTTTTGCAGATAGGCGGAGCGTGACAGACCCGCATATTTCCGGACAGCACAGGCGGTCTCCATCGTGTCGAGCATCCGGGAATCACTCACGGTCTCTGTATCGAAGACCCATTCCCTGCCCGTAAATTCGCCGCTGATACAGCCGACAAGCCGAAGATCCCGGATCTTGGTATTGCCAGCCGTGATGTACAAGACCTCGTCATCGCTGCCGCCAAGCCCAGCCAGAAAGCTGCCGTTCTCGGAAAAGCCGATCTGTCCGTATTCCTCGGAGGGATGCGTCAGAATGCCGCTGATCCGGCTGATCTGCGTGGAGGTATAGGCATAGATGTCCTTGACGAACTGCCAGTCATAGGGCTCCGCCGGTGCGGGAACGGCATAGACGACCAGAACAGACGCTATGAATACCGGCGCCAGCCTTGTGCTATGCTCTTTTGGCTCGGGGTAGCCGCTCTTCTGCCAGCGGCGCTGGATCTCCTCGGTGATATGGAGGAGCAGCAGCAGGCAGATCAGCGCAAATCCCGCCTTCGGGATGTCCCATCCGCACACCGTTCCGGCGATGCAATAGCCGAAGAGCGCCGCCGCAACGAGTCTTTTCAGCCAGATGCTGCGGTCTGCCAATAGTCCCACAAGCCATGCCCCGGCGGAAAAGCAGAGGATCCAGAGCACCCAGAAATATTCCTCGATGAACGCTTCCCGGTAGTCCTCCCCTGCCGCCAGCCATACGCCGCCCAGAAAGCATACCGTGATGCCGGAGGCGAGCAGCTTCCGCCGACTGTGGCGCAGCAGGATCAGCAGGAGCGTCACGATCACGCTGATGCCGTAGGGCAGGAGGCTGTCCTGGGGGATGCCTGATTCGCCGCCAAACAGCATCAGGAACAGCAGCGAGAGCGGCAGGATCCGGAGAATGTCATAGACGATATTCATAGGCATATCCCCCTCGTCAGATCACTGTCCGGTGCGATACAGAGCAGTGTGCAGCTCCTGTGACCGGATACATCGGGCAATTCCCCTTCCCCGATATAGCAGAGGACAACCGTCATCCCGTTCTGCTCCAGCACCCTGAGCAGTGCATCCGCTGCCGCATCCCACGTTGACAGGATCAGGAACGCCATCGAGCTGTCAAGCAGATCCTGCCGCTGCAATGCCGCTTCATACAGGCGCTCGTGCGTGTGCAGGCTGCTGAACCGGATGTCGGACATGGCGTTGTAAAATGCCTCGAATCGCTGCGTGTTTTCCACTGTCAGGCGGTACATTTCCTCGCCGAGATGGTACTCCGCCGCCCGGATGCTGCGGCAGCTGAAATAATACGAGACCGCCAGCGCCGTTTCCAGGATCTTGTTCTCCGCCGGGAGAAATTCCGGCTGTTCAAGACCGCTGCGGAGGGTGTCGGTGATGACGGCGATCTCCTGCTGGTCTGCACCGGTCATGAGCCGTGTCATGAGAGCACCCGTCCTTGCCGACTGGCTCCAGTTGATGAGCCTGCGGTCATCGCCGGGAACGTATTCCCTGCTGAGGACATCCAGCTCGGACTTGCTTCGCTCCGACGCCCGGACAGCATCGGAAAGGACGATGTCCCCGAGCGTCTCCGTCCGGATGAGCTGCGGCTTGACCACGGCGTGGATGCACTCCTTGTTTTTGTACCGGATGCGGAACAGGCGGAAATAGTCCTGTATCTCGATCTCCTTGATGCCGATCTCGTATTCGCCACGGTATTTGCAGATGAGCCTTGTCTCCTTTTCGATCCTCGAATTGGGTCGCAGCTCGTATTCCGTCTCATCGTCAAGGTCAGTGATGACAGAAAAATGTGAGAAGAACCGCACCCGGATGCTGACGAACTGGAGCGGGTACTCGTTGACCAGCGCAAAGCGGTAGCGGACAGGCTCATTGACCGAGACAAAGCGCTGTTCCAGCTCCTGATAGATATGGAACAGCCAGTAGACCGCCAGCAGATAGCCTAAAGAGAACAGCGGCACCAGCGTCAGGAGCATGAAAAAGCCATACGTCACCACGCCGCCTTTCAGGCTGATGCCAATGACAGACAGCACCCAGAGACAAAACCAGATGATCCTGTTTCTTTTCATAGTCATGTCCTTTGTATGGATGTTAAGCGGATCTTACAGCGGTATTTTTGTGTTATGGATGAGCTTCCGGAGGATGTCGTCCTTGTTTTCCCTGGCGATCTTCGCTTCGGAGGTCAGTGTCAGCCGATGTGTCAGCACGAACGGCGCCACCGCCTTGACATCATCGGGCTTGACGAAATCCCGCCCCTCCAGGAATGCCCTTGCCTGCGATGCCCGGACAAGCGCCAGGACAGCTCTCGGGCTGGCACCGAGGACAAAGCGCTTTTCGTTCCGGGTCATCTCGGCGATGTTCCGGGCATAGCGCACGACCTCGTCCTTGATGGTGATCTTTGCCACCTGCTCCTTCATGCGGCACACATCCTCCGCCGTGATGATGCTTTCCACCGTCTCAACTGTTTTCCCGGCGAGCATGTTCTTTGTCATGCGCAGCTCCTCGTCCTCGCCGGGATAGTCGATGGTGAGCTTCATCATAAAGCGGTCGATCTGTGCTTCGGGCAGCGGATATGTCCCCATGAACTCCACCGGATTCTGCGTGGCGATGACCATGAAGGGCTCCGGGAGCCGGTGCTTGACGCCGCTGACAGTGGTCTGTCCCTCCGCCATCGCCTCTAACAGGCTTGCCTGCGTCTTGGGCGATGTACGGTTGATCTCGTCGGCAAGGACGATCTGATGCATGACCGCACCCTCACGGTACTCAAATTCCCCCGTCTTCATGTTGAAGACCTCCGTCCCCATCACGTCCGTCGGCAGTGTATCGGGCGTGAACTGGATCCTGCCAAAGTCGCAGGCCACCGATTTTGCAAGCGTGGAAGCCAGCGTCGTCTTGCCGACACCGGGGATCCCTTCGAGCAGAATATGCCCGCCCGCCAGCAGGCAGATCAGCAGGTTCTCGACGGTTTCTTCTTTTCCGACAAAGTAGTCGTGTATATGTTGTTTCAGTTTCTGTATCATGGAGAATCCCTCCTAAATTACTGTGCTGTCACGGAATGCTATATCTGGATTATACCATAAATCAGAGCTGCATGTCAATGGTTCATACAAGGCTTGCTTTTTTTATAAAAGTATGTTATAATAGTTTTATTGCCGCAATGCCGGCATAATGACATGACCCATCGTATTGGGAGCAAGGGGGAAATCCATGAAAACTGTTAATAGAGCCGCTGCCTTTGTGACCGGACTGCTGATCGCTGCCACATCGGGCACAATCCTACCCGTTACAGCCGAGGAGACACAAGCCTCGCCCGGGCTGCATAGCTGTCTGCAATCGCTGCCAGCGCAGATGCAGGCGATGGCTACGGATCCGATCATCACTACCATGTCTGACGGCATCTCTGCCACGGCGGAGAAAACGCCTCTCCCGGATTCTTTCGATCTGCGGCGTGAGGGACTTGTCTCCCCTGTCAAGGAGCAGTCTCCCTACGGCACCTGCTGGGCGTTCTCTGCTATCAACAGCGTGGAGACCAGCCTGATCCAGCGGGAGCCGGACATTGACCTTTCCGAGTGGCATCTTGCCTATTACACATACTGCAACGCCTTTGGCTATCCGTACACCGCGGAGGATATCTTTGATGAGGGCAGCTTCGGCAGTGAACAGGAGGGCGGTATCCTGCTCAGCGGGATCGGACCAGTGTATGAATCAAAATGCCCGTATCAGAGCGATGAGATCCGCAGCTCTGAGAAAACGATGGACGAGGTCCGTGCAGAATCGGATTTCCGCGTCACTTCTTTACAATCTTTTGCTTACTGGAATCCGAATGGCGATGAAGCTACTACGATTGCGCAGCGTGATATCGTCAAGCGTGCAATTTACAGCGGCAAAGCAATAGATGCAGCGTATTCAGATGCCGATGAATGCCATAACGAGACCTATCACACCTATTACTACGATTATGATCTGATCGTGGATGCGGACAATGTCGGTGGTCACGCCATCAGTGTTGTCGGATGGGACGACAACATTCCCGCTTCCTACTTTAATTCCGATCCCGGCTGTGACGGCGCATGGCTCATCAAGAACAGCTGGGGCACCAACTGGGGCGACGGCGGCTATTTCTGGATCTCCTACGGTGATCTGTCACTGGATGAGTTTACGGCTTTTGAAGCAGCCCCCGCCGAACCTGATGTTCATGTATATCAGTACGATTCCTATGGTAAGTCCGGCAGCTACTCCATTGAGCCCTCAGGTGACACATCCGTCATGGCAGCGAATGTCTTCACAGCCGAGCATGACTGCTTCATGGAATCCGTGATGCTATGCAACACAGAGACCGACAGCCGCTGGGAGGTCACGATCTATACCGGTCTGACCGATCCTGCCGATCCCACCTCCGGTACCGCACACACCGGCACGGATGTCACATTCCCGTATATCGGCTATGAGACGGTACCGCTGAAGGAAGCCGTTGAGCTGCACGAGGGCGAGCTGTTCTCCGTTGTGGCACATATCACCAACGACGAAGGCGGCTTCCTTATTCCCTGTGAGAATGCTACGAAGAGCGAGTGGTATGACAGTGACGGCGATCAGCACATTGACAACAGCTCGTTTTCGCTCGAAATGCTCAACCGTGATTTCAATGAGGGCGAGAGCTTCTATAGTGCAGACGGCAAAACGTGGTTCGACCTCTACCTCGACGGTGAATCTGTTTCGGAATATGACGACCCGGATAACGGGATGGTGGACAGATATATCAACAAATACGGCAACATCTGCATCAAGGCAGTCACCCGTGACAAGAACGCCGTCATCTTCTCGGACTATTTCAAGAGCGTTGCCCCCGGCACGGAGATCTCCCTCAGCACCCATACGGATGCAGACATCTACTATGCGATCGACGGCGGCGACTTCCAGCTCTATTCCAAGCCGATCACCGTCAACAAGCCGGTAAAGATCAGTGCCTATGCACAGACGGACGTGCCGAGCGTCTATACGCAGGAATATGAGATAGCGTCGGCTTCCCTCATCAGCCTGCTCGTCGAGGAAGATGGAGATTACTGGTATGCCACGAAGACGCAGGAGGACGATCCGCATGTGCTCCGTTATTACACCTATGCGGATTGCGAAACGCTCCGGCTCATGCCGGTTTCGGCGGGTACAGTCACCATCGACGGTCAGGAGCTGCTCAACGGCGTGATGAATGAGATCACGGTCGCCGAGCAGAACCAGATCATGACGCTCAGAGTCACACAGGAGGGGCTGCCTGCCTCGGAATACAAGCTCCTGCTCAACTATGCCGAATTACCGGACATCACAGCGAGCTACGAGAAGGGCGATGTCAACTGCGACGGTCTGGTGAACGCCTCCGATGCGGCACAGATCCTCATCTATGCGGCAGAGATCGGCGCAGGACATACACCAATGCTCCCGGATGAAGACTGGTACAGCCGGGGCGACTATAACAGCGACGGCGATGTCAACGCCACGGATGCTGCCTGCGTTCTGATCTACGCTGCTAAACAGGGTGCAGGCGTAGGCTGATCCCCCTTCAATCTGTCAGAAAGGACGTTTTTTCATGCTTGCCAATTATCATACACATACCGAGCGCTGCGGTCATGCGATCGGTGAGGACAGAGAATATGTCGAACAGGCGATCCGGAACGGGATACAGGTGCTCGGCTTTGCAGACCACTGTCCGTGGGTCTATCCGGACGGCTACGTCTCCCCTACCCGGATGCGTCCGGAGGAACTGGATGGATATGTTTCCTCCTTGCTCAGCCTGAAACAGGAATATGCCGACGACATCACGATCTACATCGGCTTTGAATCAGAGTACACGCCGGCGCTGCTCCCGGATCAGGATACGCTGCTGAAGGACTATCCCATAGATTACCACATCCTCGGACAGCATTTTCTCGATCCCGAGCCGGACACGTTCTATACCGGCAATATCTTCCACGATGAAGCACTGCTTGAACGCTATGTGGACTCGGTCATTGAAGGCATGGAAACAGGGCGCTATCTCTATCTGGCGCACCCCGATCTGATGGGCTTTTCCGGCGACCGCAGCATCTATGACAAGCATTACCGCCGGATCTGCGCATGGCTCAAAGAACACGACATGCCCGTGGAGATCAACATGTACGGCGTGATCGACCATCGTCACTACACCGACCCGCATTTCCTGGCGCTTGCCGGCGAATACGGTCTGACAGCCATCATCGGCTGCGATGCACACAAGCCCGTCATGCTCAACGACAAGGACGGGCAGGAGCAGTGCATCAGAATGGCAAAGAAAGCCGGATTGCAGCTCATCGACTACCTTCCCGGCTTCGGTCCGAAGCACTGAACAAACAGATCCCCCCTCAGATCAGCGATCCGAGGGGGGATTTTCTGCTATTATTCAACTATATCGTCCTCCGGCATGGGCAGCGGCGGCGGTGTCGGTGCAGCCGTCACGACCGGCTCGGGGTCGGGCTTGGGTGCTTCCGTATGGACAGCCGGTGCATCCGTCTGCTGTCCGTGCTCAGACGGCTCAACATGCGCCTCGGTATGCGGCGTGGAGCCTTCCGCAGGGGCAGTCGTTGAGGGCGTGAACGGCGCAGGCGGCGCTGTCATCGTCGGCTCGGGTACATCCGTCCCGACAGGTGTGTTGTTTTCCTCGTTGTAGTCATTGTTCTCGTAGGCGCCTCTGGTGTACTTCGGCACTGTTGTTGTCGTTGTCTTCGTGGAGCGGGTCTCTTTCGCACGGGTCGGCATGGTAAAGGCTTCCGTTGTCTCGGGAACGATCTCCGCCTCGGTCACGGTCGTGGTCATGGTCTGCACACTTGCAACAGGCTGTGCGACCGTCTCAACACGCTTATTCGGCTTTCCGACCCAGATGGCAAGTCCGATGCCTACGACACAGACTGCCGCAATGCCGGAGATCAGCGTGATCCTGCGGCGCTTGCCGATCTGCTGCCGGCGTTCCCTTGCAGCCTCCAGTACTTCAGAGGCGATCTCCTCATAGCTTTTCACCGAAATACCCCTCCTTTTCCATCAGCTTTTTCAGCTCCTGCCGAGCCTGATAGGCGGCAGAGACTGCGTGCTTCTCCGAGCAGCCCAGTACCGTTGCGGATTCGAGATAGCTCAGACCCACAAAATAATGCAGATACAGGATATCCCTGTGCTTCCGTGACAGACGGAGCAGCGCACGGTGCAGCAGACGCTTGGAATCATCGAGCTGCATCCTGTCTTCGAGCATCAGAAGATCGACATTGTCATTGTTCTCCCACTCCTGGAGCTCCTTCTCCGCATCGGACTTCCGCTGGAGCTTCTGCTTCACGCTCTCCTGTGCAAGGCTGCGGCAGTTCTTCATCAGGTAGGTCTTGACCTGGCTCTCTTCTTCCAGCGCAGGCTGTTCGGCAGCAAGTTCGATCAGCGCTTCCTCTGCGATATCCTCCGCATCCGGGATGCTGTGGACATAGCTGTTGACATACAGCAGCATGATGTCCCAGAACTGCTCCACGATCTCCTGCATGGCGGATGTGTCGCCCTCCAGAAACCGGAGGTAGCTTTCGCATTCCATTTCGTTTCTCCTTTCTTGGTGTCTTTCTTTGTTCGGCTATACGGCAAACAGCGGGATCTCTCTGTCCGGATCCTGTGCAGATCACCGCATTTGCAGCGGACGCTGGAAATGCACCGGCATACCGTTGCGCATCATGATATCGACCTCGCCCTGGATCAGCGGCAGGAAGTACGAGATCGCTGCATCAGTGACCTGATCATGCTCCGGAGAGATCCACTCTACCGGGAATTTCTTCTCTAAGTTGGCAACATTGACCGCATCGGTCATCTCGATCGTCACGGCATAGGGCACATCGCTCACACGGCGGAAATACATCATCTTTCCGGTATGCCCGTCCAGAGCAGCCCGCAGTGCCTCACGTCCGATGCTCTCCGCCTCGTCGATGTCCGTCTTGGAGCAGATATGCGAGGAGCAGCGCTGCATGACGTTCAGCTCGATGGAGCGTACCTTGCAGCCGATCTTCTCCGAGACAAGGCGTTCGAGATATTTTCCCACACCGGAGAGGTACTTGTGACCGAACACATCCTCCTTGCCGGACTGGAAATCCTCGATCCCGTTCTCCTCGGTATTCAGTGCCACGCCCTCGGATACGGCAACGACAACAGCCTTGTGCTTTGCCATTTCCCGACGCACATCCTCTATGAACCGATCCGCAGAGAAGGTCGTCTCCGGCAGATAGATCAGATGCGGCGCTTCCTCGCCGTTGGCACGCAGGATGCAGGTCGAAGCTGCCAGCCAGCCGCTGTGGCGTCCCATGATCTCGATGATCGTGACAGAGGGGATGCTGTAAACGCTGCTGTCCCGGATGATCTCCTGTGCCGTTGCTACGACATATTTCGCCGCAGAACCGAAGCCGGGCGTGTGATCCGTGATAGGCAGGTCGTTGTCGATCGTCTTGGGAACGCCGATGACACGGATATCCGAGCCGATGCTCTCCAGATAGTCCGAGAGCTTCACGACCGTATCCATCGAATCATTGCCGCCGATGTAGAGGAAGATCTTGATCTGATGGACCTCGAGCGTATGCAGGATCTTCTCATAGACCTCGGGGGCATCCTTGAATACTGGCAGCTTGTAGCGGCAGGAGCCGAGCATCGTAGAGGGGGTCTGCCGCAGCAGTTCCATATCCTCATTGGTGCGGATGATGGATTTCAGGTTGATCAGTTCGTCACCGATCATGCCCTCGATACCGTTGATAGAACCGAAGATGGCATCTGTCCGCTCGGACAGGAGCCCCTGCTTGAATGCGCCGATCAGGCTTGCGTTGATCGCACAGGTCGGACCGCCGGACTGCGCAATAGCAATATTCATATATGTACCTCCCAGACCCCGTCAGCTCACCAACGGGCGTGTAATAGTATTATTATACCAGAATCCAGAAAAAAAAGCAAGCCCTGCGGACAAGAATCTTTGAAATGTATCACAGGATAGTCCGGCAAGTTTTCAACAGCGCATAGTTTTCAACATAGGAATTGAGCGAAATATTGCGGTTTGTCCCGGGAAAGATGCTGTTTTCCACTTGCGACGGCATACCATATATAGTGGTCGGGTACATATGTTCCTGTTTTGCTGCTCTCGGCACTTTTCACAGAGAAAACGGCGAAATATCTCTTTTTAACGATTATCATTGTCAGGATGCATATATTCAACATATCCTGTTTGTGCATCTGTACAATTGACAATCCCGGTAGAATACTGTATACTTAAATATAGCAATTTCTGACGAGTACAAGATATTGTATCATGATGTAGGAGGTAAGCGGAATGCTGATGTACATCACAAAAAGGGATGGCAGAAAGGTCCCGTTTAATGTAGAAAAGATCGCAAATGCCATTTTCAAGGCAGCCCAGGCTGTCGGGGGAACGGATTATGCAGAGGCAGCGGCGATCGCCGAGGAGGTCTGCCGCCTGACAGAAGCCAAGTACGGCGACACACCGACGGTCGAGCAGGTGCAGGATCTGGTGGAAAAGGTCCTGATCGAGAGAGGACATGCCCAGACGGCAAAGGCATATATCCTGTATCGCTATGAGCGCACCCGTTCCCGTGAGATGAAGACCAATCTGATGACTGTCCTGAACGAGCTGACCTTCCATTCGGCAAAGGACAGCGACATCAAGCGTGAAAATGCCAATATCGACGGCGATACGGCAATGGGCACAATGCTGAAATACGGCAGCGTATCCGCCAAGGAGTTCTATGAGCTGTATGTGCTGAAGCCGGAACATGCCAAGGCACACAAGAACGGCGATATCCATATCCATGATCTGGACTTCCTGACACTGACCACAACATGCTGTCAGATCGACCTGCTCAAGCTCTTCCACAACGGATTCTCGACCGGACACGGTCATCTGCGTGAGCCGAACGACATTTCGAGCTATTCCGCACTCGCCTGCATCGCCATCCAGTCGAACCAGAACGACCAGCACGGCGGTCAGAGCGTCCCGAACTTCGATTATGCGATGGCAGAGGGCGTCAAGAAGACCTATGTCTCCCGCTACAGACAGAATCTCGGACGTGCGCTCGAACTGATCGGCGGCGTGGAGGATGCCGACAACTATGCAGAGAAGCTCATCGGCGGACTTGTGCTGGAGGGCTTCGTTCCGACGCTTGCCAACGACAACGGCACCGAAGAGAAGATCAAGGAAAAGCTCGGTCTGGACGATGCACTTGCCGACCGCATCCTGGAGTTCACCAAGAAGCACGCTTATCAGGAGACGAACCGTGCGACCTACCAGGCAATGGAAGCGCTCGTTCACAACCTGAACACCATGAACAGCCGTGCAGGCGCACAGACGCCGTTCTCCTCCATCAACTACGGCACGGATACCTCTCCGGAAGGCAGAATGGTCATCGAGAACATCCTGCTTGCCAATGAAGCAGGTCTCGGCAACGGCGAGACACCGATCTTCCCGATCCACATCTTCAAGATCAAGGAAGGCATCAACTATAACCCTGAGGATCCGAACTACGACCTGTTCAAGCTGGCGTGCAGAGTTTCCGCAAAGCGCCTGTTCCCGAACTTCTCGTTCATTGACGCACCTTATAATCTGAAATACTACAAGCCGGGTGACTACCGGACGGAGATCGCCTACATGGGCTGCCGTACCAGAGTCATCGGCAATGTGTACGATCCGAACAGAGAGATCGTGACCGGCAGAGGCAACCTCAGCTTCACCTCGATCAACCTGCCCCGTCTGGCGATCGAATCCAACCATGACATCAACGTTTTCTACGAGAAGCTCGATGCCATGATGGAGCTGACGATCGACCAGCTGCTGGATCGTTTCCGCATCCAGTGCTCCAAGAGAGTCCGCAACTTCCCGTTCCTGATGGGACAGGGCATCTGGATCGACTCCGAGCACCTGAGTCTCGATGACAGTGTGGGCGAGGTGCTGAAGCACGGTACGCTGTCCGTGGGCTTCATCGGTCTGGCTGAGACGCTGAAATGCCTGATCGGCGAGCATCACGGCGAGAGCGAAGCTGCCCGTGAGCTCGGTCTTGCGATCATTTCGAGAATGCGCCGCCGTCTCGATGAGGAGTCCGAGAAGCGCAAGCTCAACTTCTCGCTGCTGGCAACGCCTGCCGAGGGTCTGTCCGGTCGTTTCGTCCGGATGGATGCCAAGAAGTACGGCGTGATCCCGGGCGTAACGGATCGTTCCTACTACACCAACTCCTTCCATGTGCCGGTCTACTATCCGATCAGTGCATTCGAGAAGATCCGCATCGAGGCACCCTACCACGAGCTGACGAATGCCGGTCATATCAGCTATGTCGAGCTCGACGGCGACCCGCTGCAGAATCTCTCCGCATTCGAGAAGATCATCCGCTGCATGAAGGAAGCCGGCATCGGCTACGGCTCCATCAACCATCCGGTCGATCGTGACCCGGTATGCGGCTATACCGGCATCATCGGCGACTGCTGCCCGATGTGCGGCAGACCGGAGCACGAGCACAACCGTGTGGGCTTCGAGCGTATCCGCCGCATCACAGGCTATCTGGTCGGCACGCTCGACCGCTTCAATGATGCGAAGCGTGAAGAAGTCGATGATCGTGTAAAGCACGATACGTAATACAAAAACATACCAGACATACCCTCCGGATCCCGGAGGGCTATGCTGGTTATTAGATAAAAAAACAGCAATAATAAAGAGTAGATTTATGATACATTAGGAGGCCATGGATGAAAAAGACACTGCTGCTTCTCGCCTGTCTTGCGATCCTTTGCACAGGCTGTGCCGGTCACAACAACGAACCCGTCGAGACAGAGCCTGTAACCGAAGCAACCACAGAACCCACCGAGCCGGAGACCACGGAACCGCCTCCGACAGACCCGCCGAGAGACATCAAGGAGATGCATTTTGCCAGTCTCGAACAGGCAGAGGGTCTGAGCGAGGATGATCTGTATTATATCGCTTCTCATGAGTATTATTCATCCGATTTTGTCGAATTAGAGCCCTTTGACTTCTTCGGGCAGGAGCTTGCCGTGCTGGAGGATGACAACGGGTATGAGTTCTATGAGCAGTATGCCATCGAGGTCTACCAGTCCGATGCAACGCTGGAGGACACCGATGTGTCAAAGCCGCTCAATTCCCAGCAGATCGAAGCCATCGCCCGTGAGCGTTCCCATGCACTGGTAGGCGATACCTCCAAGGTATCCGAGGGTGCGGATAAAGATGAGGACGGCGAGGAAAAGCTCGGTCGTTCCGTCAGCGATGCGCAGTATATCTACTGCGGCGAGAATGACTCCTATGTGGAGTACAGCATCCGCTATAACGAAGTCCAGAAGCAGGAGCGCAACAACGAGGTCGTCACCATCCAGATGCCCCGTGCGTTCCGCCGTATGTATATGAAGAACATGCTCGACGTTGCCAACGGCTATAAGCGTGCGCAGGTGCTGCTCGGCAACCTGAACAAAGACTACCTCCAGCAGCAGCTGGATCTGCTCGTAGACCGTCAGAACGGCGTGGTCATCTACCGTGAAGTCACCGAGCGTGAAGACGAAAAAGAGGGCGATTACTACCTCTACACCTGGCTGCATGTGGACATCAGCCGGGGCAATTACGGTGCCAATGCCAAGGTACTGCTCACCGAGTCCAAGATCGCTGTCAACAAGGAATCGCACATCATCGAGCGCCTGCGTGAGGAAGTGCTCAACGAAGTGACGATCGAAGATTCGGCGATCCCGTGGCCGGTATTCTAAAATAGTACTGCTTTATTGATAAAGCAGTACACGGGGCGTGGGGCGAAGCCCCACAAATAGCCATTTTCTTAGCGTTGAAGTACTGCGTCCCCAATGTATCCGGTACTTTTTGATCAGGAGGGATCTCTATGCTGCGCATTTCCGACACGGTCAATGATTCGATCGTAGACGGTCCGGGTCTGCGCTTTACGGTCTTTGTGCAGGGATGCCCGCACAACTGCCCGGGCTGCCATAATCCGCAGACACATGATTTTAACGGGGGCACGCTGATCCCGGAGGAGGAGCTCCTCGAACGGATCAAGGGCAATCCCCTGCTCGACGGCGTGACGTTCAGCGGCGGTGAGCCGTTCTGTCAGGCGAAGGCGCTTGCTGCCCTCGGCAGAGAGATCCGGAAGCTCGGTCTGAACATCATGACCTATTCCGGCTTCACATTTGAACAGCTCTATGCCCGCCGGGACGAAGACGGGATCGGCGAGCTGCTCGAAGTCACGGACTGGCTGGTGGACGGACCGTATATCGAAGAGCTCCGCAGTCTGGAACTCCATTTCATGGGCAGCTCCAACCAGCGCATCCTTGATGTGCCGAAAAGCCTTGCTGCCGGTGCGCCGGTCGATGCGATACTGCCATGAATTACACCTATATCCTCGAATGCGCCGACGGTACGCTCTACACCGGCTGGACGAACGACATCCGGAAGCGGCTTGCTTCCCACAATGCCGGAAAAGGCGGGAAATACACCCGTTCCCGGCTGCCTGTCACGCTGGTCTATGCCGAGGAGCATGAGGAACGCAAAGACGCCATGCGGCGTGAGGTGCTGATCAAGCAGCTCACCCGGCAGGAAAAGCTGCTGCTGCTCGAAAGCGATTCGAACCGTGCGGCGGATCTTGCACAAGAACTATGATGCCAACAGCCTTCCGGCAGTCCGGAGGGCTGTTTTTGCATCGGTCAAGCCCATTAGGTGGAAACTATCTCAATAAGGCGGGGCTAAGGGGTGGCTTGCAGGATCTTTTTCCTAAACTGATACACTTTCCTATTTGTTTGATACTTCTTCAGCAAAAGCTTGCATTTTCCGGACATCTGTGCTATAATCATTATAAGACCACGAAAGGAGCGATACTCGTGTTACTGACCATTACCTATGAAGGCGAAAACACGCAGGAACTTGGTTACCTGCTGCATAAAAACCCGGAGCGGGCGCAGCAATTTGAGCTGTCCTACGGTAAAGCCTATGTCTTTTACCCCGAAGTATCAGACACACGCACGACCGCCGCTCTGCTGCTCGACATTGATCCGCTTGATCTGGCAAGGGGAAAAGTCGGAAGCAAAGACGGCGGTCTTTTTGATTATGTCAACGATAGACCCTATGCCTCGACCTCGTTCATGAGCACGGCGATCGTGCGCATTTTCGGCACGGCGATGAGCGGCAGATGTGACAAGCGGCAGGAACTTGCCGACACGCCGCTGAAACTGACCGCAACGCTCTCCTCACTGAAAGACGGCGGCGACACAGAGCTTGCGAAAGAGCTGTTCGAGCCGCTCGGCTATACGGTGGAAACGCAGCGCAGCACACTCGATGCTGCCTTCCCGGAATGGGGCGCATCGCCGTATATCGACCTGACGATCAGCGGCACGGTAAAGCTCTCGGAGCTGCTGAACCATATCTATGTGCTGATCCCCGTCTTTGACAAGCAGAAGCATTATTACATCGCCGAGGACGAGATCGCAAAGCTGCTCGGCCACGGCGAGGGCTGGCTGGCGTCGCATCCTCAAAAGGAGAAGATCACACGGCGCTATTTCACTGCCCGGAAAAGCTATGCCCGGAAGGCGCTGGACATTCTGCTTGCCGACGAGCTGCCGGATGAGGAGTTGACGGAGGAGGTCGAGACCGCCGAGGAAACGGAAGCCCGCACACCGCTGAACACGCAGCGCATGGAGACGGTCAGAGATGCCGTGCTTGCCAGCGGGGCTTCGAGCGTCATCGACCTCGGCTGCGGCGAGTGCCGGCTCACGTCCATGCTGCTGACCGAACCGCAGATCAAGAAGGTCACAGCCTGTGACGTTTCCGTGGCAGAGCTCGAAAAGGCGGCGCAGCGGCTGCATCTTGACCGGATGCAGAGCTACCGCAAAAACAAGCTCACGCTGATGCAGGCATCCCTCACCTACCGGGACAAGCGGTTTGAAGGCTATGACTGTGCCTGCGTGATCGAGGTCATCGAGCACATCGAGCCGATGCGGATCCCTGCCTTTGAGCGTGCCGTGTTTGAATTTGCCGCACCGAAAACGGTCGTCCTGACAACGCCGAACCGAGAGTACAATGCCAATTATGCGCATATGGAAGAAAACGCCCTCCGCCACGGCGACCATCGTTTTGAATGGACACGAGAGGAATTTCGGGCATGGACTGCGCATATCTGCGAGAAATTCGGCTATTCCTGCGAACTTGGCGGCATCGGTGATGTGGATGAAGCACTCGGCACACCGACGCAGATAGCTGTATTCTCCAAGGCAGGTCGAGCCGATGAATAGTGAGGAGACCATGCAGCGCTTTCTGGAACTGTTCCCGGAAAAGCAAGCTGCCTTTCAGAAGCACTCAGAGGCATATGGCGAGATCTTGCAGCATCCTTTTTATGCTGAGACTGTCAATTACCCACTGAAAGAACTGCTGGAAGCCGATACAGATCCCGCTGAGATCCGGAAATACTGCCGTTTCATTGAACAGATGGTGTTCGACGGGGACGAGGATGTGAAAAATGTGGCAGACGTGACGATACTGGAATGTCTGTCCGATGACAAGACGATCTGGCATCGGTTTGCAGCCTACAGCTCCAACGAGCTGATCCGCTATATCAACACCCGGCTCCTGCATGAAAATATCGCCATGAGCGGTGTTGAACCCTTAGCCTATCACGGAAGGAACTATCACAATGGATAAATACAGGATCGAGATACCCGAATTATGCCTTGTCGCTATGGTCGGCGGGACGTCATCGGGCAAAAGCAGCTTCGCATTGAAGCATTTCAAGCCGACAGAGGTGCTGTCCTCTGACTTTTTCCGTGGCATGGTCTGCGATGACGAAAACTGCCAGAGCGTTTCCGGCGATGCATTCGACCTGCTGTACTATGCCGCCAACAAGCGCCTGAACAACGGAAAGCTGACGGTCATTGATGCGACCAATCTCCAGGAGAGCGCCCGCAAAAAAGTCATCGACCTTGCGAAGGAGCAGAATGTCCATGCAGCTGCGATCGTGCTGAACCTCCCCGAGGAGATCATGCAGGAGCGCAACAAGGCACGCCCGGAGCGGAATTTCCCGGAGCGGGTCATCCGCCAGCACTGCCGGGATGTGAAGCGCTGTATCAGGGGATTGAAGCGGGAGGGCTTCCGCTTTGTCTTCGTGATCAACTCGCTCGAACAGCTTGAAAACACCGAGATCGTCCGGACAAAGCTCTGGAACGACAAGAAGGAATGTCACGGACCGTTCGACATCATCGGCGACATCCACGGCTGCTGCGATGAGCTGAAGCTGCTGCTTGACAAGCTCGGCTATGTGAAAACGGACGGCATCTATACGCATCCGGAGGGCAGAACTGCGGCGTTCTTGGGTGATTTCTGCGACAGGGGCAACCGCAGCGCCGATGTCCTGCGCCTTGTCATGGATATGGTAAAGAGCGGGAACGCCATCGCCGTCCCGGGCAACCATGACGTGAAGCTGCTGAAATATCTCAGGGGCAAGAGCGTTGCCATGACGCACGGCATCGACAAGACCATTGCCGAGCTCGATGCACGGGACGATGCGTTCAAGTCCGAGGTCGCCGCCTTCATCGACGGGCTCATCAGCCACTACGTCCTCGATGACGGCAAGCTGGTCATTGCCCATGCAGGTCTGAAACAGGCATACATCGGGCGTGGCTCCGTGCGGGTGCGGGAGTTCTGCCTGTACGGCGAAACGACGGGCGAGACGGACACATTCGGGCTCCCCGTGCGCCTTGACTGGGCAGCGGACTACAGAGGACGTGCGACTGTTGTCTATGGGCATATCGCCGCCAAGGAGGTACGGTCACAGAACAACACCTTCTGCATCGACACCGGCTGCGTATTCGGCGGCAAGCTGACGGCATACCGTTATCCGGAGAAGGAGTTTGTCGATGTCGATGCCTTGCAGCAGTAT
Organism: Oscillospiraceae bacterium; assembly: GCA_024684395.1. Lineage (GTDB taxonomy): Bacteria > Bacillota > Clostridia > Oscillospirales > Ruminococcaceae > UBA3855. Next base: position 17,032 of record JAIKWY010000024.1, read on the forward strand.
TACGAGCCGGTCAAGCCCCTCGAAGACGGGATCGACACGGATATGGGCGACATGCTGACAGTCGGGGATTTCAACCGGAAGCTGCACATCGAAACGGCGCTCATGCCGTCCATCGACATCCATGAGAACAATTCCGCAGCGGCACTCGAGATCATGTCCCGCTTTGCGGCGGATCCGCACTGGCTGATCTATCTGCCGCCGACCATGTCCCCCTGCGAGACGAGCGAGCTGGAGGACTATCTCGAACATCCCTTGCAGGCGTTCGAGTACTACCGGAGCCACGGCATCCGGAACGTTGTCTGCGAGAAGAAGCACATGGGCTCCCGAGCGGTCATCATCCTTTGCAGAACGCCGGAGACTGCCCTGAAACGCTTCGGCATCACAGACGGCACACGGGGCATCATCTACACCAGAACAGGCAGGCGCTTCTTTGACGATGCTGCGACAGAAAGCGCTTTGCTGGACAGACTGGATGCGGTGCTGACACAGACGGGCTTCTGGCAGGATCTTGACACCGACTGGGTATGCCTTGACACGGAGCTGATGCCGTGGTCGGAGAAGGCACAGAGCCTGATCCGCTCGCAGTATGCGCCGACCGGAAATGCCGGAGCAGGCGGGCTCACGGCAGCTGTCAGAGCGCTCGAAGCGGCTTGCCGGCGGCAGAACAACGCCTTTGCCGTCAGTCCGCTCACCTCGGGACAGAACGTGGATCTGGAAGCCGTCCTGAAAGCCTATCAGACCAAGCGTGATGACATCGAGCGGTATACCAAGGCGTACCGTGAATACTGCTGGACAGTCAAGAGCATCGACGACTACCGCATTGCGCCGTTCCACATCCTTGCGGTGGAGGGGAAGGTCTTCTCGCAGGAAAAGCACATCTGGCACATGGAGACGATCCGGAAGTATATCACAGGCAAAGATCCGGTCTTCATGGAAACGCCCTATCTCTGCGTGGATACGGAGGACGAGCAGAGCGTGCAGACAGGTGTGGACTGGTGGCTCTCCCTGACCGGAAGCGGCGGCGAGGGCATGGTCGTCAAGCCCGAGACCTACACGGCAAAGCAGGGCTACAATCTGTTGCAGCCGGCGGTCAAGTGCCGTGGACGGGAGTATCTGCGCATCATCTACGGTGCCGAGTATCTTGCACCGGATCACCTGTCACGCCTGAAAGTCCGCTCGCTGAACCGCAAGCGCACACTGGCGCTCAAGGAATTTTCGCTGGGCATGGAGTCGCTGACACGCTTTGTCAACGGCGAGCCGCTTTACCGGGTGCATGAGTGTGCCTTCGGGGTGCTGGCGTTTGAAAGCGAACCGGTAGATCCGAGGCTGTGATGCATGACAAAAGGGAGCGTCTTCGGGCGCTCCCTTGTTTTTCTATCTATTCTCCCCTGCCTTCACACCGGCTTACAATTGGCAAGGATCCATGCAGTACCGAGCTTCTTTTCCACGCCCTCGAACTGCACGACGGCGATGGCATCGGATATCCCGATGATCTCGCCGATGCCATAGGTACCGTGGCGGATCTTCATGCCGACAGTCAGCTCTGTGAGCTTCTCGGGCTTTTCGGCAGGCTTCGGCGGTCTTGCCGGTCTCTGCGGCTTATCCGGATACTTCGCCCAGTACTTCGTGATCAGATGGTTGGTGCTGTCCCAGGTATCCACGATCTTATAATCATCGTCAAAAACGAGGATCGCCACCGCATGGTTATGATCGACATAAGCATAGATCTTGGTTCCCGCCTGGAACATGTCGTGGATGATGTCGCAGAACTGCCTGCCCGTGAGGATCCTGCCGTTCCGCCTTATCGCATCAAATTCCTGGAAGCCCTCCTTCCGCAGCAGTGCTTCGATATTGGTCGTCCGGTTGATGAACGTGCCGGCATAATCCTGTGCAGCCGCCAGCTTCCGGACAGCCTCCTTCCAGGAGATCTCGAACACGCCCGCAACTGCCCTGACGGCGCAGTCGCCGATCAGGTTATCATTCGGATTCTCGTTAAAAACGATGAGCGCTTCATTGTCCACCGCCTTGCTTTCCTTGACAGCGGTCTTTGCCGTGCTTTTGCGTTTCCGGCGGGGCTTGACGCTGTGATCCTGTCCGTCCTCCCAGGCGATCCATACCTCCGTGACCATACTGTCCAACTCATCCGAGGGATAATGCAGCCTGTAACTTGGATGCGCCCCTCTGCCGAACGGCACGAGCGGGACATAGCAACCGTACTTCACACTGCCAGCCAGTTTCAGGATCAGCACCTCGCCATCGTGGAAGATCTGGTCACATTCCTCGATGATCTCGCTGACAGTACGCTTGGCAAATGCGCTCGATTGCAGGAAAAAGCCGAGATCACCGAGCATTTTCTGAATGGTCTTGCGATCCTGCGGCATCAGCCCGAGTTCTCCGGAAGCGTCGATCAGCTTTTCATAGGCATTCACCCATGTTTCGCCCTTCGTGGCACAAACGGAGTGCAGGACAGACCCGACGGTGTCCAGCCGGTTGAGTCTGTACGGATGATAGGTAGTTTTCTGATAGGGTCGATACTGTTTTTCCGGCATACGTCCTCCCCCTTTGTGCTTCCTTTGTTTTACGACATATCATACATTGACCGGAACTATGGCGTCATCAGCCACGCACGGCAGGGCGCACCGTCGCAGCCGCCGAGGTTCAGCGGCGCTGCATTCAGAAAATACCGCCCCTCCGGCACATGGTCGAGCACGATGCCTTCGAGGAGCACGACCTCTGCGCCGAGCAAGATCAGATGCACTTGCTTTGGGGCATTTTCCGGTCCGACCGTCTGGCTCTCATTGCCGATGAGCAAAATTTTCGACGCCGCAAATATTTCCGCTGCCTCTGCCGTGACGGTGGCTTTCCCGCCGATGAGGATGCGCTTTGCCGCCCCGGCAGCGGATGCTTTTGCAAGGATCGCCGTCGCATCCGCAGCGGTTACATCGCCCTCATGCTGCACCACATAGCACTCCCCGACAAATGGTTCGAGCCCCATCTCGTCGATCGTCTTCCCATCCGGCAGGAAGTGGAACGGCGCATCGACATGTGTGCCGTTGTGGGCGCACATGGAAAATGCGGTCAGGTTGCAGACATCGCCCTTTTCCACGCTCATCAGGCGCTCCGGCACGGGCTTGGGGTCGCCGGGAAAGGTATTGCAGGAGAAAAGCTCCTGAGAAATGTCGATCAGCATAGGCAGCTCCTTTATGGTTGATACTCTCATTATACTGCAAATACTGCGAAAAAGCAAGAGACTGCGGCAAAAAACTTCCCACCCGGTCGGATGGGAAGTTTTTATGATTTTTAGCCATTTTACTTTTTCAGCACCTCATGCTTGAGCGTCGCAAGATCAAAGACGTCAAACTCAGCGTTGGAGAAAACATCCGCAGCATATGCCTGTTCGCCGTTGAAGCTCTGCTGACCGTGGAGGTACTTCTGGAGCAGGATCACATCGAGCAGATCCACCTTGCCGTCCAGGTTCACATCACCCTTGCAGCCGGTGACATTCTCCTGTACCTCGACCGGACGAATGATGAGGTAGCAGAGATTGATCGCCTTGTCCTCGGAGCGAGCGTTGATCGTCAGTGTGCCGTCTGTAACAGTAGCCGTACCCTTGACTGCCGAGCCGATCGCACAATTGGATGCAACGATGCTTTCGTTCGCCTTTCCATAGTTCGCATATAGTGTCGGGCTCTTAGAGCAGCTCCACGGATCTGCGAAGCTTGCCTCTACGGAATAGGTACCGTTCGGAAGCTGGAAGGTGTAGTCGAGGTGACGGTCGATGTTGTTTTCGTACTGGTTCTTGGTGTAGCGGAAGCTGGAAGCCTTGTTTGCACCGTCAGAAGTGTGGCTCTCATCCGGCCAGGTATTGGCCGTGTAGATGCCCTTGCTCTTGGATGCGCCGTTGTACTTGTCGGTGAAATCGTCCACAATGCCCCAGTTGCAGCCGGTCACTTCGTCAGCGCCATTGCGCTGCTCGGTCACGCAGTTGTAGAGGCCGAGCTTGTCGCTGCCGGTGAGGGTGTCGGTGTTCTGGTCGCCGCAGTCAACGAAGTAGGAGATGCTGCTGTCAAAAGCGTATTCCGGCTTCACGGCGGTCATGTAGATGAAGTCGCAAACCTTTGCGGATTCCTTACCCTCGATGTTCGAGGAGAAGGTGACGTCGATCACATGGTAATCCTTGCCGTCGGCTTCCTTGTCATAAGCGCAGCGCTTGAGCACCTCCGGCGGTACCAGGAGCTTGACGTCATACACATCGTCATTGCCTGTATAGTTCAGCGTCTGTGCAAAGAGAACTCTGTCACCGACACGAACTCTCAGGGACTTATCATTGTCGGACTTACGGAGCTTGATGTTGAGCACGGTGAGCGGAGCGGCTGCATCGAGCGCCATGGTGTAGGTGAACCAGCCGCCGTCTACTGCATAGCGGTAGGTACTGTCATCGGTCACGCCCTTGGTGTTGAACTCCACCATGTTATGGAGATTATCGCTCTCGTACTGACCATAGCCAGGCTGTACGATATCGGAGTTGGATACTTCTGCACGGGGCAGACGCTCCTCGATTACGGTGCCGTTCGGGTTGAATTTCCAGTAAATACCGTAGCGCTGCTCATACTGCTGATAATGCGGCGTGAAGGTCAGCTTGGTGTTGGTATCGTTCAGCGTGAAGCGCAGAGATCCCGCTTCGTGTGTCAGATGCTTGTTGATCTCCCGCATGAAAGCTGTGACGGACTGGCCTTCCTTGCTCAGGGTAATGGTCTCGCTTGCGACCTTCTTATCCTTCGGAATGGTGACCCACATACCGGTGGAATCGGTCTTCATGTCCTCCTTGCCGAGCTCGGCACTCAGAACGATCGGGCCGTACTTGAAGCCGTAGACACTCGGGTTATCCGGCAGCGGATAGGCCTTGACCTCGGCAGGGATGGTTACAGAAACAACATCGCCGTTGTTGAAGTCACCGGTGACCTGTGCATAGCCGTCCACAGTCTTGTAGTCGTAGGCCTTGTCACCGACACTGATCTGCATGGTGCCTGCTGTCCAGTCCGGAATTCGGAAGCGGAGATCGAGGTTGCCGCTGCCCTGTACAGTGAACTTTGCTGTATCGCTGACCGGGATGTCGGTATCCTGAATGATCGTTACATTCTGATCCTCCCAGTTGAGCTTCGAACTCTGGTAAAGGTTGATGTAGAGCGTGTTGCCCTCATGCATGTAGATGGTATCACCGAGTTTGGTGAAGTTTTCCATACCACTTCCGGTGCAGCACCAGAACTTGTCCCAGCGGGTGCTGTAGACCTTGAAGTAGCCGGTCGCCATCGGCTGGAAATAGGTGGTCATACCGGTCTCCGGATTCTGCGACGAGAGGATGGAGTTATAGTAGGTCGTCTCGTAGTAATCCATATACTTCGGATCATGCGTGATCTTGAACAACTCACGGCTGAGCTTGAGCATGTTATAGGAATTACAGGTCTCACAGTTGCAGTTCGTGCGCTCTTTATCAAGGATGTCATCCTCACCGAAATGCTCCCACTCGGAGTTGCCGCCGGTGATGTAGGTATGATGCTGCACGACGATATCCCAGAATTTCTCAGCATACTGGAGATAGCGGGAGGCATCGACCTTTTCTCCGTTGATGGTCTTGCCATCGAGGACGGTATAGCGCTTGAGGGCGCCGAGGAACTTCGGGATGGTCGTATTGGCATGACGGTTGTTCAGAACATTCCGGTCTCCCTTGAGCACGAGCTCATGCAGGGCAGTCTGGTCGAAATAATGTGCAGCAATGGCATGGGTGTCCTTGCCGGTGATCGCATAGAGCTCATACATACAGTCGTTCATGCCGCCATACTCGATAGAGAGGACGGTGTTCTGCGTCTGCTGGCTCCACTTGCTGCAGCGGTTATAGACCCAGTCGCCGAGCCCGGAAGCAACGTCCTTTGCGGGCGCATAGTTTGTTGCGTGATAAACATCATTCAGACCAGTGATGAGCTTGTGCATCGTGTACCACGGCACCCACGCATCATCGAAGATATTGGCCTTGCCCTGCTCGACCTGATCGAACTGACGCTCAACGCTCTGACCGGACTTGACCGGAGCCGCCCAGATGAGACCGGGCTGACCTTTGGAATGCTGCTGGCAATCCTTGAGTGCATCGATCATAGTTGTCATGCGCTTATAGAGCTCGTTTCTGTCAGACTCGGACAGATTCGGGTTCTGATAGGCCTGTGCGATGGCGGAGAGATAATGCCCGACACAATGACCGCCGATGTTGGTGTTTTCCCAGCCGCCATAGCGGGTTGCCCCGTAGGTGTTGAGACCGGCGTTCTCACGGAAACCGGCAAGCAGCTTGTTGACATCGAAGGCAAGGAGATAATCCATTTCCTTCTCGAATGCGTTGGTGCAGTAGGCATCGGTCATTGTGACATCTCCGATGGAGAAGTCCTCCGTACTGGAAGCCGCCGCAGCCGTCTGGAACGGCAGTTCTGCAACGGCCGTACTGCCCATCATGACGGCCGTGACAGCGGCTGTGACCATGCGCAAGAGTTTTGCTTTCATATACATTCCTCCCAAAATATTTCTCCCTTCATCATCCCCATCGCTGGGGCGGGCTAAGTTGTACGAACAACTTCAGTCCCACTTTAAATTTACCATATCTGCGCGCTGTTGTCAAGTGGCATTTTTTATTTACTTATTGCAAATCCATCCTATCTGAAACAAACGAAAGCTATTCCTGCTCCAGATGTCTGAAAATCAAAAAATAATCGATATTCGGTATAAATGCATCGTATACAAAAAAGCAGGGCTCACAGCTTGACTGTGAGCCCTGCAGCGTATCAGTTATCCGACATTTGCATTTTCAGCACTCAATTTTGTTCAGACAAATACAGTTCTGAGCGGTTCTGTATCTTTTTTGCTGCCTCCTCAGCGGTGCATCCACCGGCAAAATAGGCATCTGCTTCCTCTAAAATGATGCTCCAGACGGTGTCATCGATCATCATGTACGTACTACATCCCCGGATGTACTGCTCCACCCGGTCACGCTCTGCCTGCGTCAGCGGGTAGACCGTGGTGTCATCCTCGTAGTATTCCGCATCCGTTCTTCCGTAGTCGCCGTTGTCGTTGATCGTGCCGCAGATGTACATGTAGTCATCAAGCTGCTCCTCGAACTTGCTGTCGAGCAGAGAGAACCCGTCATTTTCCATATTGTTCTCCGTTGCGGCGCAATAGTACCGCACGAACTCCCACGCAGCGTCCTTGTCCTTGCAGGTCGAGACGATCGACACCTCGCCGGAGGTCACGATCTTGCCGCCCTGCTTATTGGAAGACGGATAGCCCGCAAAGGTCACATCGCCGCCGAGCTCGCCCTTCGCATAGGAAAGCGCACACGCCATGCCGCCACGCATTGCGCCGAAGCCGAGCGGATAAAGATAATCCTCGTCATTCTGGTAGCGGTTGAACTGGTCGGTGTAGTACTTGTCGAGCTTCTCCATCGCGACCGGATCCTCATAATCCTTCTCCGGCTTATCCAGGCTGTCGGGATAGCGGTTGCAGAATTCGAGCATCTTGACAAATTCCGGCGAATCGAAGCTGCATGTGCCGTTGAGTTCGTCCGTGAAGTCCATCCCGTAGAGCATCCGCACCAGTGCATCCTCCTTGGTTGACCACTGGTAGACATTTTTCTCCGCACTGTCATAGAGGGAGATCATGTCATCCATCGTCCAGTTGTCCGACACATGGTACTTCTCCTTGACGCACAGCGTCTCCACCGTGAAGCTGTTTGCCAGCCCGTAGAGGGCGCCGTTCGTCGGGTGCTGCAATGCCTGCACGACATTCGGCACGAGCGCCTGCTTGTTGATCTGCGGATCCTTTGCCAGATATTCGTTCAGGTCGCAGAACACGCCCTTGCTGCCGAGCTTCATCACCGTGTCATGGCCGCCCTGCATGATGATGATGTCCGGTGCATCGCCGCTCATGACCGAGAGCTTGAACTGTTCGACCGCATCGTTGCTGCCCTCCTCCTTGGGATCGTTGTACAGCGTTCCATCGGAGTTTTGCATGACATGATAGTTGACACGCAGCTTGTCCTGCGAGCGGTTGAACGCCTGGAAGAACGAATCATCATAGACATAGCCGAAAATGCCGACATCCAGCACCTCCCGCTCCTTGATCTCGGAGGGATGCAGCCTGCGCAGGCGGTACAGCTTCCCGTCAAATTTCTGCCCGATGAATGTCCCGTCCGCCAGCGGCACCACCTGCATCGGCTCAGAATCGGAGGCATACCAGTCGATCAGATGCTCTGCCGTGCCGTCCTCGCGGATGCCCATGAGCTCACCATGCGACTCATCACTGCGGTTGAGGAACAGCAGATAGTCATCCGTGCAGCCGGAAAGCGGCGGATAGAGCGAACTTGAAGTGGTATCGGTATAGATCGTCCTGCCGATCGTCCCCTTCTCCGCATCGAACTCGATCACCCTGCGCTCCTCCTGATAGCTGCCGTCGGGAGCCGAGGCATTGATATCCGTAAAGAGCAGTGTCCTGCCGTTTTTGTCCTGGAGACAGTTCATGCCTGACACCCAGGCATCCTCCTCATCGGTCAGCTTGCCGACCTCGGAGACGGAGCCGTCCGTGCCGATGCGCAGGATCTGTCCGTTTTCAAGCGCACAGTAGAACTGCCCGCCTGTCTGCCATACCTGCTGGAAGCGGTCGTAATGGTACTCGCTCTGGTAATCCGCCAGACCTTCGATCTTCACCTTGTCCGCCATGACACCGTCCGGGGTGTAGGTGCAGAGGTAGTATTCACTCGTCCATGTCTCGTAGTAGCGGTTCCACCAGTCCGGATCGGGCTCCGCTGTTTTCTGTCCGTCGGCGGGATCCATGTTATTGTGATTTTCCATGGTGACGAGCGCATAGATCGTATCCTCGCTCAGTGCGATAAAGATGCCCGTCTGGTAATAGCCGTCATAGTTTGCCATCGGCACGAGCTGCGTCTTGCTCTTCATGTTGAAATTCTCATCCAGCCGGATGATCTCGCCGTCATTGCCGAACGTCATGTAACCGTCCGGCGTCTGGATCCCCGCATAGACGCTGGTGATTCCGTCCGGCGCTTCAAACTCCTCGATCATCACCTGATCGGTGAGCGGCTCGTTGGCAAGATCTCCCTCCGCAAGCGGCACCGCTGCATCGGCGGCATCGGTCGGCTCCGCCTGTGCTGGGTCGGTATCCTGCTTCTGACAGCCTGCTGCCAGGACAAGACATGCCGCCAGTATCGCTGCTATCATTCGTTTCATCTCAGATCCTCCTGTCTGATCTCTGTATAGGGCTGCCCCTGCGAAGTACCCGCAAAGAGCCGTATCGTCCCCGCTGCATCATTGACCGGATACCAGAGTTCGAGCTTCGCCGTCTCCCCGCTTTCCAGAATGACGGAATGCGGCAGAGCGCCGGTCTCGCCGTCATATGCCATCCGGCAGGGCGAGGTCAGACCCGCTTCCCGTCCGGTATCGGCAAGGAAATTGTCGGTGAAGAACTGCTCCGGCTGTCCGTAGAAGACAGCATCCTCGCTCTCGAGCGTCAGTGTCACATGCAGAAGATCATCCTCCCGCACGGCATCCGTCACGGTCATATACAATGCACCCGTCTTTGTCATACCCGGCAGCACATAGCGATCCCCGGTCACATGTGCCACGACCGGCGGCACGCCCTCGGTCTGCACACTGCAAGCGGACTCGTCAGGCTGTGCGGGCGCATGGGAATTGAGCCAGAACATCCCGGCAAACGTCCCTGCAAAAATCGCCACACAGGCGGCAGCTGTCACCGCATGGGACACCCAGCCGAAGCGGGAGGTCTTTGTCAGCGCCGGTCTGCTCTCGATGATATCCGCATCCTCGCCGGTATGCGGTGTCAGTCTCTGTTCGATCTTCCCTAAGATCCGTTCATGTTCCTGCTTGGTCAGCACAAGATGCTGTTCCGCCAGCTTTGCTGCATCTTCCTCGCTGAGCGTTCCGAGCAGCTGCATCATATCCTTCTTCCGCATAGTACTACCTCAAATCCTTCAGCGTTTTCTTCAGCTTTTTGAGCGCCCGTCCGCAGCGCACCTGCGCCGTGTGGGTCGTCAGTCCGACCGCTTCTGCGATCTCTGCCATGCTCCTGCCGAAATAGAATTTCTGCACCAGAATGGTCGAATCCGGCTCGCCGAGATCCTGTATCTCCGCAAGGAGCTTTTCTTTCAGCTCCCGCTTCTCGGCATCGGCTTCCAGATCCTCTCCGACCGGCTCGGGCGCATCGTCCAGCGGCGTGGTATATTTCTCCTGCCGGTTCAGACTGCGGCAGTAATTCAGCGCCTTGTTGTGGGCAGCACGCCCGATGTAGGCTTTCACGTTCTCGCCACGGATATTGTCGGCGTGAGACAGTATCTCCGCAAAGGTATCCGCCACACAGTCCTCCACATCCTCCTGCGTCCCGCAGTCACGGAGCAGCCGGAACACGATGGCATATACATAGCGGTAATACTGCTGATAAACTTCCTTAGCACCGGCATTCAGATCGCTCTTCATGAGCGCACGAAGCTCACTGTCGGTCATGCTCCGGCTCCTTTCTTGTTTGAGATCTCATACTAACAGACAAATGATCTGTCAAAAAGTCACACATAATTTCAAAAAAAAGATCCTGACAGCAAAATGCACCGCTGAGAGACCGGCAGTGCATGATGTGATTTTCAGAAATGCAGACGGATCAGCCGGAATACCTGCTCGGCGGCGGCTGTCATGTTCTGTCTGGCACGCTCCGGCGAAAGTGCCTCCTCCTGACTCTCCAAGCGGCGCAGGATCGGGAAATACGCAGCGATCCCCGCCGCATGGCAAGCCGCTGCCCCCTCCCCTTCCGCACCGCAGAAGGCGATGACTGGCTTTCCGTATGTCCCGGCAAGCGCAGCGATCCCGGCTGGCGCCTTGCCCATCGCCGTCTGGGCATCGAGCCGCCCTTCCCCGGTGATGACCATGTCGGCAGCCTGTACCGCTGCCGCAAGCCCGGTCTCCCGGAGGATCAGCGCAACGCCCGGCGTCAGCACCGCCCCGAGATATGCCATCAGCCCGAAGCCGAGCCCTCCGGCAGCGCCTGCGCCGGGCGCATCCGGCTCGGCATCGGGATGCAGACCGGCAGTCACTCCGGCATACCGGCGGAGTGCAGCGTCCATCTCACGGATCATTGCAGCATCGGCGCCCTTCTGCGGCGCAAAGACCGCACTGCACCCCTGCTCCCCGCAGAGCGGATTTGTCACGTCACATGCGACATAAAAGCTGCATTCCCGCAGCTCAGGCATGACCTGCTCCTCCGAGACAGCCGCCAGCGCCGCAAGCCCCTGCGCACCGGGCGGGATCGGGTCTCCATTTGCATCGAGCAGTGCAAAGCCGAGCGCCTGCAAGCATCCGGCACCGCCGTCATTCGTGGCGCTCCCGCCAATGCCTAAAATCAATTTGCGGCAGCCCTGTCCGACCGCATCCCGGATCATCTCACCGAAGCCGTAGGTCGTTGTCCGCATGGGATCACGCTTGGACGGACGCAGCAGCGGCAGACCGGAGGCTGCTGCCATCTCAATGACGGCAGTCCCGTCGGGCAACATGCCATACTGCGCCGTGATCGGTCTGCCGAGCGGATCCGAAACAGTGACACTGCGCAGGCTCCCGTTCAGCCCCGCAACAAGCGCTTCCGTTGTGCCCTCTCCCCCGTCGGCAAGCGGGCGGACGGTGATCTCCGCCTCCGGGATCGCACGCCGGATCCCGGCAGCACAGGCATTTCCGGCTTCCATCGAGGTCATGCTCCCCTTGAAGGAATCCATGCATATGAGCAGCTTCATAACGTCCTCCTATCTGACGATCGCCTGACCGGCAAACACGGCGCCGATGCCAAGCAAGATACTCAATACGATATACAGCACCGCCAGCGCAGGATGCTCATTTTTCATCAGATCAAACGATTCGAGCGCAAATGTGGAAAATGTCGTGAACCCGCCGCAGATGCCGACTTTCAGAAACAGCAGCAGACGTGGATCCGTCTGCGGATGCTTTGCGGCGACTGCGGCAAGGATGCCGATGACCAGTGCGCCCAAGAGATTGACAGCAAGTGTCTTGACCGGGAAGACAAAATCCTCCCGCAGCGGGATGAGTCCGATGAGATACCGGCACACCGCCCCGACAAAGCCGCCAAGACCAACGATCAGACAATTCAGCATGTCACACCTCCTATGGATTTGATACACTTATTATACCGCAAGCAGCCGGAAAAAGCAAGCACCGGCATCGACCACATTAAAATATCTGTCCTACCCCTTAAAAAAAGCCTTTTCTATGGTATAATATGGTTGAGCAGCATATTACACTGCGGAATATCAATGAAAAGGATGTGATACAATGCGTCTCATGTATTCTGTCATTTATATCCTGCTGATCGCTGCATTGCTCACCTGTACGGTCCTGGCAAGGCGCTCTGACAAACCGTTCAAGGATTCGGTCGGATTGCTTGAAGCAGCTTTGATCGTTCCCATTTTCGGCAATCTGCTGGTCATTGCTTCCACGGCAAGGATCGTGGCAGTCATCGGGAGCTATATCTATTTCCTCGGCATGGATCTCCTGCTGTTTGCGCTCGTGAATTTTACCAACGCCTACTGTCAGGGCATCGGCAACGGCACACAGAAACCGACGGTGATGTATATCGCTCTTTCGGCGGATGCGGTGCAGGTGCTCCTGAATCTGGTCTTCGGACATGTGTTTGACATGGAAGCGACGATGGTTGACGGGGAGCTCTCTACTACAGTCTGGTGTCCTACTTCGGACTGACGATCCACCGGATCGTGGACTATATCGTGTTCCTGTGTTCGATTTTGATCTTTATCCTCGCTTCGGTCGTGACACCGAAGATCTACCGGGAGCGGTTCACGATCATCCTCACAGCGCTGATCATCATCGGCTGTATGCAGGGGTACTACATCTACTCCGGCACACCCATCGACCGCTCGGTCGTTGCCTACGGCATCTTCGGGATGCTGATCTTCTACTTTGCGATCCTCTACCGCCCGCTCCGTCTGCTTGACCGGATGCTGTCCAACATCGTCTCTGACCTGTCGGATGCGTTCTATATCTTCGACCACAAGCGGAGCTGCATCTGGGCGAATGACCAGTGATGCAAACTCGTCGGCGTGACGGACAAGCGCTATGATGTGATCAACGACAAGCTGAAAGAGCTGTTCGGTGAACGGGAGCAGCTGATGGAGGGCAGTGCCAAGTGCTCTGTCGGGAGCGGCGAGGAGATGCGTTTCTATCTGCTCGAAGAAAGCGAAGTGAAGGACGATTCCGGCAAGGTCAACGGATTCTACCTCCGCATCCAGGATGTGACCGAGGGCGAGCACGAGCTGAAGGTCAAGGAGGAGCAGATCGGTCAGATCACGCAGTAAGCCTACAGGGATGCCCTGACGGGTGTCGGGAGCAAAGCCGCCTATGTGCGCAAGATCACCGAGCTCAACGCTTCGATCGGGGCAGGCTTCTCGGAATTTGCCATCGTCATGGTCGATATGAACCACCTCAAGCAGATCAACGACGAGCACGGTCACAAAACCGGCGACATCTATATCAAGGGCTGCTGCCGTCTCATCTGCGAGACCTTCAAGCATTCGCCGGTCTATCGCATCGGAGGTGATGAGTTCGTGGTGATCCTGACGGGCAATGATTATGCAGAGCGTGCGCAAAAGGTCGAAGACCTGCGGAAAGCCTATGCGGATGCATTTGCGGAGGAGAGCGCCGACCCGTGGCAGCGTTTCTCCGCAGCCGTCGGCATTGCAGACCATGCAGCGGATGACAATACCGTGGAGCTGGTGTTCAAGCGTGCCGATCAGGCGATGTACAGCGAGAAAAAGATGTTCAAGGAACAGCATGGCAGCTACCGTTAAGAAACGCCTGTCCGGACAGATCGTCCGGGCAGTTTTTTTGCAGGATGATACTGCAACTTTTTATGCAAATCGCAGTTTTAACATTTTATCCATTGTTTTTTGTACAAAAATCGTATATAATAGATATAGTTTCTAACGAAAATGATAATTTTTATGTATGTGATAGGAAACGGAGGATACGCAAATGAATGCTGAGCGTGAATTACAGTTCTACAGACTCTACGAAAGACTTGCCTCATTGACACAAGCCATCAATCAGGAGCCGGATATCCCGAAGATCGAAGCCATTCTGAGCGAGATCGCCGAGCTGTTCCGGCTCTCCAAGGGCGTGACGCACTTCTACAAGAATCCCGGCGAGGAGCAGATGGGCAAGGGCGAGGTACTCTGCAGCTATGACAACGGCAGAGAGGGCAAGCCCGTCCATACGGTACGCTTCGTGACAAGGCTCATGTCCATCACGACCATGACCGTCTACATGACCGATGACGTGGAACCTCTCTCAGACGAGGAGATGCGCCGGGTCGATCTTTCCATGCGGACGATCCTTGCCTTCATCAGCCGCAACCGGCTCCAGACCATCGCAGAGGAGCTTGCCTTCTTTGATGACATGGGCTTCCGCAATATGCGCAGCTTTTTCCGCTATCTGATGTGGAAAAACTGTCCGGGCGACTTCAACGGCAAGATCGCCATCAACTACAATCTGCGCCATTTTGCGCTGGTGAACGAGGAGCACGGAAGAGCCGCCGGCGATATGGCGCTCCGCAGCCACTACAAGCATATCGAGAACATCATCGGGAAGACCGGCATGGTGGCACGTCTCGGCGGTGATGCCTTCGTGTGCATCTGCAACCAGACGGATCTGCCGGAGATACTGGAATATCTGAACGATGCGATCGTGCTGGCGGATCCCAACGGACTGACGGTCAGGCTCTCATGCTGTGCCGGTGTGTTCCAGATCCCGGACGGCTACCGGGTCTCCAATCCGAACGACATCATGGGCAAGATCATGCACGCCTACCAGATCGCCAAGATCGGCATCCAGGGCAATATCGTCTTCTATTCGGACATGCTCCTGACCGACAAGGAACGCTCCAAGCGCATCCTGAAAATGTTCCCGGAGGCACTGCAAAGCGGCGAATTTCACGTTTTCTATCAGCCGAAGGTCAATACCGAGACCAACGAGATATGCGGCGCCGAGGCGCTTTGCCGCTGGTTCCACGACGGAAAGATCATCCCGCCGATGGACTTCATCCCCGTGCTGGAGGAGACCAGCGAGATCTGCAAGCTCGATTTCCACATGCTCGACCAGGTCTGCACGCACATCCGCAAGTGGCTCGATGAAGGCAAACGGGCTGTGCGGGTATCCGTGAACCTGAGCCGCCGGCATATGACGAACCCGACCTTAGTAGAGACGATCATTGCGATCATCGACAAGCACAATGTGCCGCATGAATACATCGAGATTGAGCTGACAGAAACGACTACGGACGTCGAGTTCAAGGATCTGAAATGCGTTGTAAAAGCCTTGCAGGAGCAGCATATCTGCACCTCTGTCGATGATTTCGGCATGGGCTATTCCTCGCTGAACCTCATCCGTGTCGTTCCGTGGGATGTCCTGAAGGTTGACCGCATCTTCCTGCCGGTAGACGGTGAGTCCGGTGACAGCACCCGCAGCGTCATGTTCAAGCATGTCATTGCGATGGCGAAGGAGATCGGACTGGAATGTATCGTAGAGGGCGTGGAGACGCAGGCACAGCTCCGGATGCTGCGGAGCATCGGCTGCGAGCTTGCACAGGGTTATCTCTTCGACAAGCCCCTGCCGCTCGAAGATTTTGAAAAGCGCCTGGATATGGTGCGATATACCCTGACAGACTAAAAAACTCGCACATCCTTACCTCCGTGATCGGAAAGGAAGTGATACATAGATGGAAAAAACAAAGGGAACCAAGATGCCCGACTTTCTGAAGTCCCGCCCGTTCCGGTATGCATTGGCAACAGCGATCGTTCTGCTGAGCCTGCTGGGGACTTCGATCGGCTTTATCCTGCGGGTCTATTTTACAACGGAATCCGCCTGCTACGACACCCTTGCTGTCGAAACAGAGAATGCCATTGCAGAGCTCGAGGGCAATATCCGGAACGACCGGACCGTGCTCCGTGTCATCGCCGGTATGATCGGGAACGCCGAGGACATCGACTCCATCGAGGTGAGCGGCTATCTGTCGAATTACAACTACAACAGCCAGATCACGCAGATCGGCATGCTGCTCCCCGAGGATAAGCTCATCACCTATAAGGGCTACCGCACGAATTATGACGAAGCCCTCCTCTTTGACCAGGAAGCCGTGAAAGCCGAGCACCTCAGCTCTTCCCCGTCCTACAAGAACAAGTCCGGTGCCACGATCATCCGCAGCTTTGTCCCGATCCGCAAGGACGGCATCTGCTCGGCGCTGCTGTTCAGCGAAGCCAATGCCTCCAGCATGGCAAAGGCGTGGCTGCCAAGGCTGTATGACAAGAACGGCTATTGCTATGTGGTCAACCGGAAGACCGGTGAGATCATCATCAACACCGCCGGAACGACCATCACGGACATCCACGACATCGACTTCACACAGACGCACAAAGCATACACCAAGGAAGGCACCATCAACAACATCCTGAGCGGCAAGAGAGGCTATTCCGTTTACCGCTCCCCGTTTTTCAGCGAGAAGCTGTACATGTGCTATCTGCCGTTCAACATCGAAGACTGGGAGATGGTGGTATTCGTGCCGGAAAGCGCTGTTTTCTCGGCGGTAAAGCCCATCCGTACCGGCATCTATGCGATGATCGTTATTTCTGTCGTGCTGATCGTGATCTACGGGCTCTGGCTGTTCCGGGAAGTCCGTGCATCCATCGCAGAGACCGAGCAGAAGGCGAATACCGACGTGCTGACAGGGCTCCAGAACCGCAACCGCTATGAGCTGTATCTGAAACGGCTGGAGGGGACGAAGGACAAGGTGATCTGCCTCTTCATCGACGCCAACGGTCTGCACGAGCTGAACAACAGCAAGGGACATTTTGCCGGCGACCAGATGCTGCGCTTCATCGCTGATACGCTGAAAGTGCAGTTCAGCAGCGAGCATCTCTACCGGATCGGCGGCGATGAATTTGTCGTATTCCTCTCCGACAAGACCGTGGAAGAGGTGAACGAGTACCTTGTCACCTTCAACGAGACACTGCAGCGGAACGATTATCATGCAGCTGTGGGCATCTGCGTATTTGAAGAGAGCATGAGCGTGAACCAGCTCATCGGCACCGCAGAGAAGAACATGTACGAAGCCAAGCAGAAATACTACGAGGAGATCGGAAAAGTCATGCGGGCATGAGAGGAGGACAGACTATGATGACAAACAAGCGATACAGATGCAGCGCCTGTATCCTGAGCCTGCTCCTGCTGAGCGGCTGTTCCAAGCTGCCTTCGCTGGAAAACGGCGAAAACGGCGCAGGCGGCAGTAAAAATGTCTATAACATGATCTATTTCAGTGAGATCGAGACGCTGAACTATCTGCATACAGACAACGAAGTGGACTATGCCCTGTGTGCGAATCTGGTCGATAATCTGATCGACTACGACCAGTATGGCAATATCGTCCCGGGGCTGGCGGAAAGCTGGGAGACCAACGAAGACATGACCGTCTGGACATTCCACATACGTCCGGGCGTCAAATGGGTGGACTGCGAGGGCAACGAGTTCGCCGAGCTGAAAGCAGATGACTGGGTCACAGCGGCGCAGTATGTCAACGATGCCGCCAACGAAGCCGGCAACCAGTATGTCTATGACACCGGCGGCATCGTCCACAATGCGCAGAATTACTACGATTATACCGAATACATGCTGCAAAGCGACGGCGGAAAGCACACAACGGATGAGGACGGCGAGCCGCTCACGCCTGTGGACGAGGTAAAGCCGGAGGACATCGGCGTGAAGGCACTGGACGACTACACGCTCGTCTATACGCTCGACCAGCCCTGTTCCTTCTTCCTGAGCTGCCTGTCCTATACGGCGTACATGCCTGTCAACCGGGATTTCCTGAACGAGACGGGCGACCTGTTCGGGCGCAGCAAGGAGAACATCCTCTACAACGGCGCCTTCCGGATCACTGAGTATCTCCCGCTCGAACGCCGCCGCCTGGTCAAGAACGAGACCTACTGGGATCGGGAGCATGTGTATATCGACGAGATCAACGCCCGCTACAAGAAGGACGCCTCCGAAGTCAGCGCCGATCTGTTCCTGAGCGGCGAGACCGACCAGGTGCTCATCAGCACGGATGCGATGGAGCAGTGGATGCAGGATCCCGAAGCCGCTTCACAGATCCACAGTATGCGTCCCGACATCGCCTACAGCTATTTCTACGGCTTCAATTTCAAGCCGGAATTTGGTGCAAAATATGAGCCCGAAAACTGGGGGAAAGCGGTCGTCAACGAGGATTTCCGCAAGTCCATCATGTATTCCCTCGACCGCAGGGCGCTTGCAGAGGTCTATGAGCCGTACAATCCTGAGATCCTCCTGCAAAAGACCGTTACGCCCAGGACCTTTGTATCCGCAGACGGCAAGGATTACACCGATCTGGCGCCGTTCAGCAAGATCATGGCACAGGATCCCCATGATACGGCGCTTGCACAGAGCTGCCGGGACAAGGCTCGCACGGCGCTCGAAGCGGAGGGCGTGACATTCCCGGTCAAGGTGCTCCTCCCCTACAATCCCGCCATCGTCAACTGGGACAAGGAATGCCGGTTAGCCGAACAGCAGCTCGAAGGCACGCTCGGTACGGATTATATCGACGTGATCATCGAGCGGGGACCGGATACCGGGTTCCTGTCCGCAGTACGGCGCAGTGGCAAATATGCGCTGCTGCTCTGCAATTACGGTGCGGATTTTGCCGACCCGGCGACCTATGCCGAGCCGTTCACGGCGAACAACACCTACAGCTTCTGGGACAAATCGAGAGATCCCGGCATCAGCAAGCTGTTTACCGAATATGCCGATCTGATCCATAAGGCGGACACGACCTATGACAATACCGAGCGGCGTTACGAGCTGTTCGCAGAGGCAGAAGCGCTGCTGATCGAACACGCCATCATCTGCCCATGCCGTGTGAGCAACGGCGACGGGTATGTCGCAGACCGGCTGAGCCAGTTTGACGGGCAATTCGCCCCCTACGGGCTGGCACGCTGCCGCTATAAGGGCATGGTGATCCATGACCGATCCATGAGCATGGAGGAGTTCAACGAAGCCTATGCAGCATGGGAAGAAGAGCGGCTGAAGCATATGCAATAACACAAAAACGAGACAGCACACCGCTGTCTCGTTTCAGTCTGTCAAAAAAGTGCCGAAGGCACAAAACGGGGTTTTTAGGGGCG
>JAIKWY010000088.1 GCA_024684395.1 Oscillospiraceae bacterium
CAAACAGCGCAGAGGTGGCCGAGTGGCGCAGTTTGTCTATCTCGTCATTTACCGAGCTGTCTTTTTCGATATAAACGTCCTTGCTCGGGACATATGCCTCGGGCTGGTAGTAGTCATAGTAGCTGACGAGGTATTCCACCGCATTTTCGGGGAAAAACGCCTTGAACTCCGAGCAGAGCTGTGCCGCAAGGATCTTGTTGTGCGCCAGCACGAGCGTGGGCTTGTTGACATTGGCGATGACATTTGCCATCGTGTAGGTCTTGCCGGAACCGGTCACGCCGAGCAAGGTCTGGATGTCTCTGCCGTTTTGCAGCCCCTCCGTCAGTTCACGGATCGCCTTGGGCTGGTCGCCGGCGGGCTGGTAGGGAGCGTGCAGTCTGAATTTGTCCATGAGTTTCTCCTTTTGCAAAAGGATGCGCAAGAGATGGTGCCTATCCAAAAGCCATCAGCGCATGTAGTATATGCGTATCGAAAGCTGCCTTGGCGTACATCTGCCGGCGGAGGTCCTCCGTCAGCCGGACAGCGGGCTGTAGGCGCCGGTCTCGAGCATCGAGATGGCTTTGCCCTGTGCCACGATGATGTGATCGAGCACTTCGATGTCAAAATGGTGCAGCGCCCGGGCAATGCTGACGGTTGTGTCGATGTCCTCGTAGGACGGGATCGTCTGTCCCTCCGGGTGATTGTGCGCCAGCACAACCAGACGGCAGTGAGATTGCAAAACGCCCTTGAGCAGGTCATGGTGGCTCAGATACATCTTGCCGATCGAGCCCCTTGCGACCACGAACTGGTGCTTCACACGCCTGGTATCATCGAGACATGCTGCCAGCAGGAGCTCGTCCTGCTCCATATCGAGCTTCCGGAGGAAATAAGCACAGCGCACCTCCGCATTGTCAAGAGATGCACCATCAAAGCTGTAGCGGTCGAATGCCAGATAGAGTTCCCGCAGATAGAGGATGTAGTCCGCACAGGCTGGACCGACGCCCGGTACCTCTACCAGCTCGTCATAATCCGCCCGGAGGACTTCATTGACCGACCCGAAGGCGTCGATCAGCGCATGACCGATCTCGTTCGTGTTGCCACGGCGTATCACATGGAACAGCATGTATTCCAGGATCTCGTGCTCCGCAAATCCATCGAATCCATGCGCACGGACACGCTGCCGCATCCGTTCCCGATGACCGGCGTGCGGGTTCTTTTTCACCGGCTTCTTCTGAGCATCAGCCATGCATACACCTCTTTTTTTCAGTCAGGTCTTTTCAAACGTCATTTTTTATGCTATAATACAATCAGCGGCTTTGCCGCAGAACATGCAAAGGAGCAAATTCATGCGCATCATTCAGATCAATGCCAACGATGCCGGTCAGCGGCTCGATAAATTCCTGCTGAAGCTCATGCCGGCAATGCCCAAGGGGATGCTGTACAAGCTCATCCGCAAAAAAGACATCCGCCTGAACGGCAAACGCTGCCAGGGGGCGGAGCTGCTTGCTGTCGGCGATGAAGTGCGCATTTTCGCCAAGGAGGAGTTCTTTGCCCGTCCGAAGCAGGCATTTTCCTTCGAGGCGGCAAAAGGCACGCCGCAGATCGTCTATGAGGATGCGCAGATCATCATCGCCTATAAGCCGTCCGGGATGTTTGCCCACGGCGGCGAAAACGGCGCTGTTTCGCTGCTTGATGAGATACAGAAATATCTCTATGACAAGGGGCTCTACCGCCCGGAGGAGGAGCAGAGTTTCGCCCCGGCGCTCTGCAACCGCATCGACCGGAACACCGAGGGTCTGGTCATTGCAGCTGTGACCGCCGAGGCGCTGCGGACGATGAATGCCGCCATCCGGGACAGGCTCGTGCAGAAGCGCTATCTTGCCGTGACTGCCGCTCCGCTGCCGAAGCGGGCGGATACCTGCACGGCGTGGCTTGCCCGGGACGAGCGGACACGGCGTGTGACCGTTGCCGCCGAACAGTTCCCCGGCAGCAAACGCATCTGCACCCAGTACAAAGTGCTTGCACAAAACGGAAGCCTGCAGCTTGCCGAGATCGGACTGCTCACAGGCCGCACCCATCAGATCCGGGCGCATCTTGCATATCTTGGCGCACCTTTGCTCGGGGATCCGAAATACGGAAAACAGGATGCCCGTGAGGAGAACCAGTGCCTCTGCGCACGGTCGCTCACGTTCACGGGGCTCTCCGGCACGGCTTTGGCGGCGCTTGACGGTAAGACGGTCAAGGCACCGCTACCGGCGTTCGTATCCCGCTATTTTCCGGGGTTTGAGGAAAGCTGAGCGAGCATCTCCGCCTCGGAGAGGACGGGAATGCCGAGCTCCTGCGCCTTTGTCAGCTTACTGCCGGCGTCTTCACCGGCGATCACATAGTCCGTTTTCTTCGAGACCGATCCTGCGACCTTGGCGCCGGCGGTCTCGAGTGCTTTTTTCGCATCGCTGCGCTTCATCTGCGACAGCGTACCGGTCAGGACGACCGTCTTGCCGCTGAAAAACGTATCCGTCGCAGCGACGAGCTTTTCATAGGGCATCGTCAGACCCGCTGCCTTCAGCTTGTCGAGCAGCACGGACACGGAGGAGTCATGCAGCGCCGTGTAAAGGCTCTCTGCCATGATGCTTCCATAGCCCTCGACCGCTGCGATCTGCTCCGGCGTGGCGGCTTCGATGGCTTCCAGTGAGCCAAATTCCGCACAGAGGAGCTGTGCCGCCTTCTGCCCGATGCCACGGATGCCGAGCGCATAGATCACCCGGTCAAGCGGCGCATTGCGGGAGCGGTCGATCGCTTCGATGAGATTGTTCGCCGACTTCTCCTTGAAGCCTTCGAGCTCAACGACCTGTTCCGCCGTCAGGCTGTAGAGCCCTGCGGCATCCTCCACGAGCTTTGCATCAAGGAGCGCCGTCACGATGGCGGGGCCAAGCCCGTCGATGTTCATGGCATCCCGGGATGCAAAATGCACGAGCTGCTTGTGGAGCTGTGCAGGACAGGAGATGTTCGGGCAGCGCAGGACGGCTTCTGCTTCGTCACGTACAGCCTTGGTGCCGCAGACCGGACAGCATTCCGGCAGGCGGTAAGGCTGTGCATCCGGCAGATGCTTCACACTGCGGAGCACCTCGGGGATGATGTCGCCCGCCTTGCGGACAACGATGGTGTCACCGATGCGGATGTCCTTCTCGGTGATGAAATCCTGGTTGTGCAGCACGGCACGGGAGACGCTCGTGCCGGCAAGTAAGATCGTATCGAAGACAGCGACCGGCGTCAGCGCACCGGTCCTGCCGACATTGACCTCGATCTCGCGGAGAACAGTCTCCTTCTCCTCCGGCGGGAATTTGTAGGCGATCGCCCACTTCGGGGTCTTGGCGGTGGCGCCCATCTCCTCACGCATGGCAAGGCTATTGAGCTTGATGACCACGCCGTCGATGTCATAGGGCAGATCCTGCCGGGAATCCCCGATCGCCTGAATGGCGGCAAGGATCTCCTCGGTCGTGTGGCAGAGCTTCCTGCCGGGAACGACCTGCAAGCCCTGTTCCGCTAAGAAACAGAGCGTTTCGTCATGGGTGGTGAAAGATTTCCCCTCGCACTGCTGGAGGTTGAAGATGAAGATGTCCAGCTTGCGCTTTGCGGTCACGGCAGAGGATTTCTGCCGGAGGGAACCGGCTGCGGCATTGCGGGGATTCTTGAACGGCTGCTCGTCATTCTCCTCCTGCTCCTTGATGAGGGAGAAGAAGCTGTCACGGGGCATGTAGACCTCGCCTCGTGCTTCCACGAGCGGCAGCTGATCTTTCAGGAGCTTGGGGATCGTGCGGATGGTGGCAAGGTTTGCCGTCACATCCTCACCGGTGAAGCCGTCGCCACGGGTCGAACCGAGGACGAGCCTGCCGTCACGGTATTCGAGCGATACGGACAGTCCGTCGATCTTCGGCTCCACGCTGAATGTGGCATCCGGATCGAGCATACGGCAGCGGGCGGCAAATTCTGCCACCGAAGCCGCATCGAACACATCCTGCAAGCTCTGCATCTGGACAGTATGCGGCACCTTCGCAAAGGTGCTCGATGCTGCGCCGCCGACCCGCTGGGTCGGGGAATCCGGCGACAGCAGTGCCGGATACTCCCGCTCCAGGTCAGCGAGCTCATGCATCAACATATCATAGGTATGGTCGTCTACGCTCGGGTTGTCCTGCACGTAGTACTCCTCATTGTACCGGGTCAGCAGCGCTGTCAGCTCTGCGGCTCTGGCTTTTGCCTCGTTGAAATCCATGCCATCCTCCTGCAAGATCACTTTCTCTTAGTATACCACATTTTCGGGAAAATAGCAAGACTTATTGCAACATTTGTTTCAGGTTTCAACGGGCGGGAGGTCGATCTTGAAATCATCAGCGCCTTCACCGTTGACGGTGTAGTACGCAACGCCCTCCTCGGGCTTCACATACACACGGAACTCGGAGACGTGCTTGCGCTTGTGGACGGATTTGTAAGCCTTGTAAGCTTTGGCTGCAATATCAGAAATGTCATATTCCTGTCCGGCTGCCTGCACGATCGTCGTCAGGACTGCCTCAGCCTTGGTCTCAAGGGACTTACCTGCGGTCTTCATCGGGAGCTTCTTCTTATCGGGCTTCATAGCGATCTTTTTCGGGGTCTCTTCCTTGTTTCTTGGCATAGCAATGCACCTCCATGAAATGATTTCAGCAAAAATATGTTTCGCTGATATGTTCATTATAGCACAAATCTATATCAATGTCAATGCAGATTTTGTAAAAAAATGCCCTCTGTTCGGAACAGAGGGCAAAGATGTTTTGCAATACGGATTACTCCTTGACACCGCCGAGTGCAACACCGGCGATGATGAACTTCGACAGAATGAAGTATACGATAACGATCGGCAGGATCGACAGTGTTACGCAAAGGAAGTTTGCGCCATTGTCGAGGTTCTTATCAAATGCGAGAACCTTGGAAACCATGATCGGTACGGTTGCAAACTTTTCATTCTTCAGGATCATGTTCTGGGTGTAGTAGTTGTTCCAGTTCGCAACGAATGCGAAGATCCCCTGTACAGCCATAGCCGGCTTCATCATCGGGATAGCGATCGTCAGGAAGGTACGGAACTCACCGCAGCCGTCGATACGGGATGCCTCTACGATATCAAGCGGGAAGCTCGATTTCATGTAGGATACCATAAAGAAGATGATCGCAGGTGCTGCGATCGCCGGAACGATCAGCGGAATAAAGCTGTTGACCAGACCCAGAGAATACATGAATGCTACGAAACCAGCAGAAGAAACCTGTACCGGGATCATCATTACCGCAATGATAAAGGTGTAAGCCGGGCCGCTGAGCTTGAAATCATACACAACGAGGCCATACGCCGTCAGAGCGGAGAAGAATACGGTCAGTACAGTGGTGCAGCCAGCGATGATGAAGGAGTTGAGATAGCCCTTACCAACATTGAATGCACTGGAATACTGCTGTGCTGTACGCTTTACCACCTTGGAAGCGCCATCCGGGACCTTATTCATAAGGGTCTGGATGTTCTCACCGAGATGGGAGCCGAAGAAGAACTGCGAAGGATTCGCCACGAGCTCCATGTTGGAGTGCGTGGAGTTTACGATCAGGATATAGATCGGGACCAGACAAACCAAGGTAAGCAGAACGCATACCGCAAAGATACCGGCAGACTTTGCCACGATCTTTGCATGGTAATTATCCTTGGCCTGGCCATACTGCTGCTTCATGCTCATAGTGTCAGACCTCCTTGCTTCATCTTCGCCTTGTACTGCTTCTCAGCCTTCTTGCGCTGCTTCTTCTTAGCGATCGCATCCTTATCACGGTTCATATAGAACGTGATGGAGCCGAGGATGGCAGTGATGATAAAGATGACGATGGAAGCCGCACCGGCATAACCGTAGTTCGCCGATTCGACAGTACCCTGATTGAAGTTGTAATAGATGTACACAGCCACCGTCTCAAGCTGCTTGTTGAAATTCGCACCGTTGTGATACAGATACGGGATATCGAACATCTGCAGACCACCGATCATGGAGGTTACAAGGGTGTATACCATGATGGGCTGGAGCAGGGGCAGCGTGATGCGGAAGAACTGCTGACGGGAATTTGCACCGTCGATGTCAGCCGCCTCGAACAGAGACGGGTTGATACCCATGATACCGGACATCAGCATGATCATGGTATTACCGAACCAGAGCCAGGTCTGGATGAACATGACCATGATCTTGGACGCTATCGGCCCCTTAATGAAGGCGACAGGCGCACTGACAAGTCCCAGTTTCATAAGTGTGGAGTTGACAAAGTAGTTCTCGGAGTCACCGAACAGGTTTACATACAGAGCTGCTACGGAAGCGGCAGTGATGATATTCGGCATGTACATAACTACCTTGAAGAAGCCCTTGCCCGGCAGCTTTACCTTTGCATCGGTAAACCATACTGCAAGGAGCAGAGAAAGCAGGATCTGCGGGATAAAGTTACCGAACCACAGGATCAGGGTGTTTCCGAGTGCACGGAAGAACTCCTCCTGTGATGCAGCAGCACCGGCTGCTCGGCCTTGTCCGAGCAGAATGGTGGTATAGTTGTTCAGGCCGACCCAGAGGGCATGCTCTGACTGGTTGCCCTTAAAGGACAGAATAAATGTGTAGATCAACGGCCAAATCTGGAAAAAGCTATACACAAGGAAAAAAGGTGCAATGAACATGTATCCATATTTGGCATAAGAGATTGCTTTGATACGACGCTGTGCAGCTGACGCCATTGCGTTTCACCCTCTCGACATAATATTACAACACGCTGCCTATGGGGGCACAGTGACCCCCACAGGCTTCGCATTGCGTTCGTTTGAAATTAGCTTTGAAAGACTATACTTTCAATTACTTGCTCAGATCCGGGTTAGCAGCCAGAGCATCAGTAGTGAACTTATCGATGATGGTGTCAGTATCTTCCTTGATGTTGTCCTTCAGAGCAGTCAGGAAGGTATCCTTCAGGGACTGATCGTACTTGGAGATGGAGTCAGACATCTTGATGTTTGCAGCTACATCAGACAGAACTGCGAACTGATCCTGACCGCCCAGCAGAGCATTGCTGTTGGAACCCTCAGCAACGATCTCCTCCATAGCAGCCTTGTTGTTAGCGAAGTCGCCGGAGTACAGAGCGTAAGCCTTCATGGTAGCCTTGTCAGCAGTGAAGCCCTTAACGAACTTCTGAGCCTCGAGCTTGGTGTTGCACTTCGGAGACAGGCAGAGCCAAGAACCACCCCAGAAGAAGGTCTGCGGGCCGTTGATGATTCTCCAGTTACCAGCGTTGCCGCCGTTCTGCTCGAGCTGTGCGCCCTCACCGAGGCACCAAGTGGAGTAGAAGTAACCCAGAGCCTTGCCGTTCAGACCAGCGTTGGTCCAGTCAGCGGTCCACTGCTCGATGGAAGGATCTACATAGCCATTGTCTACATAGCCCTTAACCATGTCGGTGAACTCCTTAGCTACGTCGGTCTTGATGGTGGTGCCCTCTACCCACGGAGCGTTCTTCGCAGTAGAGAATGCCTGCCACAGACCACCGATGGTAGCTGCGATCTTAACCTCGCCGTTGGAAGCGTCCTTCAGCTCCTTAGCGGTAGCCTCGAACTTGCTCCAGTCAGCAACCTTAGCCTGCATAGCATCGGTATCCTCAACGCCCAGGTACTCCTTAGCCAGGTCAGCATTGTAAGCATAGCCGCCTGCTGCAGCCTGCCAGGAAGCAGCCTTCAGAACGCCGTTGTTGTCAGTACCAATCTCTACGGTGTACTTGTAAGCGTCGCTGTAGTCAGCCTCAGTGATGCCCAGATCGGACAGCGGAGCAGAGAAGCTGTCATCGTTGATGTAGTTCAGAATCCAGCCAGCCTCAGCTACGAACAGGTCAACGTCATCGCCGCTGTTCAGGTAGGTAGCGTACTGGGTAGCAGCCTCGCCGCCGTTACCGCCGCAGTTCTGATACTTCACCTCAACGCCGTCGGACTGCAGGCCCTGATCCTTGTAAACATCGAACATGTTAGCCAGGTCAGCGTCAGTCCAGCATACTACAGTCAGAGTAGCATCATCGTTGGTCAGGTCAGAAGCCGGAGCAGCAGCGGACTCTGCAGCAGACTCTGCAGCGGACTCTGCAGCGGACTCTGCAGCAGACTCTGCAGCGGACTCTGCGGTGGACTCAGCAGTGGAAGCTGCCGGTGCAGTGGAAGATTCGGTATTGCCGCCGCATGCTACGAGTGCAGAAGAAGCCATAGCCAGGGTAGCAACCAGTGCCAGTGTTCTTGTAAGTTTGCTCATTGGTAATTTCCTCCTTAAGATATATCTATTATATTACCTTGTGTAATATAATATGCTGTAGGTTTCGGCGCATCAGAGCTGCGCCACGGTTTCGCCTTCAAGCAGTCTGCCACTCACGTAGCTCAGCCGCTCTTCGGCAGAGATGGGATCTTTGTGAAGCAGATGCAACATCAGCTCAGCTGCCTTGATCCCGATCGTTTCCGTATCCTGCTGGATCGTTGTCAGATGGGGTCCAAGCATTCTCAGGACAGGATGTCCATCGTATCCGATCACCGAGACATCCGTTCCCGGCACAAGCCCGGCATCACGGATGGCTGTTATCCCGGCTACGGCGCAGATATCGTCCGGATAGATGATACAGGTCGGCTTGTGCTGCTCATGGAGCAACGTCTGTGTCAGCCTGTAAGCGACCTCCGGGTGCAGATATTTGCCTTCGAGGATCAGCTCATCATGAACTTCACACCGGTGTTCTCTCAGCGTCTCTGCAAATGCGTTCCTGCGCACCTGTGTGACCTGGGAATCTTCACCGTAGATCAGTGCAAGCGTGGTATGTCCCCGCCGCAGTGCATACTCCACTGCTTCCCGGATACCCTCTGCATTGTCCGACACAACCGCGTAATTCTCGCCGCTGTCATAATCGACGGAAACGACCGGCAGACTGCTTTCGAGCAGATCCCGCACCTCCTGCGTGTTGAAATCCACGCAAGCTGCAAGCACGCCGTCAACATTTCTGTATCTGCAGTGCTCGAGGTAAGAGCAGGTCTGGCTGCCGATCTGGTTGCTGATGAACGTCAGATCGTATCCGCTGCGTTCCATTGCCACCTTGAAGCTGTCGAGGATGGATGCAAAATAACGGTGCGTCAGACCGCTGTCCGCCTTGTCCACCATCAGGACGCCTATATTATAGGTCTTGTTGGTTTTCAGGGCTCTTGCCATCGCGTTCGGAAGATACCCGAGCTGTCTGGCTGTCTCCTGCACACGTTCCCGTGTCTGGGGATTGACATCCTCCCGATTATTCAGTGCCTTGCTAACGGTCGCTGTCGAAACACCGCACGCCTGAGCAATGTCTTTAATAGAAACCATTATCACACCTTCAAATCTTTGCTTCATGTGTACTCCGTTCAGTCCTGGATCCCGGACATCACAGAGTGCTTGCCTTCACTAACAATAATATACAACACTCCGCCCGAAAAGTCAATGCTAAAATTCATTCTTTTACTTTTTTTGAATGATGTGCACAAATCGGACGTTTATTATTTGTATACATTGTCTATAAATTGGCCCCTTTTTGTCGTTTGTTACAAAACGGTTACTATGTATTGTTTTTAGATATATTGCACTGAAACCGTCCCGTTTTAAGGTGTAAAAGTGCTTTTTCGGGGCTCTTTTATCGTCAGTTTGCACAATTAAACGGTTTCGGATTTTTGGCAGGATACAAGATTATGCGTCATATTTACCAAACGCCCGCACATCTTGTATCTCCGCCAGGGAATATACCTATCCGATCATACCGGCAGTGCATCATAGATCTCTACGACATACTTGAGGATGTTCAGGGAATCCACGGCATCCGGCATTCTGTTTGCATCGCCCGTGGTGATGGCGTTGCGCATCCCCTGCTCGGTCAGCTTCTCGCCGGTCATCAGGTTCTTGTTCAGCACAATGACGTCGAGGATGTCCACCTTGCCGCTCTCGTCCACGTCGCCGCAGAGCGTGACCTTGCCGGGCGTAGGATCGGTCGGCTTGGGATCTGTCTCGGAAGGAAGCGGATCCGTCTCGGTCGGCTTGGGCTGGGTCGGCTCGTCGGTCTCCACCTGGATCGGATCCTTGGGATCGGTCTTGCCGCCGGAATCGAGGTTGCTGCCCTCGGACTTGGCATAGTTGGAGTAGTATTCGTCGAGGGAGATGCCGTTCGCGCCGAGTGCGGTCTTGTGGTCAAGGCCGATATACTTTCCGGAAGAGCTGGTCTGCCAGAGAGACGGCTCGAAGATGCCGTACTTCAGATCGTCCCACTGCACATCCGTGCCGGTCTGAGCGCTGAAGGTAACATTCTCCCAGAGACCTTTGGTATCACCGGAGTTTGTATTGAGACACCAGAAGGTATGATTGATGTGATGCGCGATCATGTAGTTACGCAGCAGGTACAGCCATCTTGCGTTCTTTTCCTCCTTTTTGAGCGTATTTGCATCTGCCGAAAGGAGAGCCTTTTCGTCCACTTTTTCCGGGAGCAGTGCGCCCCATTCGCCGATCAGGAGCGGATACCTGTCCTCCTCGACCAGATACGCCCATGTGTCGTACCAGTAGTCGTCCAGAAGCGTCTGTTCGGTGAAATTCTTCTCAAACCAGGTCTGGTCGCTGACGACCGGGCCGTAGTCATGCGGTGAGTAGACGATCTGGCTTGTACCGGAGGTCGGAAGAACCGGATAGTCCTTGACACCGCGGAGATTGCCGCCCCACCATGCGCCGTGTCCCTGATAGCCCTCGACGCCTTCAATGAAGATCAGGGCATTCGGGTTCTTGGCAAGGACTGCATTGGCACATTCTTCGGCCGCCTTTCTCCAGTTGTTGGGTGCATCGGAATCATCCCAGATAGCATCTACCGGCCCACCGCCGTAGGTGCTGTGCGGCTCATTCTTGAGGTCAAAGCCGATCAGCGTATCATCATTCTTATAATGATCTGCCGTCCAGGCAAGCGTCTCGATCCAGAGATCTGTCGTGACCATGACCTCCTTACCGTCACGCCCCTCAAAGCTCTTGCCGTACCAGATGCCGTAGTTGTGACCGGAATTGTTGGTTTCCGGGCTGTGGATGTCGATAAAGCACTTGATGCCGTACTTTTTGCACTTTTTCAGCAGCACCTCAAAGAGCTGCTGGCTGTTGGCATCGGAGCCGTCCTCCATGATGAGGTCTTTGTTGAAGCAGTAGGACGGATCGTCGTTCGGGTTGACGGCACCCATAGGATCCGGGTCGCCGATCATCCAGTTATAGAGCAGCTCCGTCGAGACCGGCAGACGCAGCACATTGATGCCGTGGTCAGCGATCTCTCTCACCATATCGTCGATGTCGCCGCTCCAGAGATAGTGCGGTGAGCACTCCGTGCAGTTGAAGCCGAACCAGTTCGCACCGGTCAGCCATACCTCGTTCCCCTGCGAGTCATAGAGCCTGCTCCCGGATGCATGCAGCCAGTCATCGTTCGTGTCATCGGCAGCAGCGGCCGGCAGTGCAGTGCCCAGACCCGATGCAGCCATACTGATGCTCAGCATAAGTGCAGAAATGCCGGCGATCAGCTTCTTGAATCGTCTCATGTGATTACCTCCTCAGGTTTTCGTTGTATCTGAATCCCTGTTTGCAAGGATAAGCAAGTGATACCCGCCCCCTTGCCCTGCTTAGGTGTCAGGGATCAGTATTATGCCGAGACATCCCGGTAAAGCGCATTACCGGGATGTTCCAAATCATGCTGCCCTGCTCAGACAGGGAGAGAATCATAGATCTCGACGACATACTTCAGGATGTTCAGGGCATCCATCGCATCCGGATTTCTGTCGGTCTCGCCGGTCGTGATCGCATTGCGCTTGCCCTGCGCAGTGAGCGCTTCGCCGGTCATCAGGTTCTTGTTCAGCACGATAACGTCAAGAATGTCCACCTTGCCGCTCTCGTCTACGTCGCCGCAGAGGGTGACCTTGCCGGGCGTCGGTGCCGGGTCGGTCTCAGAGGGCGCAGGATCTGTCTCAGAGGGTGCTGGATCCGTCTCAGAGGGTACCGGATCGGTCTCAGTCGGCTTGGGATCGGTCGGCTGGATATCCGGATCCTGTGCGTGCTTTTCACCGCCTGCATCGAGGTTGCTGCCCTCGCCGCTCGCATAGAACTGCGTCAGGGAAAGACCTGTTGTACTCCCCTCACCGCCGAGCGGAGTCTGGTGGTCGAGGCCGATGTACTTGCCGGCGTCCGTCTGCCAAAGCACCTTTTCAAGAATTTCATAGCGAGGCTTATCCCACGTAGTGAAGCCATAGTCAAACAGGCCGCCGGTATCACCGGAATTCGGATTGAGGCACCAGTAAGTGTGATTGATGTGGTGGTCGATCATGTACTGCTGGAGCAGGCGCATCCACTGTTCATTCTTGCCGCCATCTACGAAGCCGCCCCATTCACCGATCAGCAGCGGCGCAATATCCTTGTCATTGATGTAGACCCAGGTATCGTACCAGTACTCATCAAGCAGTGACTGGGTGTCGAATCCATCATGGAACCAGGTCTGCGTATAAACGCCGGTGCCGTAATCATGCGGTGAGTAGACGATCTTGGACTGCTTCTCGGGAGTGGACATCGTGATCGGATAGTCCTTGACGCCACGGAGATTGCCGCCCCACCATGCGCCGTTCCATCTCTTATCATCTTCGGTCTTGGGCTCCCAGACATCGGGTGTATCACAGGTATAGCCCTTCTCGGTGATTGGATACTGTTCAACGCCCTCGATGAAGATCAATGCATTCGGGTTGACATCGAGAATCGCCTCGGCACAATTCGTTGCGGCGTATGCCCAGTTGTTCTCGTCAGTGGAGCCATCCCACTTGGCGATGTCCGACGGGCAGGAATCTCCCGTATAACCGCGCTTGCCGTGCGGCTCATTCTTCAGATCATAGCCGATGATCGTATCATCGTTGGCATACTTCTTTGCCAGCCAGACCAGTGTATCCTGCCAGATCTCCGTCGTAATGCCAGCCTTGCCGTACCAGAGCTCATAGTTATGACCGGAGTTGTTTGCATCCGGGCTGTGTATGTCAATAATGACCTTCAGACCGTTCTCCTTGCACTTCCGGATCACGACATCAAAGATCTCCATGCTGTTTTTGAGTGTCTTGCCGTCCGCCTCTACAAACTCACGGTTGATGTCGCCGTAAGCACCGGCAGGCGTGATCGAACCATCCTCGCCGATCACGTCCTGCGGCGGATTGAAGACCGCCTGCACAGAGGAAACTTCATGCGGCTTTCCGTCCATCCAGGACTTCAGAAGCTCGGAAGAGATCGGGAAACGCAGCACGTTGATGCCATGCTCCGCAATGTCCCGCAGCATATCATCCGCATTGTTGGATGTGTTCAGACCATGCAGACAGTTTTCCGAGCAGTTGAATCCGAACCAGTTCGCACCGGTCAGCCATACCTCGTTCCCCTGCGAGTCATAGAGCCGGCTCCCGACGGCATGCAGCCAGTCGTCGTTCGTGTCGTCCGCAGCGACCGTCGGCAGTGCAGTGCCGGCAGAAGCCGCCATGCTGAAGCTCAGCGCAAGTGCAGAAACGCCGGCCATCAGCCTTTTGAGTAGTCTCATCGTCATTACCTCCTCTTAAATTTGACCCCTTGCGGAATCGGTAAACGATTATGGATACTTGTACTTTTATTATATACGATTTTGCCGAAAATGTCAAGAATTTTTTGATAGTTTGAATACAATCCGACCTTTTTCGCATAAGAAACCGGGGCGGGGGCTGCGGTTCCTTTGTGGATTTTCCCGAATCCGGGGCATTTTTCTGTATTCCGGTTGACAAGCGGGAGTGCAGATGCTATAATAATAAGGTACTTTTTAAAGAATGGAGAATCTGCATGAATCGTACTGCGATCGTAACTGATACAAACAGCGGTATTTCGCCGATAGAGGGCAAGG
>JAIKWY010000145.1 GCA_024684395.1 Oscillospiraceae bacterium
TGTATCCGGACTGGAATTATACGGCGCTTGCAAAACCGAGCAACTAAATAATAAAAACAGGAGACATGGCGGCGTGCCATGTCTCCTCAGCTTGTCGAGAAACCCCGGAGTCTCGCTTCGGGGGCGCCCTCCGCCGCCGTTCGGCGGCACCTCCCCCAAAGGGGGAGGGATTATTGGCGGTGCTGCGACCGAGGATGAGGCAGGATGTTGCACGAAGACGAGTATTGTCGGTCATAGATGAAAACCGACCGCACCGCAGCCGCTTTAGGGGCTCCGCCCCTAAAAACCCCGTTTTGTGCCTTCGACACTTTTTTGACAGACTGCGATCCCCTCCCATGCCGGGAGGGGATCGCTTTGTTATTCCTCCGGCAGTACTCTGCCGTTTTCATCGGTACGATAGGCGCCGTCGCTGTCGGTCTTGTCCATTGCGTCGCTGACATCCTCGGCGGCTTCGCTGACGATCTCTCTGCCACGCTCGGCGGCATCGCTCGCAAGCTCCTTGCCGTTCTGGGCGGCATCGCTGACAAGCTCCCTGCCGTCACTGACGGCATCGGTCGCCAGCTCACGGGCATCATCTGCCACACTGCTGCTGCGGTCAGTCTCTGCCGGTGTCCTGTCATGGCGCATCCCGCAGCCTGTGAGCAGCACCGCCGCCAACAGAGCGGCAGGTACCGGATATGCTCTGTGCTTCATGGTCTACCTCCTTTGAGCCGCAAGGCTCTGTAGTAGTTTTACCGGCAGTCATGCATCTATGACAGGAAATGACAGGAAGTATTCAATATTTGTATCACATGCACAATTGCTGTTTAAAAATACTGTGCGATGCAATGATTTTTCACAAAATCTATTGCATCACATGCCTGAACGTGCTATAATAGTAATGATGTCTGAACAGGATCGGAGGTATGGAAATGGACGCAAAGGAAGAATTTCTGGAAATTTACCGCAGCAAGATCACCCGCCGGGGCTCACAGCAGCTCCTGGATTATCTGCTGAGCGACAAGAGCGATTTTTTCACGGCACCGTCCAGTACCCGCTACCACGGCTCCTATGCCGGCGGACTGGTGGAGCACAGCGTGAATGTGTACCACTGTCTGGTGGATTATCTTTCCCGCCCCCGCACGAAGGAGCTGTACAGGATGGATTTCACAGAGGAATCCGTGGCACTGACAGCGCTCCTGCATGACATCTGCAAGGTGAATTACTACAAGACCGACTACCGCAATGCCAAAAACGAGCAGGGCGTCTGGGAGAAGGTGCCGTATTACACCATCGACGACACGCTGCCCTATGGTCACGGCGAGAAGTCTGTCTACATCATTTCGGGCTATATGCGCCTGTCCCGTGAGGAGGCTTTTGCCATCCGGTATCACATGGGATTTTCCGCAGAGGGCAACAAGAACGACGTCGGCAAGGCGTTTGAGATGTTCCCGCTGGCACTGGCGCTGCATGTGGCAGATATGGAAGCAACCTATTATCTGGAAGGTTCCATCAAGTGAAACCGCCCACCGATCACCAATGATAAGGAGTACAAAACATGAGCTGGTATGAGAATGCCCTGATCTATCACATTTATCCGCTTGGCTTCTGCGGTGCGCCGAAGTTCAATGAAGGCGGCGAGCCGGTCAACCGTCTCGAAAAGATCCTTGACTGGATCCCGCATCTCCAGGAGATGAATGTGGATGCCGTGTATTTCGGTCCGGTCTTTGAGAGCGTGGAGCACGGCTATGATACGATCGACTACAAGATGATCGACCGCCGTCTCGGCACGAACGAATTGTTCAGAAATATCTGCGGAAAGCTGCATGAGGCTGGCATCCGTGTCATCCTCGACGGCGTGTTCAACCATGTCGGCAGAAAGTTCTGGGCGTTTACCGACATCCAGCAGAACGGGCAGAATTCCCCGTACTGCGGCTGGTTCCAGAACCTGAACTTCGGCGGCCCGTCGCCCTGCGGCGATCCGTTCTGGTATGAGGGCTGGAACGGTCACTACAACCTCGTCAAGCTCAACCTCCAGAACCCGGATGTGTGCAACTATCTGCTCGACGCCGTGGCATACTGGATGGATGAATTCAAGATCGACGGCATCCGCTTTGATGCGGCGGACTGCATCGACTTCAACTTCTTCAAGCGCATCCGCTGGTTCTGCAAGGAGAAGAACCCGGAGTTCTGGCTCATGGGCGAGATCATCCACGGCGACTACAACCGCTGGGCAAATCCCGAGATGCTCGATTCCGTCACCAACTACGAGTGCTACAAGGGCATCTACTCCTCCCACAATGACAAGAACTATTTCGAGATCGACTATTCGATCAACCGTCAGTCCGGTGCCAACGGCGGTATCTACCGGAACATCCGGCTGTATAACTTCGTGGATAACCACGATGTGAACCGCCTTGCGAGCACGCTGAACAATCCGAATTACCTCTTCACCTGCTATACGCTGCTCTATGCGATGCCCGGCATCCCGTCCATCTACTACGGTTCGGAATTCGGCATCCAGGGTGCCAAGCAGGGCGGCGACGATTCCCCGATGCGTCCGTGCCTGAACATCGAGGACATGGACACCAAGGCGCCGATCTACAGACATATCGTCAAGCTCGGCAGGATCTACAGAGCCTATCCCGCACTGCGGACGGGCAATTACCGGACGGTCATCATCCGCAACCGGCAGCTCGTCTTTGCCAAGGAAATGGACGGTCAGACCGTCTATGTGGCACTGAACCTCGATGATCAGCCGTTTGACTGCCAGTTCGGCACGCATTACGGTGCGCTGGTCGATGTCATGAACGGCAGCGCAGTCCGTGTGGACGGCGGCAATGCCTTCCTGCACATGGAGCCGTATTCGTCCATGATCATCGTGCATGATGACATCGTCAACCTCCAGCCGGAGCAGGAGGAGATCCCTGTATTACAGCCCCGTGAGATCCACGAGGGACAGCATTACCGCCACTTCAAGGGCGGACAGTACACGGTGCTCGGTGT
This sequence comes from Oscillospiraceae bacterium, assembly GCA_024684395.1. Taxonomy (GTDB): domain Bacteria; phylum Bacillota; class Clostridia; order Oscillospirales; family Ruminococcaceae; genus UBA3855. The sequence goes on from JAIKWY010000145.1 coordinate 2,986, forward strand.
GGCGACCCACAGCGAGACACTCGAGGACATGGTGGTCTATCGTTCCGATGCGGACGGTCAGATCTGGGTACGCCCGAAAGCCATGTTCATGGACAAGGTCGGTGAGCAGTTCCGCTTCACCCTCCTGGATGACTGAGCTTTCTCCTAATAACACACCTTTCATACGCAAGATCCCTGCCGCACGGCAGGGATCTTTGCGTATAGACAGGAACATCCCCGCTCCGGATCGGAGCGGGGATGCTGTGTTTGGGGTGAACGGCTTACTTCTTTTCAGCCTTCTTTTCTGCAAGATATTCCGGCAGGGTCTTCTCCACGCCGCTGCCCACGAGGGCTGCATACTGGAGGATGATCGCTGCATCGCTTGCATTGACGATGCGGTCGCCGTTGAGGTCGGCACGCTTTGTCTGTGCTTCGGTCAGACCGGACTCCTTGCCGGCGCCGATGGAAGCAGCTGCGATCAGCACGAGGGCTGCATCGGAAGCGTTGATCGCCTCATCGGTGTTGATGTTGCCAAGACCCTCGACCTTGGCGGGGTCAAATTCCTCGAAGATGTTCAGCATGAGCGCTTCCTCGTTGACATCCTCGGGCTTCACGCCGTCGATCTCATAAGCGATGCCGAGCGTTACTTCGCCTGAAAATTCGCCTCTTGCCACGAGCGTTACCGTGACCTTGGCGCTGGGGGTATCGGAGGTGACAGTGCTCCAGCTTGCATAGTAGTCATCCTGACCTTCCTTGCGGAAGCCGTTGATGGTACCGATCGCCTTGCCGTCTTTGCGGGTCACTTCTACATCGAAGGTGTACTCCTCGCCGACGGTCAGGTTCGGGATCTCGGGTACTGCGATGTTGTAGAGCTGGTCATCGGGAGCACCGATGATGCCCAGTGTGAAGCTGTCTTCATGGACATCCTTGGGGTCAACATACTTGCCGTCTGCATCAGAAATGTACGATGCAAGACCGAGGGTCACTTCATCGTGGAATGCTGCTCTTGCCTGCAATGTCACGGTGATCTTGCAGGTGGACTCCTCAGAGGTCACAGTTGTCCAGCTTGCGTAGTATTCCTCAGATTGCTTGCGGAAGCCGTCGATCGTGCCGATGGGCTTGCCGTCTGTGCGGGTAACAGTCACGTCAAAGGTGTACTCCTGACCTTCGTTCAGGTCGGGGATCTCGGGAACGCTGATCTCATAGAGTGCGGTGGAAACTGCATCGGTGATGCCGAGCATGAAGGGCTCTTCGTTCACGTCCTCGGGCTTCACGGCATTGCCGTCTGCATCCACGATCTGGAGCGCCATGCCGAGGGTGATATTGTCGGAGAACGGTGCATACGCCTTGATGGTGACAGGTACCTTGCAGGAGGTCTCGTCGGAGGTGACAGTCTCCCAGGTAGCCAGGTATTCCTCAGCCATCTTGCGGAAGCCGTTGATCGTGCCGATGGGCTTGCCGTCCTTGCGGCTCACTTCTACATCGAAGGTGTACTCCTCGCCGACGCTCAGGCTCCGGATCTCGGGAGCGCTGATGTTGTAGAGATGATCATCTACAGGGTTGGTTGCTGTCTGGTTATCGAGTGTCATCTTATAGACGGAAACGAGTTCTGTGGACTTCAGGTCTGTGGGCGAGAAGTGCTTCAGCAGATCGTTGCCGTTTTCGTCCACGAGCTTCTTGCAGAGAAAGTTCATGGTATAATCGCCGGACGGTGCGCTCTCATCCATTGTCACTTTGACAGGGAGGATCACATCATAGTAAGAAGGATACTCGCCCTTGAAATCCGGATCAAGAGCTGCATCTGCATCCTTATACTCTTTGTTCGTGATAGTTGTGCCGATCTCTACCTTAAACGGGAGGGCGTCGGCGTTCTGGAGTTCAAAGACAGCTTCCTTGACAGGCGTCTTGCTTTCTGCGAGTGCGAGATCGAAGGTGAGCGGCTCACCTGTGTATTCGACAGGCTTGCTCCAACTGCCATACTTTTCGATGCAATAAAGCTGCTCTGTCGCCTCGGTCGCCTGCGTGGTTGCCTCGGTGGCTGTCTCCACCGGTGTAACGACCATGCTGGCGATGGCGATCGATTTGAGCGTGTAGCCGGTCTTCTCGTTATAGCCTTTTTCTGCAAAATAGTCGGCTGCACTGCGCTGGATCTCAATCAGATGAGCGACGTAGTCATCCGCTGTGAAGTCCGTATTCATGACGGCATGCTGTACCGCCTCCAGGACATAGCCCTTCAGCTCAGCAATGACGGCAGCATCGTCCGTGCCGGACCCATCGAGCACCTTCGGACCGGTCACATTGTAAAGGCCGTTGACTCTGATGGCCGCTTCTGCACCGCCGATCTCCTTGGTGAACGGGGTGGGCGTGCCGAATTTCAGGTCGATGGTTTCGTATGCGGTGGGTTCGGTTCCTTCGGTCGCTTCGGTCACGAGCTCTGTCGGCTCTGTCGCGATCTCACCGATGGTGAAGTTCATCTTTACCGGGATCGTCGTGGTGCTGCCGTCTGTGAACGTGACGATCAGCATCAGCTCGGGTGTGTAGCTGCCGGCAGTGCCCTTTGCCATGATCGAGACAGGAACGGTGCACTTTGTGACATTGTCTGCCTTTACCACATCCCATTTCAGGGAGAACTGCGGGCTGCCTGCAGCACCGCTTCCGATCTGCTTGATGGTCTTGCCGCTCGAGCTGACGACCTCCAAGTTCACGGTCTTGGTCTTATTGAGATCGACCTTGATATTCGCCGGCATCGCGACATTGCATTCGGGTGCGGCGGACGTAGTCGCCTCAGTTGCCTCAGTTGCCTCAGTCGGGTCGGTGACGGGCTCTGCATCGTCAGCAACGGTCATGGTGAACGGAACGATCACGTTCTCGGATACGCCGTTCGTACCTACGACGAGAATATTGATCGTGGTGGTAAACGTGCCGGCCTTTTTCCCCGCATAGACGGTGACAGGTACAGCGCAGTCCGTTTTGCCGCCTGCGGTCACATTATTGAACTCGAAGTGGCAGTTGGAGATGCTGCCGGCACCGCTGCCGGTGTGGTCGATCGGGGTGTTGTCCTTGCTGAAGACATTAACCATGATGGTCTTTTCCTCATTCGGTGCAAGGTTGATCTCCGGTACACTGGCGGTGAAGTGTGTGGTCGTGGGCTTCTCCAGTGTCGGAGACTGATTCGCCTCGGTGGGATCGGTCACGGGCTCGGTCGGGTCTGTGCCGAATACCTCGGTCGGCTCTACGTTTTCGGAGAGAGGTGTCATCTTGAACGTTCTCTGCGGCATGGCACCGGATTTTTCTTCCCAGTTATATTCATAGCTGCCGTCCTCGAGAACGGTGACGGTCTCGGAAACGTAATGCTTGCCGTCCTTGTCCTTCATGATGGATCTTTCCGGAACGAAGATGCCGTTTTCGTTGACCTCGAACATGGTCTGACGGGACGCACCGTCGCCAAGATCCACTTCTTCGAGCAGATCGCCGCTGAAATAATAGGTGGTGTTATCACCGGCGGAGCAGAGGTGGATGATCTTGTCGCCGCTGATGGAATAGGCATCGAGTGCCCGATAAATGCCCTCGGCGGTCAGGCTCAGGACGCCGTCATAATAATCATAGCCGACTTGGTCAAGACCCTTGTCCTTGCATTCGTCGAGCCATTTGCTGCTGATGACGTCCAGATCCTCGGAGTTGAGGATGCCCTCGGCGGTCTTGCCGGAGTAGGTCTTCCAGCCATTGGCGACATTTTTCCGGAAGAAGTCAAGCAGCGGCTTGAATGCAGCTTCTACATCCATAGGCTCCGTTGTTGCCTCGGTCGGATCGGTCGCAGGCTGTGTGGGTTTCTGGGTCGGGGCGCTGGTCGGCGGCTCTGTGGGCGGGAGCGGATCGCCGATGATGAGCTCGAACTTCGGGTTCGATACGATATCTCTGCCGAGATCCTTGCCGGACTTGCCGTTTTCATCTTTCGCATGAGATCTCAGATTGAGCTCTTTTTCATAGACGATGCCCGGTGTCAGATTCTCTTTTGCACGCAGTTCAACACGCAGTCTCAGGTGCTGCTTTCCGTCGATCACCGTGGACTTGCCATCCCACGCATCCCAGTCGATCCCCGCAAGTGGATCGCTCATATCGACCGCCCATCCTCCTGCTCCGATCGTGCTGATCAGCTGACTCTCGTCTGCCGTGATGTCAAACCAGACATTCTTCGCTTCACCCGGCGAGAGCTTGATCCTGGTGACGGGCTCGAGCGGATCGGAAGGCTCCTGGAGACGGAAGCAAACGACCTCGGTCGTGTCCGGCAGATCCTCGGCGGGCACTTCTTCGCCATCTTCAAGGACGATGCCCGTGATCTTGAGATGAAATTCTTCGTTGGGTTCAATGATCGGGGCTTTCTTGTCCACCTTGACCCAGAAGTTAAGCTGGCATGTGTAATCAAGGTGCTCCACTTCCGGAAGGAAGCTCTTGTCTACCAGCGAAAGCTCGCTGGTCCAGCTCGTTTCGTACTTGACTTCCTTGATCTTTTTCTTGCTCTTGTTGTTGACGATCCGGAAGGGAAGCGAGATGAGCTGCCCCGGTTCCGCATACGTGCTGACGGGGATCCTGACCGTGAAGGCTTCTTCGTCTTCGGCGGTCGCCGTGCTCACGGGCGCCCAGGGGAGATCCTGCGCAGCAAGAACGGCTTCCGGAACCGTTCCCATCAGCAGCATACATCCCGCAAGACCTGCGGCGGTGAGCCGTTTGAATAGTTTCATAGACATCCTCCTATACATATCAGTGTGCGCTGTGCGCCATCTCTATTGTAAACCATTTTTACGGAAAATGCAAGCCTTTCTATAGAAGTGTCTATCGTTCCGGTGAAATACGGGAGGAATTTCACTTTGCAGCATCTGATTTGGCAATGTTATACAACCGATCTCGGCTCGGATCATTTTTTTAGGATGATGGCGCACTGCCCCCTTGCCCCCTCTTTGTCTATTGCAGATCAGAAAAAGGAAATTTAAGGAAAATTTAAAGCTGCTTTAAGATTCTTTTAAGCCGGAAACAGTATAATACAGATAATCCGATCAGAGATCGGGCGCCGACCATAACCGGCAGACCGGCTCACAGTTCGCCGCACGGGCTGGGGAGCCTGGAGGCTGCCAAAACAGAAGATGTCTGAAAAATCCTGAAAATCCTGTTATGAAAAGGGGACGATCATTATGAAAAAGCGTAATCGTATCAGCCGCAGCTTTGCAGCAGCCGTTGCCGTTGCTGCGATGTGTGCTTCTCTCCCGGCTGTGGACAGCTTTGCTGCCCAGACGCTCGCCGGTGATGTGGACAAGGACGGCACTGTCGGTGTGACCGACCTCGTCCTGCTCCAGAAGTATATCCACGGCAAAGCAAGCCTCGACAGCACTGCCTATGACAATGCCAATGTCTATGCCGACAATGCAGTAGACGTATTTGACCTCGCAGTGCTCAAGAAGATGCTGCTTTCCGAGACACCGGTATCCAACACCGTTTACATCCATCTGAAGGGCTCTTCCATCACCGTTGAGGGCGATGACAACAAGGTCGTTCAGATCTCCGGCACCACCGCCAAGATTACGGCATCCGGCACCTATATCGTGGACGGTTCCATCACGGACGGTCAGCTCTATATCGAGACGGCTGCCGAGGATTTGGAGGATGTCGAGCTCGTATTGAAGGGCGTGACCTTCACCAACACAACCAAGCAGGCGATCTACACTGCCAAGGAGACCGGCAGCGACAAGACCAAGATCACGCTCGAGGGCGAGAATGTCATCACGGACGGCGCCCAGACTGCCTATACCGACGGCGCAGCGGCGATCTATACCAACAACAAGCTGACATTCACCAAGAACAGCACCGGCTCGCTGACCATCAGCAGCTACTTTAACGACGGTCTGCACGCTGAGAAGAAGATCAACCTCAACGGCGGTACCATCAACATCGACACCGATACCGTTCCGGAGGGTGCCAACATCGTTCCGGATGCGGACGGCATCTCCTCCGACAAGAACATCGAGATCGAGGGCTCGATCGTGAACATCGACGCTTCCGGCGACGGCATCAAGACCGACTCCGGCGTCTACATGATCGACGGCGATGTCCAGATCAAGGCCGGCAATGACGCTGTACAGGCAGCGACCGAGATCGCAGTTTCCGGCGGTAACATCGTGGCTTCCGGCGACAGAGGCTTCCGCCTCACGGGCGATGCAACTGCCGGTACCAACGGCGCACTCAACATCACCGGCGGTACCGTTGTGGCAACGGCGACCGACTACCAGGTGAACGGCAATGAGACCATTGATGCCTCCGGCTCCACCCAGGCGATCATGCTCTTTGACATGGCTGCCGAGTGGAAGAAGGCGACCACCATCACCGTGGGCGACCAGACCTTTGCTGCCAACAAGAAGTATGACTATGTGCTCATCTCCGATCCGGCTCTGAAGGCTTCCGAGACCTACAAGGTATACCTCGGCGGACAGCAGGCAAAGCATGAGGGCGATGCCAAGGGCAGCTTCAAGAACTCCGGCACTGTAACGCAGTACAAGGCGGTCGATCTGCTCTCCGGCGGCGAAACTGTCACAACGCCCGGCGGCGGCACGGTGGTATCCTCCATCGTTTACAATTCGAGCAGCGTAGCGCTCTATGATGCCAACGGCGGTGCTGTGGATGCATCTGCTGCGGAGAATGTCAAGGTCTCCAACGGCAGCTATGTGACCATCACCAAGTCCGGCGCCTACACCATCAGCGGTGCCAGCTCCAACGGTCAGATCAAGGTCGCTACCGATGATTCCGCAGAGCCGGATGCTGTAGTCGAAATGAGCTTCGAGGGTCTGGAGCTTTCCAACAGCTCTGTAGCACCGGTCTATATCGAGAATGTCGGTGACGAGGCTGTCATCTCCGTGAAGAACGGCACGACATCCACCATCAAGGACGGCACCTCCCACACCGATACCTATACCAACAGCGACGGCGAGACCAAGACCTGCGCCGCAGCGATCTATGCAAGAGACGATCTCAAGATCAAGGGCAAGGGTACGCTCGTGGTCGAGGGCAGCACCGAGGACGGCATCGTTTCCACGAATGACTTAAAGCTCTGGAACGGTACCATTAACGTGACCGCAGCCGATGACGCCATCCGTGCGGATTCCGTCAAGATCGGCGACACCGCCGATGCGACCAACTACGAGACGCTGAACATCACGGCGACCTCCAAGGCGGGCGACGGCATCAAGGCGACCTCCACCGAGACAGGCAAGGGCTTTGTCCTCGTGAGCGGCGGTTCCGTGACCATCAAGTCCTATGCTGACGGCATCCAGGCGGAGCAGGACTTCACCATGAACGGCGGCACGCTCGACATCTACACCTACCAGGGCAGCGGCTATACCGGCAGCGGTTCCACCGGCGGCTGGGGCGGCGGCATGGGCATGGACGGCAATGCCAACAAGACCGACATCTCCGCCAAGGGCATCAAGGCTGTGGGTCTCTATGACGCAGCAGGCACCACCTACCAGAGTGCAGGCACCATCACCATCAACGGCGGCACCGTGAAGATCAATTCCTCCGATGACGCAGTACACTGCGCAGGTGCGATGGCAGTCAACGGCGGTGTGTTCACCATCGAGACGGCGGATGACGGCTTCCATTCCGATAAGACCGTTGCTATCGGCAAGACGGCAGCGAATACCTTCGATGACGTGCAGATCTACATCTCCAAGTGCTACGAGGGCGTTGAGGCACCCGAGATCAACCAGAACAGCGGTTCTGTCTACATCATCTCCGGTGATGACGGCTACAACGCAGGCGGCGGTGCTGACGGCTCCGGCTCTATGAATCCCGGCGGACCCGGTCAGGGCTGGGGACAGGGTTCCACCACGTCCAATTCCAGCATCGTGCTGAATCTAAACGGCGGTCTGGCCGTTGTCAACTCCGCAAACGGCGACCATGATGCCTTCGACTCCAACGGCGACATCAACGTCAACGGTGGTTACTACTGCGCCAACGGTCAGGAGCCCCTCGACTGCGGTGACAGCGGCAACTCCATCAAGATGAACGGCGGCAGCGTCATCTCCATGACCGGCGGCAACACCAACCTGACCACGAAGTACACCTTCGTTGACAGCTCCGGCAAGGCGATCGTCAGCTTCGTATCCGCATCCGGCGGCGGCCTTCGTGCCAGCAGCACAGCCTCCGGCAAGTCCGGCGCAACTGTCTCCGGCGGCACGACCGTCGTGGCTCAGGCAGGCGACAAGGCTGTCACAGTCGGCGGTACCATCTCCGGCGGTTCTGACCTCGGTCAGGCATCCGAGGGCGGCATGGGCCCCGGCAGACAGTGGTAAATGATTCTGATGACAAATAGGTGATCATTGGGAAGATCATTCGGGTAGAAAACAAAGAGGTAAGAAGTGGGGAGGCTTCTTACCTCTCGTTTTTTTTTCGGTCAGCAGGGAAACATGCCCAAATCCTGATGCGCCTATTTGGTGAATATGGCGTTTTGTGACGGTTTTCCTTGCAAATGGCTGTGCGTTCTGCTATACTGGAACTATGCAGAGCTGCTCTGCGTGCAGATGCATACTACGTGTAAGGAGCGTGATACGATGAACACAAATCTGATGGAAAACCTGAAACAAGGGATCAAGCAGGGTCAGGATGAAACGATCCCCGGCTTCCCGGACAATGCCATGCCGGAGCTGAAGGGCATCTATGCACTGATCCGTCCGGAGATCAGCATGTCTTTGCCGGATCCCCGCTATAAGGCGGCTGCGATCCTCTGTGTGCTCTCTGTTGCCGGTGATCTGATCACGGTGAACAGGGAAGGATACCGGTGCAATAACGGCTTTATCGACAGCTTTTGTCAGCTGTACCGCTGCAGTGATCCGGCTCTGGAAAACCTGCGGGTCATGGCGGAGGATTATATCCGGGATGGTTATTTTGTGGACAAGGCGTGCGGCTATTTCACGCACAACAGGGAAGGGGCAGTCGAAAGGATCATCGCATACAATGCGCTTCTGAATGAACCGGTGGGCAGGAGCGCTGCGGATCAGATGATCATCGACTATCAGAAGAAGGTCATCCGGGTGCTGTCAAATCGCCTGTATACGATGCCGACGCCGTTGTACATGTCGGATGCTGCGCCGCGTTCATGGGATCATGAAGCGTGGCTCACTGAGTTCCTCCCGATCTGGAACCGCCGCATCCGGGTGGAGCAGCACGCCTTCCGTGCGAAATACTACAATCAGCATGTTGCGGTCGTGCAGGCAAAGTGCTATATCTCCCGTTCAGGCAAGGTCGTACAGATCCCGTGGGATGCCTACGAGATGATGCGAAACTCTAAAATGTATGCTGCGCCCATCACGGTGCAGCCGGCTGAGGTCACTTATGATACGCAGGTCGAGGTCTGGAACATGGACTGTCTCGATGCTGCAAAAAAGATACAGGATGAAACAGAGGGCGTGACGGCTGTCCTGAACCTTGCCAACCGACAGAACCCCGGCGGCGGTGTCTTTACCGGAAGCGGTGCGCAGGAGGAATCCTGTTTCCTGCGATCCAATTACTTCACGGCGCTCTATCCGTTTGCAAGCTATGCAGGGCAGTACGGTCTGCCGAAGGCGCCGCAGCAGTATCCGCTCGACCGGAATTTCGGCGGCGTCTGGAGCAAGGGCGTGACCGTGTTCCGTGGCAAGGAGCTGGAGGGCTATCCGCTGCTCGATGAACCCTGGAAGACAAATTTCATTGCCGTAGCAGCGATCAACCGACCGGCAACCGTCATGAACTGCGGCGAGCTTCGGCTGACGCCGGACATGGTGCAGGGGACGCTGAACAAGATCCGCACCATCATGAACATTGCCGCCGACAACAATGTGACAAACCTGGTGCTGGGCGCACTGGGCTGCGGCGCATTCCGGAACCCGCCGAGACATGTGGCGGAGCTGTTCCGGCAGGTGCTCGAAGAACCGCCGTACAAGGGACGGTTCCACCGCATCGTCTTTGCCATCACCGATGGCGATCTGTGCAGGATCTTTGCGGATGTATTTGACTGCTGATAAATGCCCCCTTTGCCGCTTTCCGGGCAAAGGGGGCGTGTTTTATTTCTCAAACCGCAGTTTTTCGGCTCTGACCTCTCCGAGGTGCGCCATGTCGTTGAACAGTTCGAGCCGTGGGATGACCATGCCGCCGGCTTTGGTCTCAAACTGGAAGACCGAGACCGAGCAGACCCCGTAGGGCAGCGTTGTCAGCACGAACGGGAACGGCAGATGCAGCACATGCGAGAACAGGACGGCACCCGAGCCGCCGTGTGCGAACAGGGCGACGGTGTCGTCGCAGGGCTTGCGGCATTCGTACAGCCCGTTCTTCCGGTGCAGTCCGAAGCCGGCGAGGAATGCGTCGATCTCCCCGGCGATGCGGTCGTAGTACGCCATACAGCGGTTATCCCGGAAATAGGGATGCTCCCGCCAGCTTTCCGGGCTGCCGACCAGTTCCGGGTTCTCGGTCAGCAGCTTGTAGCCGAGCGTCCACGGGTGTCCGCCGTAGGGGACATCGGTCTTGCTGCCGTCTGCATCCCGGATCCCGCCCCAGTCGATCTCGTGCATGAAATCGAGCTTCTGCACCTCGAGACCGTGCAGCTCGGCGGTGAAGGAAGCTGTCTCGACTGTCCTGCCCATCGGCGAGGCATAGACAGCGCTGATGGGCTCCGAACGCAGCCGTTCGGCAGTGCGTTCTGCCTGCTGTCTGCCGTTGGCGGTCAGGCAGTCCTTGTCATAATTCGGTTCCCCGTGTCTTACAAAGATCAGTCTCATGGCGGTGCTCCCCCTGTGGTTGGTATTCTATCAAAAGGATACCACATCACGGATGATTTGTCAAGAGGAGCAGATATGTTGCCACAAAAATCAGGTTTCAGGAAATGATCCATTTTTCTGAACTGTGGTCACACAAAAAGCGGGTGCAGGGGGCGCAGCCCCCTGCCAAAAATGCCCCTCCTTGGGGAGGGGAGGATAAGGATGCCTTTCCTATTTGCGAAACCTATAAAACGGATCTTCCCGACACGTCACGCTGTGAATTACATATGTTTCAAAATTTGATATTTGTGACGAGTCTGGGAACTGTGCGTCTCAGTGCAATGACAGATGCATGGGGTGCAGCCTAAAAGGCGGGCAGGGGGGGAGGATAAGGATGTCTTTCCTATTTGCGAAACCTATAAAACAGATCTCCCCGACACGTCACGCTGTGAATTTCATATGTTTCAAAATTTGATATTTGTGACGGGTCTGAGAACTGTGCATCTCAGTGCAATGACAGGCGCATGGGGCGCAGCCCGAAAAGGCAGGCAGGGGTGCGCCCAGCACCCCCATCTCCCCCCGCCCTCCGGGAGGGGGGCAGGGGGGAGGGGAGGATAAGGATGCCTTTCCTATTTGCGAAACCCATAAAACGGATCTCCCCGACACGTCACACTATGAATTACATAGCAAATTGCACCGAAGCAGTTGACATTTGAAAAATAATAGTGTATAATGAGAACAATACCAGTTATGAAAGCGAGGGATCCCTTATGGAAGTTACTGCTATTCACAAGCTCAGCTACGGTCTGTTCGTCCTCACGGCTGTCGATGGCGATAAGGACAACGGCTGCATCATCAATACGGTCGAGCAGGTCACTGCCGAGCCGAACCGCATCGCATTTGCCGTCAATAAGGCAAATCATACGCACGACATGCTCATGAAAAACAATGTGTTCACCGTCTCTGTCATCAGCGAGAAGGCGGATTTCGAGCTGTTCAAGCGCTTCGGGTTTGCCTCCGGGCGGGATACGGACAAGTTTGAAGGCTTCACGGCGGTCAAGCGCACAACGAACGGGACGCTTGCTGTCCGGGAGGGGACAAATGCCTATATCTCCGGCAGAGTGTTCCACAGCGTGGATCTCGGCACGCACACGCTCTTCATCGCAGAGGTGACGGAGATGGCAGTCATCGACGACACGCCCTCTGCGACATATGCCTACTACCACGCCAACATCAAGCCGCAGCCCCAGAAGGTCGGCGAGACACCGGACGGTCAGACGATCTGGCGCTGCATGATCTGCGGCTATGAATATGTCGGCGAGGAGCTGCCGGAGGACTTCATCTGTCCGCTGTGCAAGCATCCGGCATCGGATTTTGAAAAGATCTCGGGATAGCGGTTCATGCCCCCTCCCCGGCGGGGAGGGGATCGCTTTTTTTGATGTGGCATATCGCTTGCAATTTACATCATTATATGCTATAATGATACTATTGCAAACACTGGATCAAGGAGGAATATCATGAACAGAAAATTCGCTGCCGTGATGGCGGGCTTGATGCTCACAGCGGCACTGACCGGCTGTTCTGCAAAGCAGGATACGGATCAGCCGGATATCTATGTCATCTGCAAGAGCAAGGACTCCTACTGGGATACCACCAGATGGGGCGCTGTGGATGCCGGCGAGGAGATGGGACTGACTATCCATTATGAGGCACCGGATACCGAAGCGGACATCGACGTGCAGATCCAGATGGTGCAGGATGCCATCGCAGCCGGTGCGGATGCCATCGTGCTGGCACCGCTCGATACAGAGGCGCTCAACGGCGTTTTGAAGGATGCCGATATGCAGGGCATCCCGGTGCTGACGATCGACTCGGATGTCAGCTATACCGGACGTGCGGTCTGTGTCAGCACACAGAACCTTTCTGCGGGTGCGATCGCTGCCCGTGAGGCTGCCGCTCTGGTCGGCGAAGGCGAGATCGGCGTCATCTGCCATAAGGCGGATGCCCAGACCGCCAAGGAGCGCATGGGCGGATTTGTGACCGAGCTGGACGGCAATGCCATCGAGGAGGATGTCTATCCGGACATCGAGGTCGTGGAGGTCAAGTACTGCGAGGGCGACATCGAGCGCTCCAAGGAGGGCACCAAGCAGCTCATCGAGGAGCATCCCGACCTGAAACTCGTCTATGCCACCAACCAGCCCGGTACTGTCGGCGCCTGCAAGGCGATCGAGGAGCTCGGACTGGCAGACCAGATCACGCTGGTCGGCTTTGACTATTTCGACGGCGCAGATGTGTATCTCGGCAACGGCACTCTTGACGGCGTGATGACGCAGAATCCCTATAACATGGGCTATCTCGGCGTCCGCTATGCCAAGAAGCTGATCGAGGGCAAGCTCGTGCCGTCCATCGTGGACACCGGTGCGACCTATGTCGAGGCAGCCAATCTGAACGATCCAGATATCCAGTGGCTTATTGATCCGATCGTGGACAGGCCTGCATTTGATCAATAAGGAGGAACTGTGATGGAAAGAGAAAAAATCAGCCGTGCCTATACGATCGCCGGCGTTGTACTGCTGCTGTTCTGCGTGCTCAATCTCGTGATCGAGAATCTGGTCTACGTCAACAGCCGCAAGGTCTATGACCGCAATATCACATCTGTGCAGTACCTGACGGACATGAACATGCACCTTGCCGATATCAATGACAATGTGCTGCTGCTCGTGGCAGGTACGGATCAGAACAACGGCAACGATATCCAGAACAAGATCGACACCTCCTTTGCCGAGCTGCTCCAGACGGAGGAGGCATACAAGGCGCTCGGCGGACAGTCCGGGATCGAACAGCGCCGCTACCAGCAGGCGAGCCTGAGTATCGCAGCGTACCAGAAGAAGATCAACGAGGTGCGTGGTGTGCTGACCGCTTCCGACAATGAGACGGCATGTTCGATCTATGAGCAGGAGCTGTCTCCGCTCCAGGTATGTGCCTCCGAGATGCTCACGGCTACGATGGAGATCGGCACGAAGGATGCGGATGCCAATGTACACCGCTCCTCCATCATGCACGGTATCTCCCAGGCAGTCCTGATCCTGCTGGCGATCGTCGGCGTGGCAGGTCTGATCTATGCCGGCAAGAAGGCAGTTGCGGCAAGCGATGAGATCGTCCGCAAGGGCGAGGAGCTGGAGGAAGCCTCCGAGCGTCTCGACCGCTCCCGTCAGAAGATGGAGGATGCGGCGATGATGAACATCCTCACCGGCATGTACAACCGCTATGCCCTCGAAGAACGGCTTGCCGAGCTCATCGGCACGGGGCAGTTCAATATCGCCATATTTGATCTGGACTGCTTCAAGGCGGTGAACGATACCTACGGCTTCGAGATCGGCGATGCTTATCTGTCCGGCGTTGCAGAGCGTTTGCAGATGCAGTACGGCGAGTCGGCGGAGATGTACAATCTGTACGGCGGCGAGTTCTGCCTGCTGTTTGACGAGGAAGTCACCGACATGCAGGCGCAGACCCTTGCAGAGCAGATCCGCAAGAGTTTCAGCGGTGCCGTCGATGCGGAGGGCGTTGCGATCGCCTGCACGGCATCCGCCAGCATGTGGCATGTGCTGCCGAACGAGAACCTTTCCGTGCATGAGCTGCTGATGAAGCTCAGCAATGCGCTCCATGCGGCAAAGCGTGACGGCGGCGACCGGCTCTATTATATCACCTGACAGAATCACCTGACAGAGCCCGGCACCGACCGGTGATTCGATCATACAAGGGCATCTCTGAAAAACTCCCATTTTTCTTTTCTGCGAAAAGAAAAATGGCTTAGGTCTGGGGCTCCGCCCCAAACCCCGCCTTTAAAAACAAAGTTTTCAGAGGTATTCATAAAAGAAAAACAGATTTCCTCATCCGTTATGACTGAGGATGCAGGCGGGGAACAGAGGGTATCATCCAAATACATACAGGATCCAAGGAGGACTTACCCATGAAAAACATCGTGATCTACGGCAGCAAAGAGGACTGGAGCATCCCGCTCGTGAAGGCGGCTGGTGAATTTTCGGTGCAGGTCATCGACCGGCAGGACTTCACCGGAACGGCGGACTGCATTCTGATCTCGCAGGAGTTCGCAGGGAACCGCCTGTCCGATGTGATCGGGCGCTTCAAGCAGTACGGGCTGCCCTGTGCCGTCCTGACGGCGGAGCAGGGGGCGGAGAACCAGAAGTATCTGCTGAACTGCGGCGCTGACGACGTGATCGCCGCACCGATCTGTGCCGCACTGATGCAGCGGCGGATCCGTGCGCTGACGGAAATTCCCGTCTCATCCGATTTCGAGATGAACTTTGCAGCCTTCGACCGTGTCATGGAAGCCAACCAGGGCACAGGCGCATTCCTCGTTTCCGAGCATGACTTCATGAACATCTACCGCTTTGTGGTTCGTCTGCTGGAGCGTCTGGAGAAGAAGGCGATGCTGCTCCTTTTCAGCTTCGAGAGCGAGGACGGCGAGATGGGGGCGGCGAACAGTGCGCTGCATTTCCTCAAGATCATGCAGATGAGCCTGCGTAAGGGGGACATCACCTGCAATTACGGCAGTCAGGTGCTGGCGATCCTGATGGGTGCCGATGCGGAGGGCGGCAGACTGGTCGCCGAGCGTGTCATCCGGGCATTCGATGCGCATTACAACATGGATGAGAGCTGTACTGTGACCTATGAGGTCAGGGAGATCAGCAATGCCTCAAAAAGCTGATATATGACGATGAAAAGAGCTCCTCACCGGATCGATCGGTGAGGAGCTCTTTGTTATGTATGATCTTCTGCCGGCGGGGGCTTCGTTATACTGATCCTCAAAACAAAAATAGATAAAGCGGGTCTGAGGGGGCGCCAGCACCCTCCTTTTCCTCCCCCAACGGGGGAGGTGCCGCCGAATGGCGGCGGAGGGGGAAGTTTACTTATCTATCCGGGTAATGGGGAGTAGTATTACTTCACATAATCCTCGAGCTTGACGTCCTGTCCTGCGCCGATCGCTGCGGCATAGATCAGCACAACGGCTGCGTCAGAAGCGTTGATGATGCCGTCGCCGTTGACATCGGCGGCAAACTGCTGTGCCTCGGAGAGACCGGGATCGGTACCGGCACCGATGGCTGCTGCGGCGATCAGGATCTGTGCAGCATCACTGGCATTGACGATCTCGTCGCCGTTCAGGTCGCCGGGCATCACGTCAGGCTGTGTCGGCTCTTCGCCCAGAACATCGAGCTTCAGGGTGTAGGTCATGGGCTCCATGTTCTCACCGGCAACGCTGATGGTCACATCCTTGCCGTCAACCGGGAGGGTGATGGTCTCGCCGGAGATGTAGTTCTTCTCACCGATGGTGAGTGTGCCGGTCGTCATCGGGATGATGTCGATGCTCTTGGTGCCTGCCGGAATGGAATAGTGCAGGATCGTGTTGTCGGCTCTGTCGGCATAGGCGTAGTCGCTGTAGGATGCATCCTTGCAGAGCAGGCTGGAGATGGCAGCCTTTCTTACGGAATAGTGCTGGCTGTACTTGATCTTGTCATCGTTCTTGCCGACAACTGCCATATCCGCATAAGCGGTGATGTCCATTTCGGTCTTGCCCTCGGGGAGTGCGATCGGCTCCTCGTAGAGCTCGTAGTTGATACCGTCGAGGGAGTAGTAGATCGGAGCCTGGTCGTGGTTGGTGAGCTCGATCTTCTCGTCGGCGCCGATCATCTCGTCATAGTTGGAGAACTCCACGCTGCCCGCATCGCAGGTCACGGCCTTCATGCAGATGTTGCCTGCACGCATGGTCGTCTCGGTGGTCTGCATACCGCCTTCCATCTGTACCGGTTCGCCGTTCTCATCGAGAGCGAGCGGAACGTCAACGGCAGTGATTTGCTTTTTCGGCTCTACGTTGTACATATCGAACCAGTAGGTACCGTCGGCGCTGTAGAAGCTCTGACCTGCCGCAAAATCACGCTCCAGCATCTCGAGCGTGAAGGCGCTGTCGAATGCCTCGTTGGTGCCGTCAGAATGGGTCTCTACAGTGTGGGTCGCAAACTCGCAGGGGATGCGGGAGGCTGCCTCCTCGCCGGAGATCTTGGCGGTGATGGAGAAGCGCTCGCCCTTCTGTAAATAGATCGGCTGGTCGAGGCGGAGCGTCTGGTAGCCCAGCATGGTCATGTAGGCATTGAACGGCGTGTTCGCCTTGCCGGAGATCGGGTTGTTCTCATCGGTCAGACCGGTGTAGACAACGAACTCCACATCCGTGTTCTTCTCTACGTTGCAGAACATGACAGAGGTCAGCCAGCCGTCAGTCTCGGCAGTGAATACGTTTGCCGCCATGACGGAGGTGTCGCCGTTGTCTATATCATAGGCGAATTTGCCGGTGTTGCCGAAATCGTCATGCTGGTACAGGCGGGAATCGTTCTCGGCGGAATCTGCCAGGATGATATAGATGTCATCCATCGAGGGATCGGCATAGGACAGCCAGAAATAGCCGTTGTCGCCGAACTGTACGCCGCGGCAGTCCTTGCAGAGCCATGCGCCGTTCATACCCGGATCGGTGGTGAAGCTGGAGGCAGCAAAGCTGTCATCCCAGCCGACGATGCTGACGGAATGCCATGCAGAATCGGCATATTCTGCATCCTCGAGGGATGTGCTGTAGCAGTAGGCATTGGTCTCGAAGTTGTGGCACGGAGACCAGAAGATAAAGCTCATATCCACAGCATTGCCGTTGTAGATGTAGTCCTTGATGAGCTCACGCTGCTTGGCGAAGTCCTCGCTGCCGAGGTCGGCGGCATCCGCAGGCACGTCATATTCGAGGTTCAGCGCATCGGTCACATGATACTCCGCCTCTGCACGGACATCGTCCATCGTGAGCATGGAGTTGGTGATGCTCTCGTCGCCGTACATGGGCGCATTCTTCTCGCTGACCGGTCCGATCCAGCTTGTCAGGATGCCTGTCTCCTGCTGTGCATCATAGGTGCTGGCATTGAACAGGGACTCGGTGGAATACGGATAGCCGAAGTTCTTGGAATAGGTGTAATATGCCAGATGCCACTCGGAGAGGTCGATGTCCGGGTTATTGGCGATCTTGGCGGTCTCGATGGAATTGAGTGCAGAGAATGCCCAGGAGGTCTCATACTGCATCTTGTCCTTGACGCTGCTGACAAGACCCTTGGTACGCAGGTCATAGCTTGCGGGAAGTGCTTCGTCTGCCTGTACGGAAAATGCCGGGATGGCAGCAGCAGCCATCAGGATGCTGGTGCAGAAGGCGGTGATTCTTCTGATAGTCTTCATATCTGTTTACTCCTTCAAACAATAAGCTCTTCTGCCCGGTGAACTGCCCCGGGCAGGTCATTTTGGGTTTTGTGCCCCTTTTACTGATCCATAAAAATAATAGAACAAGCAGGGTAAGGGTGCGCAGTCCCCTTAAAACCTCTTCCTCCCCAACGGGGAGGTACCGCCGGACGGCGGCGGAGGGGCAGGTTTTACTTGTCTATCGGGGAAAGGGGAGTAGTATTACTGCACAACAAAGTACTTGTTGACAACAGTGTAATTCTTCTGGCTGCCGTTGGATGCGGTGACACGATAGTAATAGGTACCGGACGTCAGCTTGTCAAACAGAATGGCACTGTCAAGCACGTTCAGGTTGTAGGAGTAGGTGTTGGGGGAAGCGGATGCGCCGGTGACCATCACGCCGCTTGCGTTGTAAACGCCGACCGTCACAGAGGAGATCGGGGAGTAAGCGGAGGAGAGGATACCGGTCACGAGTACGCCTCTGCCCTGGGAGATCAGGGACGGGATGCTGGTACCGCCCTGGAGGGTGAAGGCATCCGATGCCACGGTGTCAACTGCGCCGGTCACGGAGAACTTGGTCTTGACGAGCGGATAGTTGCTGTGGGATGCATTGGAAGCGATGACGGCATAGGTGTAGTTGCCGACCGGGAGTGTATTGAAGGATACATAGGCATCGAGCTTCTTGAGGTCATAGCTCCGGGCGTTCGGATTGATGGTTCTGCCGGTGACGAATCTGCCGTTGCTGTCATAGACACCGCAGGTCAGGGAGGTCATGTTGGAGGAACCGGAGGTCACGGTGCCGAATACGCTCAGCGGTCTGCCCTGTGTGAGGGTCGCCGGAACGCTGTTGCTGCCGTAAACGGTCAGTGCATCGCTGCCGATGGGCGTGGTGCTGCCGCTGCCAATGGTGAAGGACTTGTTGACAACGGCGTAGTCCTTCTTGGTGGCATTGGTGACGATGACGGCATAGACATAGCTGCCTGCCGGGAGCTTGTTGAACTCGACATAGGAGTCAAGTGCGGATACATCATAGACAGCAGCGCCGGGTGCGATCGTTCTGCCGGTGCGGAAGACGCCGGTCGTGTCATAGACGCCGACAGTCAAAGAGGACATCGCAGAGGAGCTGTAGACCGTGCCCTTGACGCTCAGTGTCTGACCAACTGCCAGAGAGGACGGAACAGCCGTGCCGCCGACGATGTACGGTGCAGCGGATGTGCCGCTGTCGGTCGGCGTAGAGGAGCCGCCTGCATTGACAACGCTGAACTTTTTGCTGAGTACCGTGTAATTGGTGTTGGATCCGTTGGAAGCGATGACCGCATAGGTGTAGGTGCCCAGGTTCAGGTTGTTGAACTCCACGGCATAGTCGAGGTTCTTGAGGCTGTAGGTCTTGGATCTCGGGTTGATGGTCTTGCCGGTCACGAACTGACCGTAGTTGTTGTAAACGCCGACAGTCAGAGCGGTCATGTCCGACGTCGCAGAGGTCACGGTGCCGCTGATGCTGACAGCCTGACCGAGCTTGATCTGATCCGGGATGGTGGACATGTTGCTCAGCGTGATGGCATCGGTCGCCGTGCTGTAGGGCGTGCTGCTGGCGCTGACAACGAATCTCTGGCTGATGAGCTGGACATTCGACTTGGTGGCGTTGGTGGCATAGATGCGGAAGCTGTAGTCGTTGTCGGCTGCGAGCTTGTTGAACTCGATGGCGCTGTCAACGGTCTTCAGATCAAAAGTCTTGGTGTTGACAGGCAGCGTCTTGCCGGTCACGAGCTGGTTGTTGAGGTTATAGACACCGACCGTGATGGAGGTCAGGTTGGACTGTGCAGAGGTGACGGTACCGGTCACGTTGATGGCAGTACCCGGCTTGATGGAGCTCGGGATGGTGAACAGACCGTTCACGGTGATGCCGTCTGCGGAGTAGACCGGAGAAGCAGAGCTGGCAGCGACCTTGAACTTCTTGGTATAGAGCGCCTGATCCTTTCTGGAGCCGTTGGAGGCGATGACAGCAAAGGTATACTCACCCTCCGGGAGGCTGTTGAAGGTCACATAGCGGTCGAGGTTGCGCAGGTCATAGAGGGGCGTTCTCGGGTTGATGGTCTTGCCGGTGGCAAAGGTGCCGTTGCTGGCATAAACGCCGACGGTCAGGGAGGTGAAGTTGGTGGCCTTGGAGAACGCCGTGCCGTATACGCTGACGGTCTGACCGGGAACGATCACATCGGGCATCTGGAACATGTCATTCACGAGCATGGTATCCGATGCCGGATCGCCCTGCTGCGGAGCAACCGTGCCGGTGCCGACCGTGAACTTCTTGGTGTAGACCGGATACTCGCTGCAAGAAGCGTTGCTGGCAAGTACATTGAACTGATACTCGCCGTCAGGCAGCTTGTTGAACATGACATACTGGTCGAGGTTGGAGATGTAGTAGTTCTTTCTGTCGATCGCAACGGTCTTGCCGGAGAGGAAAGCGCCGTTCGATGCATCCGTGATGCTGACAGTGATCTTGTTCAGGTTGGAGGTCGCAGAGTTCACGATGCCACGGATGCTGACCGGAACGCCCTTGTTGATGGCATCCGGGATCGGGGTCATGCCGTCGATGGTGATCATGTCATAGGCAGGCGGGGTCACGGTCTTGCTGCCGGCGGTGACGGTGAACTTCTTGTTGACCAGTGCATAGTTGGAGTTTGCCGCATTGGAAGCGATGACGGCGAAGGCATAGTCGCCGGCAGGCAGGGTGTCGAACAGCACGAAGGCATCCAGACGGCTCAGGTCATAGGTCTTGGCATTGACAGCAAGGTGTCTGCCGGTGACGATCTGACCGGACATGTCATAGACAGCGCAGGTCAGGAAGGTGATGTTCGAGGAAGCGGAGGTCACAACGCCCTTGACATCCACGGAAGAACCGATCGGCAGTGTGTCGGGCACCTGGGTCGGGTTGGTGATGCTCAGGGTATCATTGACGAGGATCGGTGTGGTGCCGGCAGTGACCTCGAAGCTGCTCTCCTGTACAACATAGCTTGCATTGGTGCTGTTCGTGGCAATGACACGGTAGGTGTATGTACCGGCAGCGAGGGAAGCGAAGGACATCTGGCTGTCCAGTCTGCTCAGGTCATAGGAAAGCGCATCCGGACGTGCGGAAGCACTGGTGACGCGCACCATCTTGTCGTTGTAAACGGCAACTGTCACCGACTGGAGCAGGCTGACCTCGGAGGTCACGATGCCACGGACGGAAACCGGCGTGCCGGAAACGATCGAAGCCGGGATCACGGAAGCGCCGTAGATGCCGATGTTGTCGGTCACGGGCGCAACAGACTTCTCCTTGACCTCGAACTGCTTGACCATCAGCGTCACATTGGAGTTGGAGGCGTTGGTGGCAGTCACGACGAAATTGTAGGTGCCGACAGCGAGCTTGTTGAACTCTACCAGCTCGTCCAGGCGGCTGATGTCATAGAAGTCGGTGTTGGGCTCAGCCGTTGCGCCGGTCACAAAGCCGCCGGTCGTGCTGTAGACGCCGACTGTCACGGACTTCAGGGCGGAAACGGCAGAGTAAACAGCGCCGATGACGTCCACATCCTCGCCCTGGTAGATCTGGTCGGGCATGGTGAAGTTGCCGGCGATGACGATCTTGTCCTCCTTCGCCTCGGTGGGCGCCACATAGCTCTCGGTCGGCGCAGGCGGCGTCTCTACAAAGGTATCCTCTGCGATCGGTGCGATCGTGTCCTCGACTGCCGCAGCCTCGGCGGCTGTCAGGATGGCATCGGAGACCTCAGAAGCAAAAGCAGGCATACCCACCGCACCCGTCTGCATGACGAACAGCACAGCAAATATACCTGCAAGCATCTTGTTCTTGTTTCGATGTTTCATAAATACCATATCCTTTCTTGTATTGGCGGACCGCTTTTGTCTCAATATCTGTTTCCCCCGGGTCAGCCCTTGCTCTTTATCATATTACATTTATGGATAGCCGTCAATCGGTATCGGGGAAGTTTTACAATTATTTTACAAATTATCCCCATTTCTGAGATGCTGTGATTTCAGCGCAGTATCGCTGAAAATATGCTGACGGAGCAAAGGCGCCCCGCCGTTGACAGCCGTGTCACATTGCACATATGATGTGTGAAGTAATTGTGCATTTATACAAATTTTGCGTTTTTCGCAGAATCATGAATGACAATGCTGCAGTAATCTGGTATAATAGTAGTGTGTATGGGCGGATGTCATTATTTCAGAAGTCAGGACGGACCGCTGCGGTCTGGCAGGGACCTGACGTGTTCAAAAACTGAAAGGAGCTGTCCTTATGTCTGATGTGAAAAGGGTACGGTCATTTCCGTTGAACCGTTCTGAATACGGTATCTATATGAACGAGCGGGCGTTTCCCGGCTCTCCGATCAATACCATCGGCTATATGCTGCGCTTTCCGACGATCGCACCGGAGAATCTGCACAAGGCGGCTGACAGCCTGATCGACGCAGTGCCGGCGTTCCGGAGCGGATTTGCCGTGGAGAACGGCGAACCGGTCATCTATGAGCTGACGGCGCCGCCGCAGCGCTGCCGGCTCTCCGATACGCCGATGACGGTGTGGGAGGCATCCGATATCTGGGAGCGCCGCACCACCGAGACGCTTGACGGCGGGATGTATGATATGCAGGTGTTCCCGCTCAAGGGCGGCGGATCCGTCCTGATGGCGAGATTCCACCATATCATCCTTGACGGCTATGATATGTGCAAGACGGTGCGCTTTCTGCTCGATGTGCTCTCCGGGAAGCAGCCGGAGCCCATGGCATTCGCACATGCGGAGGATCGGGCGCTCAATACCGAGGAGGAGCGTGCTTTCTGGCTGGAATATTTCTATGATGCGCAGTATGAGCCATTTATCATGCAGGAGACCACCGACAGCAACCGCCGCAAACGGCTGCGCTGTCAGATCGGCTCGAATGCATCGGGGCGCATCCGGACATTTGCCCGGGCGCACGATGTCACACCGGCAGCGGTGTTCTCGGCGGCGCTGTCGCTGTATCTTGCCCGTGCGACCGACAAGCACGAGGCGGTGTTCATCATGCCCCGTCTCGGACGCAGTACGCCGGAAGAACGTGCCGCCTACGGATGCCATACAGAGGCGATCCCGGTGCGCTGTGCGGTGGATGATGCCATGACCTTCCCCGAGCTCTGCAAGAAGGCGCTCGAACAGGGACGGAAGGCGTCCGCACACAAGGCATACGGCATCGGGAACATCCTGTCTGACCTCAAGAATGCAGGTCTGGTGAACGGCGCTGCGAGCGAGTATACGCTGAATTTCTACAATGTGCCGATCCCGTCGGATATCCCGTATGAGATCGACATGAGCGTAGACGGCGCCATGCACAACCATCTGACGATGAATATCATGTCCTTCCAGGGCAATTTTGAAGTTTTCTACGACATGCGGGACGGCATCTACGATGCCAAGCGCACCCAGCGGTTCCACGAGGCGATCCTGTCGCTGATCGCTGTCGGGACATCGCCGGCGAATGCATCACGCAGGATCGGGACATTCGGCGTGCTCGGCACGGCGGAGCAGGAGCTCCTGAGCCGTCAGGAGGGCAAGACGATCGCCCTCGATGAGCGGGCGACGATCCCGTCTCTGTTCCGCAATACAGCCCAGCGCTATCCGGACAGGATCGCCCTGTATGCGGGCGATGCGGCATATACCTTCACAGAGCTTGACACCATCTCGAACCGGGTCGCCAATGCGCTGCTCTCGATGGGCGTGCAGCAGGGGCAGACGGTGATGTATAAGCTGCGGCGTGACGAGAAGCTGATCCCCGTGATGCTCGGCATCCTGAAAGCGGGAGCTGCCTTCATCCCGATCGACCCCGCCTATCCGCAGGGGCGTATCGACTATATCCAGCAGAACAGCGGCTCTGCCATGATGGTCGTGAACGATCCGGATGCGGAGAGCAGTGAGGTGCGCCAGACGATCCACCTTCTTTCGGCGGATGAACTGCTCACCTATGAGGATGCGCATGATCCGATGTGCAACATCCGTCCGGAGCAGCTCGCCTACTGCATCTATACCTCCGGAACGACCGGAAAGCCCAAGGGTGCGATGCTTTCGCACAAGGGCATCGTCAATATCACCCACCCCGACAACAATCCCGTCAACCGGGACATCGCACGGTGCGGCAAGGGCATCTGTGCCATCGGCTCGGTCTGCTTTGATATCTCCCTGTTTGAATTTTTCGTGCCGATGTTCAGCGGCATGTTCATCGAATTTGCGCCGGAGTGTGCCATGACCGATCCGGAACCGCTGGCGGCGCTCATCAAGCGGCACGGTTCCAACATGATCCACTGCACGCCCTCCCGTCTGACGGCGTATCTGAACAACGCCAGCTTCATGGAGGTGCTCGACTCGATCGAGGTCATCCTGGTGGCAGGCGAGCGTGTGCCGAAGAGCCTTGTGGACGAACTGCGTGACCGTTATGGCATCCGCATCTACAACGGCTATGGTCCCACGGAAACGACCATCGGTGCGACCATCACGGAGGCAGGCGACAATTACACCATCGGACGCCCGATCGCCAACACCGGCATCATGATCCTCGACAGCATGGGCAGAATGGTGCCCTACGGTGCGATCGGCGAGATCTATATCTACGGCGCCGGTCTGGGCATGGGCTATAAGAACCTCCCGGTGGAGACCGTCAAGCGCTTTGTGACGCATTACGGCATCCCGATGTACAAAACGGGCGACCTCGGGCGCTTCCTCGAAGACGGCAGAGTCGTCTACCACGGGCGGAACGACTTCCAGGTCAAGATCCGTGGTCTGCGCATCGAGCTGTCGGAGATCGAGAACTGCATCCGGAGCTATGAGGGCATCGCCAATGTGCTGGTGCAGGTGCGCCGGATCAATTCTTCCGAGCACCTGGTGGCATTCTATACGGTCAAGGAAGGCATGAGCGTCCGGATGGAGCTGCTCAAGGAGCATGTCAAGCATCATCTGACGCTGTATATGGTGCCGGATATCTTCAAGGAGCTCCCGGAGTTCCCGCAGACACCCGGCGGAAAGACCGATATAAGAGCGTTTGACAAGATCCCGCTCGTGGTCAATCGGGTCTACCGTGCGCCGGAGAACGAGTTCCAGGCGGTGATCTGCCGTGCCTTTGCAAAGACCTTGCGTGTGAAAAATGTCGGCATCACGGACAGCTTCTATGACCTCGGCGGCGACAGCCTGCATACGGCGGAGGTCGTTCACTGCATCGAATCCGAGCTGCCGGTCACGTCCATCGCCTATGAGGACATCTTCAAGTATCCCACACCGGAGATGCTGGCTCAGTATCTCTATCTGAAACAGGCGGAAAAGTCCCGCAAGACGGACAATCCGCTCGAAAAGCTGAACTATGACGGGCTCAGAGCGCTCCTCTCCCGCAATACCGTGGAGGGAAAGCCGGAGCGGCACCGTCTCGGGAATGTCCTGCTGACGGGCGTCACGGGCTTCCTCGGGATCCATGTGCTGGCGGCACTGCTGCGGCAGCCGGAGCTCTGGGACAATATCTGGTGTCTCGCACGTCCCTCCCGCCGGCAGTCGCCGGAGCAGCGGCTGAAAAGCACGCTGTTCTACTTCGAGGAGAACGATTGCAGCGAGTATCTGGGGAAGAACCTGTTTGCCGTTCCCGGCGACATCACCGAGGAGACGATCTTCGATCAGCCGTTTACGGAGCATCTGGATACCGTCATCAACTGCGCTGCCAATGTCAGCCATTTTGGCTTTGATGATACATTCGACCGCATCAACGTCAGGGGCGTGATGCATCTGCTGGAGCTGTGCAAAAAGCACGGCGCAGAGCTGGTGCAGGCATCGACCATCAGCGTGGGCGGCGTCTATGAGGCGGGCAGCACCCCGCTGACGCTCACGGAGCGTGATCTGTTCGTCGGACAGGAGATCCGCAACCAGTACATCCGATCCAAATACATGGCAGAATACTATCTGCTGCGGGCAGCGGCGGATGAGGGAGTGCCTGTGAAGCTCATGCGTGTCGGCAATCTGCAGGGACGCATCACGGACGGTGAGTTCCAGATGAACCGCCAGCGCAACGCCTTCACACGGCAGATCGCTTCCTATGTCAAGATCCGGATGCTGCCGGAGAGCATTTACCGCTCGAGCGTCAACTTCTCGCCGGTCGATGATGTGGCGAGGATGATCGTGGAGCTTTCCACGCTGCCGGAGCAGTATTCCGTGTTCCATGTCTATCCGCCGGAGGAGGTCAGCTATGCGCAGCTCTTCCGCAATCTGCAAAATCTGGGACAGCCGATCGATGTCGTCTCTGATGATGAGTTTGAAAAGGCTGTGGCAGAGCTCCAGGAGACGGAGACCGGCAGGGAACAGCTCGAAGGGCTGTTCGTGGAGCGTCCGGATCTGCGGTTCCGGTGGACGGCAGCCGATGACAGCTTCACACGGGAGATGCTCGGGCAGCTCGGGCTTTCCTGGCATGAGATCTCTGATGAGTATCTGACAAAATATTTCCGGGCACTCGAAGAACTCGGGATGTTTGACATGGACATGTAAGAGAAGGAGGGACGCTTGTGTTTACAGCTACTTTTTCGACACTTGACAATATCCTGGATCATCTTCAGGTCACCCGGGAATCCTTCACCGTCACACTGCTGTGGTCATTTGCCGTATTTCTGGCAACTGTATTCGCATGGACGATCGCCGATGTGACGCTCGAACCCCGTGTCAAGCGCTGGCAGCATGTCTGCTGGTGGCTCCTGACGGGCTTTATCGGCTTCAGTGCGACCTTCATCAGCTATTTCCTCAATCTGTACAATGACTTTGTCGGGATCCTCGGTCTGTCGGCACTGCTGTGTGCGGCGATCTTGCCCTGCTACAAGGAAAAGATCAACGAAAAGCTGTTCGTCGGCATGATGGCGGCGCTCATCGCCAATGTTTCGACCTTCATGCTCTGCGGCACGACAGATGCCTATCTGGGCGCAAAGCTCGGGCTCTTTGCCAGCGGCACGCCCTACAATATCCCCAATATTTTGCTGTTCATCGGGATCAAGGTCGTGGTCTACACGGTCATCTACATCCTGTACCGCTCGCTGCTCAGAAAGCGGGTGCTGGCTGTCCTGCAAATGGCAGGCGGTGAACTGCGTCCCTACCTGATCGCTCCGGGCGTATCCGTTGTCGGGTTCTATCTCATCAACTATATCACGAACCAGCTCGAAGTGTTCCCGACGCATAAGTGGTTCTTCCCGCTTTACCTGACCCTCTGCGTCATCATGGTGGTAGAGTATATCCAGATCTTCAACTCCGTGCAGCTGACCGCCGAAAAGATGCGCAGCGAAAAGGAGAAGGAGCGTATCGGCGCCGAGCTGAACGTCGCCACACAGATCCAGGCGGATATGCTCCCCTCGATCTTCCCGGCGTTCCCGGGACGGAAGGACTTTGACATCCACGCCAGCATGAACCCCGCCAAGGAGGTCGGCGGCGACTTCTACGACTTCTTCATGATCGACGACGATCATATCGCTCTGGTCATTGCCGATGTATCCGGCAAGGGCGTTCCGGCAGCGCTGTTCATGGTCATTGCCAAGACGCTCATCAAGAACCATGCCCAGCTTGGTGAATACTCGCCCGCCAAGGTACTCATCCAGGCGAACGAGCAGCTGTGCGAGGGCAACGAGGCGGAGCTGTTCGTTACCGTATGGCTTGCGATCATCCAGCTCTCCACCGGCAAGGGCGTTGCTGCCAATGCCGGTCACGAGCATCCGGCGCTGCGCCATGTGAACGGTCAGTTCGAGCTCGTCAAGTACCGCCATTCCCCGGCAGTTGCCACGATGGAGGGGATGCTGTTCAAGGAACATGAATTTCAGCTCCAGCCGGGCGATACGCTGTTTGTCTACACGGACGGCGTGCCGGAGGCGACCAACAGCCGCAATGAGCTGTTCGGTGAGGAGAGGATGCTCACAGCACTCAACCGTGTGCCGGGTGCCCCACCCAGTGAGCTCCTGAAAAATGTCAAAGCCGCTGTCGCAGAATTTGTAGGAGAAGCACCGCAGTTCGACGATATGACGATGCTGGGTTTCGCCTATTTCGGAACGGAGGGAAATAAGGATGTATGAATTGAACGTTGCGGCGACAGTCGCAAAGCTGAATGATGTGATCGAATTTCTGGATGAGATCATGGAAAAGCACGATGTTCCGATGAAGGCAAGGATCCAGATCAATGTGGCGGTTGAGGAGATCTTCGTCAACATTGCCCACTACGCCTTCCCGCATGGCACCGGCACAGCCCGTATCGAGGCAGATCTGCCGGATGACAGGCATGGCATCACGCTCCGGTTCATCGACCAGGGACAGCCTTATGACCCACTCCAGAAGGAGGATCCGGACATCACGCTTTCCTCCGATGAAAGACCGGTCGGCGGTCTCGGCATCTTCATGGTCAAGAAGAGCATGGATGATGTCTCCTATGAATACAAGGACAACAGCAATATCCTGACGATCAGAAAATACTTCTGATCCCCCTTTATCCGCTATGACGTACCATTCCGGTACTTCATATATCTTCAGTAAACCATTGAAAGGAAGTAATGAACATGACGATCAACAAGAAGAAGAATGGCAGCTCTCTGGTCATCGCACTCGAGGGCAGACTGGACACCACCACCTCCCCTGAGCTTGAGAAGGTCATCAAGGAGGAGACCGAAGACGTGAACGACCTCCGCTTCGAGATGGAAAAGCTCGAGTACATCTCTTCCGCAGGTCTGCGTGTACTGCTCTCTGCTCAGAAGCTGATGAACAAGAAGGGCAACATGCTCATCACCGGCTGCAACGACGACATCATGGAGATCTTCGACATGACCGGCTTCACGGACATCCTGACGATCGAATAAGCCGGAAAACAAACAGCGGACAGCTCGCATCCTCCCTTGCCGTTACAAGGGAGGGAGCCTGTTTCCGGGAGGAGGCTGCGGAATGGAGGAATTGATCCTGGTCGATCTCGATGACCGTCAGATCGGCACGATGGGGAAGGCAGAGGCACACCGTCTGGGACGGCTGCACCGGGCATTCTCGGTGTTCATCGTGGACGGCAGCCGGATGCTCATCCAGCAGCGCAGCCGGCAGAAGTATCATTCGGGCGGTCTGTGGGCGAATGCTTGCTGCTCACATCCCCGTCACGGCGAGACTCTGCCGGAAGCGACCGCACGGCGCCTCCGGGAGGAACTGGGCATTTCCTGCGAGCTGCGGGAGCTGTTTGATTTTGTCTATTTTTCAAAGTATGCAGAGGATCTGTTTGAGTATGAATATGACCATGTATTCGTCGGCGAGTACAGCGGCGAGTGCAGCTTCGATCCGGAAGAGATCGGACAGCTGCGCTGGATCAGCTTCGGTGACCTCAAACAGGAACTGCTGACGGAGCCGGAGCGCTTCTGCTCGTGGTTCCGGATCGCTGCACCGAAGGTCATGCGGATCCTGGAGAGGACCTGAATGGATGGCAGAGCATGAATTTAGGATTCAACAGCCGCCTGACAGGAAACCTCAACGACATCCGCAGAAAGCCGCTCACCAGTATGCTCTGCACGGGCTCGTAAAAGCTGCTGACAAGATACAGCTTTCAGGAGCCGGGGCTGAGCTTTCTGAAATTCTGATGCCCCGTGGGAAGCCCGGAGCCATCCGGGAGGGGACAAATACATGCGGGAGGACTTTTCAGTGATGCAGCAGCGAAAAGTCCTTCTGTTTTTAGGGAACAGATCAAAGGGAAGGAGAACGCCATGCGGGGAACAGCAGAAACGCTGAGCGGCAGGCAGGTCATACCGGCACTTGCCGAGACCTTTCAGCAGCTCTATCTTGTGCCGGGGGAAGAGGGACAGCGCCTTTATAATGAAGTCGTCCTGAAAGGCGCAAAGCCGCCTTCGAGGGATCTGTCCCACTTTATCACGAGCGAACGGGATATGTGCGGCTTTGAGTGGACGCCCGCCGGCATGGTGCGCATCATCATCCTCGATGAGCGGGCGGATTTTGAGCTGTTTCTCCAGATCATGGCGAACTGCTGCGCCGTGCGAAGCATCCCGGACACGCAGGGCGCTTCCATCATCAGCAGCGTCATCAACCGGCGCAAGATCGACGCCTTCCGGGAGCGGTTCCATGCGGAGCATCCCGGTGCGGACAGCACGGCGTGGAATGCGGCGTTCCGGCGCTTCCGGGAGGACAAGAGCAATTACACCGAGTCGGTCATCATCCTCTCCACAGGCCCCTACAGCAATGTACCGGCGGCGGAGCTGGGGCTGACCGGGGCGGCGTGGCTGCGGGATTCCATGACGATACGGCGTTTCCACGAGTGTACGCATTTCATCTGCCGGAAGCTGTTCCCCGATCAGATCAGCGTCGTCTGGGATGAGGCAGTCGCTGATACGGTCGGCATCTACAGCGCCTACGGGAAGCCCGATACCCGGATGGCAGAGCGCTTTTTTGGCATCACGGACGGGCATTACACCGGCGGACGGCTCGAAAACTACCTCGAACTGCCCGACCCGGCGACACTTGACCGGCTGGCAGCGGGTCTGCATCGGCTGCTGGCGGAATTTGAGAAGATCGTGCAGGAGCATTCCGGCATCGCACCCTTTGACCTGGCAATCCTGCTCGAACAGCAGCAGGAACGGCTCTCCGGACTGCTTGGCTGATACCGGAAACAGGAGGAGCTATGGCAAAACAAAAGAAAAGGCAGTCGCTGCGGCGCAAGATCCTGACGATGGTCATGTGTACGACGCTCATGTCCGTTCTTGGCATCACCTTTGTAACGGAGTTCTGCTTCCGGATGATACTCCGGGCGAACAAGGATCAGATCATGGAAAAGCTGACGAACGATATGTCGGAGATCGTCAGCGGAAAGGCGGAGCTTGCCGATAGTACGCTCGGGGGCTGCGCCGACAGCATCGAGGAGTGCTCGGCATATATCCATGAGCTGTACTGCAATCCGGAACGGTACGCAAAGCGGGATGTTTCCTGGAGCGTGACCGGTACCTCGGATCAATATGTGATGGAGAAGAAGCTGCGGGATCCGGAGGTGAACGAGGCTGCGATCTATGAGGAGGAGCAGCTCCTTGCCAACGCCGGGGATCTGTTTTCGGCGATCCTGGCAACGAACTCGGATACCATCTGTGCGATCTATCTTGCGACGAACAGCGGTCTGATGCTGCGGTATGACAAGGATGCGGAGTTCGGAGACGGCGTCGATTACCTGGACTACAGCCAGGACGCTTTCTATCTCCGTGGTACTGCTTCGGATCAAGTCTCCTTCACGGATCTCTATGATGATGCCAGGGGCAGGGGCTTGATCGTCACCTGTACGGCGCCGTTCTTCAACGAGAAGAACGAGATCGCCGGCGTGGTGGCAATGGACGTTCTGGTCTCCGACCTGTTCGAGAAGCTGCTCACGGTGGATATGGACGAAACACAGGCGTTCATCATGGACGGCAACGGCGGTGTGATCTGCTCATCCGGTGATGCCTCCGAGCTGATCGGTCAGGACGATCTCAATGCGATCCTGTTCGATGACGACCGCCTCTATGAGACAGGGGATCTCGACTACTACATCGCACATGCCTACATCAAGCGGACGGGCTGGAGCTACTGCTTACAGCTCACGGAGCACCAGATGAACCGGCTCCTGTACCTGATGGAGGCTGTGACCATCATCATGAACGTGATCTTCGTGCTGATGGATATCGTCATCGTCATCGCCATCATCATCACGGTGCGCCGCTTCTCGAAAATGCTGACAGATCCGCTCGTGGAGCTGGGCATGGATGCACAGAAGATCAGTACCGGCGATTTCGACCATCAGGCGATCGTGCATGACAATGACGAGATCGGCGACCTGGCGAAGGATTTCAACAGCATGGCAGCGTCGCTGAAACAGTACATTGCCGATATCCAGAAGGTGACAGCGGAGAAGGAGCGCATCGGCGCCGAGCTGAACGTTGCCACCCAGATCCAGGCGGATATGCTGCCCCGGGTGTTCCCGGATCGGTCGGATTTTGCCATCTATGCCACGATGGATCCGGCGAAGGAGGTCGGCGGCGACTTCTATGACTTCTTCCTGATCGACGACGACCATCTGGCGCTGGTCATGGCGGACGTATCCGGCAAGGGCGTTCCGGCGGCGCTGTTCATGGTCATCGCCAAGACGCTCATCAAGAACCATGCACAGCTTGGCGAATACTCGCCGGCGAAGGTGCTGATCCAGGCGAACGATCAGCTCTGCGAGGGCAACGAGGCACAGCTCTTCGTAACGGTATGGCTCGCCATCATCGAGATCTCGACCGGCAAGGGCCTGGCTGCCAATGCAGGGCATGAGCATCCGGTGCTGCGCCATGCAGACGGGCAGTTTGAGCTGGTCAAGTACCGCCATTCCCCGGCAGTTGCCACGATGGAGGGGATGCGCTTCCGGGAGCATGAGTTCCAGCTGTTGCCGGGCGACACGCTGTTCGTGTACACGGACGGTGTGCCCGAGGCGACCAATGCGAATGACGAGCTCTACGGCACCGACCGTCTGGTCGATGTGCTCAACCGGAACGATCCGGCTGACCTGGCAGCGATGCTGCGTGCCGTGCGGAGCGATATCGACGAATTTGTCGGAGAGGCGCCGCAGTTTGACGACATCACGATGCTCGGCATGACCTACTTCGGAAAGGACAAGGCAGACTGACGATACATACGGCATCACGGCAGGTCTTGGAGACTGTCCAGCTGCGAAAGGTTGAGCGATGAAAGAAAAACGTTATGCAAAAACGCCGACGGTGTATCAGATGGAAGCGAGCGAATGCGGTGCTGCCAGTCTGACGATGATCCTCGGCTATTACGGGCGTTTTATGCCGCTCGAACAGATGCGCATCGAGACAGGCGTTTCGAGAGACGGCTGCAACGCCAAGAACATCCTGAAAGCTGCCCGGAAATTCGGGCTCGAAGCCAAGGGCTACCGCAAGAGCCTCGAAGATCTGTTCAGGCTGCCTGTTCCGTGTATCATCCACTGGAACTTCAACCACTTTGTGGTCTGGGAAGGCATCAAGGGGAAGCACTGCTATATCAACGATCCCGCACTGGGACGCCGGAAGCTGACGAAGCAGGACATCGACGACTGCTTCACCGGCGTCGTGCTCACCTTCCGGAAGGAAGACGGCTTCGAGAAGAGCAGGCAGAAAAACACGATGTGGCGCTTCATCAGGGAGCGTGTCCGGAGCCAGATCCCCTCGATCGCAGCGCTGGTCGTGACCGGTCTGCTGCTGGTCGTTCCGGGGCTCATCATACCGGTCTTCTCGCAGGTCTTTGTCGATGACATCTTGCTCGGCGGCAACCGTGACTGGGTAACGGCGCTCATCGCTGCGATGCTCGGAACGATGCTGTTCAAGGCGGGTCTGACGTATTACCGTGGGATGCTGCTCGAAAAGATCCAGAATAAGCTGATCCTGCTCTCCTCCTATAAATTCCTCTCGCACCTGTTCCGGCTGCCGATCTCGTTCTTTGACCAGCGATTTGCAGGCGATCTGGCACAGCGTGTGACCAGCAATAACAACATCAGCGTGTTCCTGACCAGTGAGCTCGCTTCCACGGTGCTCAACATCATGGTGGCGCTCTTCTATCTGATCCTGCTGATCCTGTATGATCCGCTGCTGACGGCGATCGGCGTGGCGGCGGTCGTGTGCAATCTGTTCATCATGCAGAAAAATGCCGAAATGCTCGCCGACATCTCCATGAAGCAGCAGCAGAACCAGGGCAGGCTCATGGGTATGCTGCTCTCCGGTCTGACGCTGACCAGCACGCTGAAAGCATCCGGCACCGAGAATGAGTTCGTATCAAGGCTCCAGGGTTACTATGCCAAGAGCATCAGCATCGAGCAGCAGATGGGCAGGCGGCAGGAGCTGCTCAATGCCATCCCGCAGGTCTCCGAGCAGCTCACCAGTATGCTGATCCTGATCATGGGCGGCATGTCCGTCATCCGGGGCGATATGACCGCCGGTATGCTGGTCGCCTATGGTGCGCTGCTCTCCGGCTTCATGGCGCCGATCAACGCACTGGCAGGCTTCATCCAGCAGATCCAGCTTGCCCGGGCGGACATGAACCGTGTGGATGACATCATGCGCTACAAGGAGGATGACAAGTTCGATACGGACATCGACAAGGTCGGCTTCCAGGAAAAGCTGCTCGGCAATGTCACGCTCCGGCATGTGTCGTTCGGATATGCCATCCTCGAAAAGCCGTTCGTGGAGGACTTCTCCTTCGACCTGAAAAGCGGCAGCTCGGTCGCTTTTGTGGGACCCTCCGGCAGCGGTAAATCCACGGTCGCCAAGGTATGCAGCGGACTGTATGATCCGTGGTGCGGCGAGATCCTGCTTGACGGTGTGCCGATCCGGAACATCCCGGAGGCAGTGCTGCAGACGAGCATCTCAACTGTCAGCCAGCGGATCGACATCTTCTCCGGCACCATCCGTGAGAACCTGACGATGTGGAACAAGTTCATACAGGACAGGGACGTTGTCAAGGCGTGTCAGGATGCCTGTATCCATGAATTTATCACCTCCAAGCCCGGTGCCTATGAGTACCGGCTGCAGGAGGGCGGCGGCAATCTCTCCGGCGGTCAGAAGCAGCGTCTCGAGATCGCCCGTGCGCTCGTGACCAATCCGTCCATCCTCATCATGGATGAGGCAACGAGTGCGCTTGACCCGCTCCTTGAAAAGCAGATCCTCGATAACATCAAGCGAAGAGGCTGCACCTGCATCATCGTTGCGCACCGTCTCTCTGCGATCCGTGACTGTGACGAGATCATTGTGATGGATCGGGGGCGTATCGTGCAGCGGGGTACCCATGAGGAGCTTGTGCAGACAGAGGGTCACTACCAGCGGCTGATCCAGACCATGTAGGGGAGTTGAGAAATGGAAGAACTGAGGATCCGAGGAGGACAGATCGAGTACTCCCGGGATAATCAAAGCGTCTATCGCATCCTGGAGGGTCATGCGCTGGTCTATCTGGTGCCCTTCAAGGACGGTGTGCCCGGACGCCGGCTGTTCCTCGGCGAATTTGAGGAGGGCGAGCTGATCCCCGCCTTCCGGCATGATTCGGAAATGCTCGGCGCATGGCGGATCGGCATCATGGCGCTCGACCAGCTCACGATGGGAAGAGACGAGCGTGAGATCCCCGGGGAGCTCATCCTGCAATTTGCCGCCAGGATCAATCTGGACATCAACTCGGCAGACAGCTTCGGCGAAGCGCTGATCGAGATCTACGAGATGGAGACCGTCCGCACGGAAGGCTATATCTATGCCAGCGAAAACGAGAAGGAGGTCACCAGACGCCGCACCCTGAAGCTCATCTATGATGTGATGGCGGGCAAGATCAGGGGCTCCGGCACCGACAACAACACCCAGACCGGCAATGCGCTGTATGACGCTGCTGCAACGGTCTGTGACAAGGAACGCATCGTGCTCCAGCCGCTCAAGGTGATACAGGATGCCTGCGGAAAGCGCTTCACGCTCCGGGATGCGGCACGGATCAGCCATTTCACCATCCGGGAGATCACCCTCGAAGAAAAATGGTACAAGCAGGACAACGGCACGATCCTTGCATTTGCGGACGACGGCAGGACGCCGCTCGCCTGCATACCCAAGGGCACACATAAATACATCGCCTATGATCCGAAGAAGGAGGAGCATTTCAGGGTCACGGATGCCGCCGTAAAGCGCATCATGCCCAAGGCATACATGTTCTACCGCCCGTTCCCGGATAAGCCGATCGGGAGAAAGGATCTGCTGCTCTTCGGCATCCAGAAAGTGCATCCCTCCGATGTGGTGCGTCTGGTCATCCTGGCGCTCGTCGGCACGCTCATCGGCTTGCTGCTCCCGCTCATGAATGAGGTGATCTTTGACAAGTTCATCCCGATGGGGGATCGTTCGGGGCTCTGGCAGCTCGGTGCGGTGCTGCTGGCGGTCAGCATCGGCAACATCGGCTTCACCGTTGTCAGGAACCTGGCATCGTTCCGCTCCATGAATGCGATGGAATATGCCACACAGTCAGCGGCGCTCGACCGGCTGTTCTGCCTGCCGGAGAGCTTCTTCCGCAGCTATGATTCCGCAGAGCTCGGACAGAAGGTCATGGGCATTTCGATGATCTACCAGATACTGGCGGATTCCATCGTGACCTCGGTCATGACGGCGCTGTTCTCGTTCCTGTACCTGTACCGGATGTATCAGTATTCGGCACAGCTCTCCGGCTGGGCGCTGGTGCTGCTCGTGCTCGTGGCGGCGTTCATCCTCTTCATCGGATTCCGCCAGATCTGCTACGAGCGGGATACCATCAAGCTCGGCTACAAAACAAATTCCAAGATCTTCCAGTTCCTCTCCGCCATCGCCAAGCTGCGCATCAGTGCGGCAGAGGACAGGGCGCTGTACCACTACCTCGAAGACTTCACGGAGCTGCGCAGGATCACCATCAATAAGCAGCGCATGAGCGTCTTTGCGGTGACGGTCTCCGATGCGGCAATGGTGCTGTTCTCCGTCATGTTCTTTCTGATCATGGTGCGGAAGAGCGTGGATCTGTCGATCGGTCAGTTTACCGGCTTCATGGCGGCATTCGGTGCCTTTGCGGGCGCTATTCTGACGCTCGTGCAGAAATTCCTGAGCGTCAACATGATCGGGCCGATGTATCAGGATGTCCGCCCGATCCTCGAAACGCTCCCCGAGAGCTCCGCCGACAACATTCTCCCCGGCGGCATCCAGGGCAGCATCAGCATCGACAACCTGACCTTCGGCTATTCCGACAGCGAGGAGCCGGTGCTCCGCAATCTGAGCCTGCATATCCGGAAGGGCGAGTATGTCGGCATCGTGGGGGCATCCGGCTGTGGCAAGAGCACGCTGCTCAAGCTGCTGCTGGGCTTTGAAAAGCCGCAGCTCGGCAAGATCTACTACGACAGCCTTGACATCGACGAGCTCGACAAGCGTGAGTTGCGCAAGAAGTTCGGTGTCGTGCTCCAGGAGGGCGGACTGATCGCCGGGAGCATCTACGAGAACATCACGATCACATCGCCCAACTGCCGCATGAGCCGTGTGGAAGCGGCGGTGCGGGCTGTGGGGCTTGCGGAGGACATCAAGGCGATGCCGATGGGGCTGCATACCATGATCGCCGAGGGCGCCGGGACGATCTCCGGCGGTCAGGCACAGCGGATCTTGATCGCACGGGCGATCGTCAACATGCCGAAGGTGATCTTTCTGGATGAGGCGACCAGTGCGCTCGACAATGTGGCACAGAAGATGGTCGTGGACACCCTCGAACGGCTCGATGCGACCAAGATCGTCATCGCACACCGCCTTTCCACCGTGAAGAACTGCGACCGCATCATCGTGCTCGATAAGGGAACGATCGCCGAGCAGGGCTCCTATGACGAGCTGATGGCGATGCAGGGCATGTTCTATGAGCTTGCCAAACGACAGATCGAATGATCGTTCAAACCTCAGAACGACGCTGACATCAGGGGCGTAACCCCACACTTATGAACAGGTGGAATCACTATGTCTGAAACAACGAACAACAGGATCTGGGATATGCTCCAGGAGGGATCCTTCCGCCGGACGATCTGCGCTGCGGATCATGCCGAACAGCTGCAGAGCCTGTTTGCAGGCTATGGCTTTGAGCTGATGGAGGAGGAATGCGCCTTTGTCCGCAGCGTTGCGGAGGGGATCGAGGCGCTGCCTGCCGAGGAGCGTGGTGATGACATGCTGCCGGATGAGCTGCTCGAAAAGGTCAGCGGCGGCGTTTCCTTCCCGACGGTACAGGATTTCAAGAATGCCTGGAAGATCCTGACAAAGAAAAAGAAAAAGAACAGCTGAGCGCCCCGGCGGGATCTGATGTCTATTAAAGGAGAAAGGCATGGCAAACATATACAGAAAAGCGGCACTGGATAAATTGTCTTCGCCGGAGCAGCTCGACAAGGCTGTAACGATCATATCGCCGTCATTCTGGATCGCAGCGATCGGCGGCGGCGTGATCGTTGTGGCAGCGCTGATCTGGTCGGTCTTCGGACGTCTGCCGATCAATGTGGAGACCAGCGGCGTGTTCATGGATGTACAGGGCATGGGGAACGTTGTGACAGAGCAGACCGGCATCGTGAGCGAGGTATGCGTCGGCGAAGGTGATGCCGTGGAAAAGGGGCAGGAGCTCCTGCGCCTTGACACGAAGGACATCGACGAAGAGCTCGCCGATCTTGAAAAGCGCCGTGATGCCGTGGATGCGGTCACATTTGACTCCGGTCAAGATGTGATCACAGCGGATAACCGGGAGCTGGTACAGATCAAGGCGCAGAAGGCAGCCGCCGGGGAGACCAGCGGGAATGCAGATCTGAAGACCCGGTTCATCAGTGCCAAGGCGAATGCCCTTGACCGGATCGACCTTGAGATCGCCGACCTGCAGCAGATCCGGGACGGCTACACCATCCGCTCCGGTGTGAACGGCATCGTGGTCGGCATGAACGCAGCCCCGGGGACTGTGTTACAGGCGGGCGCTGTCGTTTGTCATGTATCGGCGGAGGGAAACAGCAACGCCGTCATCAGCTATGTGCCGGCCACGGAGGGCAGAAAGCTCAAGGAGGGGATGCAGACCATCATCTATCCTTCGACCGTCAACCGGCAGGAATACGGGCATATGGAGGGCGTTGTGACCTATGTGTCGAGCTATGTCAGCTCCTACGAGGAGATGGTGAACCAGCTCGGTGACGATGCGACAGTGCAGATCTTCCAGCAGAGCGGCCCCGTCATCAAGATCATATGCGAGCCGACGCCCGATCCCGCTACCGTCAGCGGCTACAAGTGGTCAAACAAGAAGGGCAGCAAGGTCGAACTGATCCAGGGCACCATCGTCCAGATGGACGTTGTGACCGACAGAAAGGCGCCGATCACCATGATCATCCCGTTCCTGAAAGAGAAATTATCGGTAGCGAAGGATGAACCATAAACGATTCAGGCATTTTTGTGCAGTTTTGCCTGCATTTTTGTCAAAAATGCAGTTGACTTTTGATAGGAAAGTCTGGTATAATAATGAAAACATGATATGAGACCCACACCAGCTATTGGGGGATAGGAGGATGGGATGGAACCTATATTGATGAGCATGAATATGCGAAGGCTTTTGCTCGATGATGATTTTGTCCGTGGCATGATCTATGCAGAAAGCGAAGAAGAGACCAGAAAACTGCTGAAAGAGCGGGGCATGTATACCGCCGAGGATCTGCGGACGATCAGCAGAGTCGTGGACGGCTTCCTGACAGGGGAGCTGAACCGTGAGAAGCTCCGGCAGATGTGCTTCCGCGGCACACGTCGGACAGGGCTTGCGAGAGCAGCCGGCGGTTAAGACCGGATCACCCGGATCATGCAGAACGGGCGATGGTCATACATGTCGGAATATGCTGTACAAAAGACAATAAGATCATAAACAGGAGGTGGGAAGTAAAATCGATCCAAATGTTGAAAACCTGAGAAAAGCACTGGACGATCCGCTGTTCGTCAGGGAGCTTCTCATGACGGAAACCGCCGAAGCGGTGCAGAGAAAGCTCGAGGACTAGGGTGTCATGCTGTCACTCGAGGAGATCAGCGAACTTGGCTGTCTGCTGATCCGCTGTACATTCAGAGAGTCCTATGATGATGAGAGACTGTATGATGAGCTTGCCAATGTGGCAGGCGGCTCGCTGGCAAGCAATGTCGGCAGACTGCTGATGGAAAAGCTCGCTGCATATGACCTGGCTGACATGGCGCTCGGCGACATTTCCCTGCGGCTCAGGAACTGGTAGATCGTACCGGCAAGCGGCAAGGGATACGTATCCGAAACAGAAGATGTGACTCTGGCAAAGGAGGAACGGTGATGAATGAGAAACTGAAAAAGCTCGAAATGCTGAAGGATGACGAGGATTTCAGAAAGCAGCTCGGGCAGGCAAAGACGAACGAAGAGATCCTGAAACTGGTCGAGAGCAAGGGCATTGCCCTGACCGGCAAGGAGGTATTTGGTCTCTGCGCATCCATGCGGCTCAAAAGCATGAGCGTGTCTGACGAGGAGATCACGCAGCTGCCGGACAACGGTGAGCTGAGCGAGGCAGATCTGGAACTGGTCGCAGGCGGCACCAATAACAATTCCCCGACCCTCGATGACTTTATTGATGCCTTTCAGACGCTGTTTGGCAGCTGATGCGCAGAGATCAGGCAGAGGATGAGGGAGGCAGTATTTGGAAAAGCTCATGAACCAGGCGCTGAAACTGACCTTTCCGGAGGAATATCGTGAAATGACTGACGAGGAGCGCAGCATCGGCGGCAGCGAAGCAAGCGGCTTCCGCTATCACTACACGGCGCAGGGGATCGACATGACCGGTGAGTCCTGTATCGGGAAAAAGGGCAGTACCTTCTATTATTTCCAGTGCTACACCCGCGCTGCGCTCCCGGAAAATGACGCTGTATGGCAGCAGCTCCTCGAAACAGCAGAATGGCTATGACACAAAAAGCTCCTCACTGCAATGCAGTGGGGAGCTTTTGAGCTGTTCAGTCGGAGGATGCATCGGGATGCAGGATCTTCTGCCAGTCCGGGGTGTTGCCGCTGCCGTTGACTGCCGCATAGATCAGCACGAACGCCGCATCGGAGGCGTTGAGCTCCGGCGTTGTGCCGTTTCCGTTCACATCACCGAGAAATTCGGCAAATGCTTCGTTTTCCGCATCGGTCAGGGCGGCTTCCTCGCCTGCGCCCTTCTGTGCCGCATAGATGAGGATCCGTGCCGCATCCGAAGCCGTCACAGCGCCGTCAAGATCGACATCGCCCCGGCATCCGATCCGGTAGGAGACCGTGACGGGCTTGCCCTCTGCCGTCAGAACGGGCAGACCGTCGCAGAGGAGTGCCGCATCCGAGACCTCCGGCACCGTCACGACATCCGGGAAGCCCGGTGCCTCCGCATAGGTGAAGCATTCTTCCGTCAGGGATGCCGCCGCCAGTGTCCCATCCTGCAAACGGGATACGGTGCCGGTCAGATCGGCAGGGGAGGGGGCAGCGGTCTCATCTGCAAACCGGAAGACCTCCGCATCGCCGTCAAGCTGCGCTGCTCCGACGATGATGTCGAGCGGCTTGAGCCCCGGTACCAGATCGGCATAAGCACTCTTGCTGAGCGTGCCCTCATAGCTCGTGATGATCGTGTGGCTCTTATTCGCATTTTCAAGCACGGAATCCGTCGCATTGAAGCCGATCTGATAGGATCCTGGCGCAGTTCCGGCGGCAAGCTGCATATCCATCTCCACAAAGCTGAATGCATCGGGATCCCCGCCGAGGAAGGCGGTGGCATTGAC
Source organism: Oscillospiraceae bacterium (assembly GCA_024684395.1). Classification (GTDB taxonomy): domain Bacteria; phylum Bacillota; class Clostridia; order Oscillospirales; family Ruminococcaceae; genus UBA3855. Next base: position 44,349 of record JAIKWY010000145.1, read on the forward strand.
GTCCTCTTCGCTGTAAAAGCCATACTGCCAGATCACATTGAAGCTCCGGCAGTCCTCCGGGAAATTGTGCATCATCGAGTAGCACGCCGGTTTGTAGAGCCCCTTCTCCGTGACCTTGCCGAGACAGTAGGGGAGGTACTGGCTCTCGAACGTTGTACCGTCCGGCAAAGTATAGGTGCTTGCCTCCTCTGCCATGTCCATTTTGGGATTGCGGAACGTATCCGGGATGAAAGTCAGGCTCTCACTGCCCGTTTCCAGCTCGAACACGATCATATTCAGTTCCGCACGCTCCGCCTCGATGAAGACGCCGACATGCATCTGAGCGCCCGAGACTGCCGCCGCAGGGCTGACATAGAGCGTCTGGCTGCCCTCCGGATGATACATGCCCTCCGCTGTCTGCATCGGACGTACTGCGAGCTTGATCTCCTCGGCGCTCTCATAGGCTGCCGCAGCCGTCAGCGGCTGTGCAAGAACGGCAGCACACAGCACTGCCGCCGTGAGAAGTTGTCCTTTCATAGTGATCCTCCGTTTCAAAAGCGGCACTCAAAGAGTGCCGCTCTCGTGTTACTCTGCGCTGATCTGCGCTACGATCTCGTTGAGCCGGATCTGTGCTTCGTCGTCATGGATCAGGCTTACGATGATGTTGAGGTAGAATGCCTCTTCCCGGAGCTGACCGGCTTCGTTTGCCTGCTTTGCCAGTTCATGTGCCACATGCAGCACCTCCTGACCGGGACCGTGGTAGATCTCGTACTTGGCAAATGCCTTGTTGATCATCTCCTTGGTCGGCGGAACGAGCGGGTTGCCGCTGAGCACCTCGATGTGCTTGAGCTCGCCTGCGATCGCCGGATGATCGGCGAAATTCAGGCTCTCATAGTAGAAGCGGACGGCGCTCTCATAGTCCTTGATGTTGACGCACCAGAAGCCAAGATTGGCGTAGCAGCGGGAGATGGCATAGGCGCTCGTGCAGATCGGGAGCGTGTCCATGACCGTCTCAAAGAGCTTGTCATTGTCGCCCGTCACCTTGTAGACCTCTGCCAGCTCAAAGCGGGGATCCGGATTGACCGGATTGAAGCGGATGGCTTCCTTCAGCACCGGCACCGCCTCGGGAGCTCTGCCGGATTCTACCAGATTATAGGCATGGGCGCCGATGTACAGCGTGAAGTCGAACGGTGTCTTGATGAGCCGCTTGGTCGGATGGTACAGGATGTGGTACAGGTTCGACTCAAACGGGTTGCGGAAGCTGAAAAAACGCTCCGTGCTGCTCTCACGGAAGTGCATCAGGATATGCTCATACAGCGCACGGGAGAGCTTGACCGCCTCGGCACGCTGTCCCTTGTTCATCAGGGCAACTGTCTCGGCATAGACCTGGCTGAGTGACTTTCCGTCGATGTAGAGCGTCTTTTTCAGATATGCCTGCTCCTCGTCGGTGATCATGCCATATGCCATCTGCAAGAGCTCTTCGGCGATCTCATTGGCATTCGGCTGCCCTTCGAGCTTGCTGATCTCCTCTTCGAGCACGGCGGTGTCCTGTACACGGTCGCCGGTCATGCGGGACTGGATCCGCTGCAGCAGATCCTTCTTTTCCTGTTCGTTCATCGTTTTTCTCCTTATAGCAGGATTCCGCAACGGTCGCCCATTGCGGAATCGTATTTGTATCCATGACCCTATTCATACAGAAGCCGGATCAGAAACCTCTCTTTGCAAGGTCCTTCTTGAACTGTGCATCGATCTTCTCACGGCGCTTACGCTCCTTCTCGGAGACCTGCGCCTCGGGATTTCTCGTAGCCTTGCGCTTGCCGGAGGCTTTCTTCTGCTTCGGCTTGTATTCCTCATAATCGAGCTGTACAGCCGGCTCGTCACGCTTCTTGGCGGTAACGGTCGGGCTCTCTTCGCCCATAGAGGACAGGATATCGTCGATATTCTCCATGACCGGAACTGCGCCGCCCTGGTGATCGAAGATGTTGCCCTGCGGAACAGCAGACTTGGCGAGTGCGCTCTTGACCATGTCCGGAATGTCGTCGTTCTGACCGATCGTGGAAACATGTACGCCCTGTGCAAAATGCTGCTGCTGCATCATTTGCTGCTGCTGGAGCATCTGCTGCTGCTGGAGGAGCTGCTGCTGCATCAGCTGCTGCTGCTGGAGCAACTGCTGCTGCGGTGTCGGCTGCTGAACCGGCTGCTGAACAGGCTGCTGTACGGGCTGCTGCGCTACAGGCTGCTGAACAGGCTGAGGCGTCGGCTGCTGCTGTACGGGCTGCTGCATACCGGGGATCTGTGCATAGATCGGCTTGCCGGTCGCATCGTAACCCATGAACTGCGGCTGCATCATCGGCTGTGCATAAGCATAGATCGGCTTGCCGGTCGCATCGTAACCCATGAACTGCGGTACCGGCTGTGCGTAGGGCTGCTGGTTCATCATCATGCCGCCCATCTGCTGCGGATTCTGATAAGCTGCCGGCTGCTGCGGCTTTGCGGCTGCTGCGGGAACATCCGGGATCGCCGGAGACGGAACTTCCGGAATGACCGGAGCCGGTGCCGGAGCGGGTGCCGGAGCGGGTGCTGTAACGGCTGCCGGAGCCGGAGTCGGTGCCGGAGCAGGTGCGGGCTCTTCGTTCTCGCCCGTGATGACCTGCGGTGCAGGGGTCGGAGCGGGAGCGGGTGCCGGTGCAGGTGCGGGCTCGGACAGCAGATTGCCGAACATCTGGTCAGCGATCTTATCGAAGGCATTCTCGTCGATGTCGGTAGCTTCCGCTGCATTGGCGGGTGCTTCGGGGGTGATCTCTGTGGCAACGACCTCGACCGGAGCGGGTTCCTGTGCATTAAATTCCTGCATCAGGTCGTCCATGCTCAGTGTGGACGGCTTCGGCGGCTGCGGCACGCTGAACTGTGCCATCAGGTCGTCTGCGGGCTCCTGTACGATCTCGGTCGGGATGACAGCAGGCTCGTCATTCAGGAATGCGGAATCTGCGCCGTCTACGGAATCGTCAATAGAAGCGCCGGTCGCAGCGAACTGTGCCATGAGGTTGTCCATGACATCGGACGGCGTGGTAGCTGCGGATGTCTCAGCAGGGCTGGAGATGCCGAACTGTGCCATCAGGTCGTCCATGCCGGCTGCCAGCGGAGACGGTGCCGGAGCGGGAGCCGGTGCAGGCTCAACGATGGGCTCGACAACGGGTGTTACTGTAGGCGTGGACGGGGCGGAAACACCGAACTGTGCCATCAGGTCGTCCATGCCGGCTGTCAGCGGAGACGGAGCCGGTGCTGCCGGAGCCGGTGCGGGCTTCGGAGCGGGAGGCGGTGCCGGAGCAGCCGCTGCCGGAGAAGGCACGCTGAACTGTGCCA
>JAIKWY010000221.1 GCA_024684395.1 Oscillospiraceae bacterium
TTCTCCCCCCTTTAGGGGCATCTCAAAAACCCCCCCTTTTTGCTTTTCGGCAAAAAGAAAAATGGCTTGGGTGGGGGCCCCCCCCCCACACCCCGCCTCTAAAAACTATGTTTTCAGAGGTACCCTTCTGTCAAAAACAGCTCAGTCGGAAGAAGTATCTGGCGTATCTTCGTCCTCCGCATACAGCGCAACAACGCCCTCCATATCATACAGCCGGGTGAGATGCAACAGCCCCGCATAGATCTCCTCACGGGAATACTCATGCTCTGCTAAATACGCATCATCGAGCGTATTCAGGTAGTCATAGAACTGCAAGCCCGCTGCGAGCACTGCCGGTCTGTGATCCTCTGCCTCGGCGTAGAGCCGGTTCTCTGCGCCGTTCAGGTCGCCGCCGGCTGCCATTTCCGTCAGACGTGCGGAAAGGTCACAGGCTTCCTGCTCCATCCGCCGCTGCAATGTGACATCGGCGCCGAAGGCGATCCTTGCCACCGACTGGATGATGTTCTTGATCTGCCGCATGATATAGTCTTCTTCAAAATCCGAACCAAACATCGCTTTTCCTCTTTTTTTATGTTAATTCGCTCAGTGCTCGAGCAGAAGGCGCTCATCGCAGTACTCGCAGGTGAGCGTGGTGCCTGTCCCCGTGAAGCTCTTGGGGAGGTAGGTCTCCGCATTGGTGATGCAGCCCGGGTTCGGGCACTTGATGCCGGGGTGTACCTGCCCGGTCAGCAGCTCGGTCTGCTTGGTGCTTTGCAGCATCGTCAGGATGAGCGCCATGCGGACATACATGCCGTAGCGTGCCTGCTTGAAGTACAGCGCACGGGGATCGTCATCCACGGAAACGGCGATCTCATCCACACGGGGCAGCGGGTGCAGCACGATCATGTCCGGCTTGCCGAGCTTCATCTTCTTGGGCGTGAGGATGTAGGTATCCTTCTGCGCCTCGTAGGCTTCCGGCGACGGGAAGCGCTCCCGCTGGATGCGTGTCATGTAGAGCATGTCGAGCTTCGGGATGGCTTCTTCGAGGCTGTGTGTTTCCTCGAAGGTGCCGCCGTGCGCCCTGATGATGTCCTTGATGTAGGACGGCATCGCCAGCTCCTTGGTGGAGATCATGATGAAGTGGTTGTTGGGGTAGCAGCTCATGGCTTTGCAGAGGGAATGCACCGTTCTGCCGTTGAGCAGGTCGCCGCACAGACCGATGGTCAGATCGGAGAGCCGTCCCTTCTCGCATTTGAGCGTGAGCAGGTCGGTCAGCGTCTGGGTCGGATGGAGATGTCCGCCGTCACCGGCATTGATGACCGGGCAGTCTGCTGTTAGTGCAGCCGCCTTGGCAGCGCCCACCGTGGGATGCCGGATGACCAGCACATCCGAATAGCCGGAGACCACTTTGGTCGTATCCTTCAGGTTCTCGCCCTTTGCCACGGATGAGGCATTGGGGTTGTCGAAGCCGATGATCGTTCCGCCGAGCCGCAGCATGGCTGTCTGGAAGCTCATCTGCGTGCGGGTGGACGGCTCATAGAACAGCGTGCCCATGATCTTGCCCCGGCAGCTGTTGGCATACAACGCAGGATTGCTGCGGATCTCCTGTCCGAGGGACAGCAGACCGTTCCACCAGCTCACAGGGTGATCATTGAGGTCGATCAGATGCGTATAGGGTGAAGTCATGGGATGTTACCTCCATTTCATTTATCGTGGATCACAGTACCTTAGCGCCATTGACGAGCATTTCAAATTTCAGACCGAGGAACTTGGCAGATTTCTGGCAGAGCAGCATTCTTTGCAGGAAGATCTCGAAATATTCCAGCACGCTCGAGATCTCCGGATCAATGGTCAGCTCCAGGATCAGCGAGCTCTTGTCCTCGTTGAAGCTCAGCCCCGCATGTTCTACGGCATAGTTCACCCGGTCATGGATGTCAAAGGTCATGGGGTCGTGGTTGCGCACACGGCTGCGGCGGACATCAGTCTTATCCGCAATGATGAGCGCCGCCGAAATGGGATTCAGCGGCATGGCAGTGCCCTCGTCATGATGACCGATGGCGGAGATGATCGAGCTGATCTCGCTTGCCGGCATGTTCATGTTGTCGAGCAGCCGGAACGCCATGACAGCGCCGCTCTGTGCATGGTCAACACGGTTGACGACATTCCCGATGTCGTGCATGATCCCGGCGATGCGGGCAAGCTCCACCGTGCGCTCGTCGTAGCCGAGCTCCGTGAGGATCATGGCGGCGGTATGGGCGACCTTCTCCACATGGGCAAAGGAATGCTCCGTGTAGCCCATCGCTTCGAGCGTCTCATCCGCACGGCGGATATATTCCATGATATCGGCATTTTCCTTGATGTATTTGTAAGTCACATGACTTGCCATTGATCTACCTCCCACCCTGCTGCTGATCGCAGACAGATTTCTTTTGGGTATCTCTAAAAACGATGTTTTTAGAGATGCCCTTATGACAGTGCATCCAGCTCAGCGAGCGCCTGATCGATCTGTTCTTTGGCAGAAAGATAGCTTGCATGGAAAAAGTCCGGTGCGTTGATCCATTCTTTGCGGGGGAGCGACGCGGTGTCAAAGCCGCACGCTTCGATCTGCGGAAGCGGCATATGAAAGCTGAATGTATCGTTCATGCACTTGGCAATGACCTCAACGTTCGCCTTTTCAGGCACCTCAACATCCGCCGGAGACAGCTCCACACGGGCAAGGTAATACTCAAACGGACGCTTCACGCTGTCACGGCGCATCATGGCACCGGCTTTGTCTTTAGTCGCCATAGAATAGCGAATGTACGGTACGAGATACAGCGCTGTCTGCACGCAGTCAGGCTTTTCCTGCAGCAGTTTCTGCACGACCTGATCTTTCAGCGCATAGGCATTCCGCTCATCCTCATAGATCCAGCCGTCCTCTTTTAATTGTCGGTTCAGCTTGTCAATGATGCTAAGCATTCTGTACCAGAGCATTTCCTTTTGTTCCTGCATAATTGACCTCTCTTTCAGTTTGCATCCGGTCAGATGCCGAATGCGATCGGTTCATTTTCAAAATACACCCCGTACCACACCAGGAACATGAACACCGTCCAGATCTTGCGGCTGTTGTCCGCCTTGCCGTCACGGTGGTCATCAAGGAGCTTCACGAGCTGCTCCGTGTGGAAGAAGTGCCGTCCTGCCTCGCTCTCGAAGCGCTTGCGGACGATGTTGTAGTACTGCTCCTCTTTCAGCCATACCCGGATCGGTACCGGGAAGCCGAGCTTCTTCTTGGCTGCGGTGCCGGCGGTCTCCTTCGGGGTGTCCTGCTTGGCAGCAAGACGCATGGCGTACTTGGTGACATAGGGCGTGTGCTTGTCGGTCGTTGCCTTGCGGGTCACACGGTATTTTGTCGGGATGCGCTCCGCCACATGCATGACTTCCTTGTCGAGGAAGGGCACACGCAGTTCGAGAGAATGCGCCATGCTCATCTTGTCGGCTTTCAGGAGGATGTCGCCTGCCATCCACATGTGCAGATCAAGGTACTGCATCTTGGTGACTTCATCCATGCCCTCGACACGCTTGTAATAATGCGCCGTCAGACGCTGCGGATCGGGTGCATCCGTCTCAATGGCGAGCAGCGACTTGCGCTCCTCGGGGGTGAACATGTAGGCATTGCCGATGAAGCGTTCTTCGAGGTCACGCCCCTTGCGGACGAAAAAGTTCACGCCACGCTTTGCCGGGAGATGCGATGCTGCCTTGCCGACAGAGCGCTTCACCACACGGGGGAGCCTGTCATAGGCAGTCGCATTGGGCTCGGAGTAGACATTGTACCCGCCGAAGATCTCGTCAGCGCCCTCACCGGAGAGCACGACCTTGAGCTGCTCTGCCGCCAAGCCGCAGACGAAATACAGCGCAATGGCTGCCGGGTCTGCAAGCGGCTCATCCATCTGGTACTGGATGTGGCGCAGCTCGCCCCAGTACTCCTCCGGCTCGATGACCTTGGAGTAATTCTGCTTGCCGATCGCCTTGGAGAAGTTCTTCGCCCAGCCGATCTCGTTGTATTTCTCGTCCTTGCCGAAGCCGACCGTGAAGGTCTTATCCACATCGGCAATGGCGGCGACATAGCTCGAATCCACGCCGGAGGACAGGAAGGAACCCACCTCCACATCGGCGATCTTGTGCGCCTGTACAGACTCGTGGAAGACCTTGGAGATCTCCTGCACCCAGTCCTCGAGGGTGGGCGTCTCATCCGCCTGGAAATGCACATCCCAGTAGCGCTTGATCTCGAGCTTGCCGTCCTTGTAGATGAAATAATGCGCCGGCTGGAGCTTGTAGACCCCCTTGAAGAAGGTCTCATCCATTGCCGAATACTGGAAGGTCAGATACTCCTCCAGAGCGGCAGTGTTCAGCTCCTTCTCAAATGCCGGATGCTTTAAAAACGCCTTGATCTCGGAGCCGAACAGAAATGCGCCGTTCATCTGCGCATAATACAGCGGCTTGATGCCGAAGAAATCCCGTGCGCCGAACAGCGTTTTCGTCTCCTTGTCATAGATGACAAAGGCAAACATGCCCCGCAGCTTTTCAAGCAAGGATGTGCCGTATTCCCGGTACCCGTAGATCAGCACCTCGGAATCGGTATTCGTGGCGAACCGATAGCCCTTGGCGATCAGCTCCGCACGAAGATCCTGATAGTTATAGATCTCGCCGTTGAACACGAGCACGAGATTGCCGTCCTCGCTGTACAGCGGCTGGTTGCCCTGTTCCGAAACATCAATGATCGACAGACGTCTGTGACCCAGTGCCACATCGCTGTCCACATACTTTCCGCCGGCATCCGGTCCACGGTGGCGGATCGCCTCCATCATCTCCTCGATCACTTCGCCCGCATTGGCGACCGTGTTCGTAAATCCTACAAAACCGCACATAACAGAACGTCCTCCTTGTGAATACTCCTGATCCCGGCTTTTCAGGCATCTTTCCTGTGTTTGCTTCCCCATCCTTCGGGTCGGAAAGCCATACAGGATCAAGATCAGGATCATGAAAATTACAGTTCTGCCCCTACATAAACAGGCTCTCTGCATCTGACCTGTCATATCCATTATACTATAAAAAGAAGAGGATTGCAAGAATTTTTCTGAAATTTATAAAAAGATTCCGAAAAGCACTTGAAATATTTCAAGGATTGGGGTATAATAGAAACACAGGTGTGTACCTGACAGAGAAAGAAAGCAAACAGGAGGCAATCATAATGGCACAGAAAAAAGGAAGGCACGGCAAGGTGGAAGCCCGGAAAACCGCTCCCCTGCTGCGTTTCAACGGCTGGGTGCTGATCATCATCACACTGCTGTGCTTTTTGGTGTGTTTTGTATTATACATGTCATCGGCACTGTCACAGGAGGATTACTGGGAGCGTGAGATCGTTGCCGGTCTCGAACAGCAGGAAAATGAGAACGCTGCCAAAGGCAAGACCGGTCGGAAAGTGACGAATCCCGTCCCTTCTTCGGAGAAGGCGGATGAGAGCCGCATCGAGCAATGCGCCTTCATCGGCGATTTTACGGTCTTCACCAATTACTACAAGACCTCCTCCGGCTATGTCTACAACGATGCGATCGTCGGCATGGCGGAGTCCCGGATGCGCAGCATTTCGCGCAGCCTGCGGGGCGGATCCCCGGCGGCGGTCTATATCTGGTACCAGTGCCCGTCCGATCTCGAAAAGGGCGCAGCTGGGCTCGGTGAGCTGGTCAACAATCTCGTCGACCAGATGGCGACCACGCCCATCTACATCCTGACAGCAACACCTTCCTCCGACCCGGAGGAGAACCAGCGCATCGACACCTGGAATGCGGCGCTCTTTGCAATGGCGGATGAGAAAGGGCTGTACTACGTGGACATCAACACCACGCTGAAATCCAACAGCGGCACGCTCTCCCCGACCTATGAGGATGAAGCAACGCTGTACAAGACCATCGGCGACCAGATCCTGACACATATTGCGGAATAAAAAACAAAGCCCCTGCCGGACGGCGGGGGCTTGCTGTATGCATGACCCCCTCTTCCACGGCGGGAAGAGGGGCTTTTCTCATAGCTTTTCGTCAAATTTGTTCTTCTTGCCGGCGCCGGAGACATCCACCGGATATTCCCCGGTAAAGCACCCCTTGCAGAAGCCGTCCTCCTGCCCGATGAGCGCACCGAGTGCTTCGATCGGCAGGTATGCGAGGCTGTCTGCGCCGATGTGGCGGGCGATCTCCTCCGGTGTATGGTAATGGTTGGCGATCAGATGCTCCTCGGAGTCGATGTCCGTGCCGAAATAGCACCCGTGCAGAAACGCCGGCGAGGAGATGCGCACATGCACCTCCGCAGCACCCGCATCCCGCAGGAGAGAGATGATCTTCGCCGAAGTCGTGCCCCGGACGATGGAGTCGTCGATCATGACAACACGCTTCCCTGCGACGGTCTCACGGATGACATTCAGCTTGATGCGCACGGCATTCTCCCGCTGCGACTGCTCCGGCTGGATGAAGCTCCGACCGATATACTTGTTCTTGATGAAGCCGATGCCATAGGGGATGCCACTCTCCTGCGCATAGCCGATGGCGGCATCGAGCCCGGAATCCGGTACGCCGATGACGATATCCGCATCCACGGGGCTGTGCTGCGCTAAGAGCTTTCCTGCCGTGACACGGGCATGGTGGACGGAAACACCGCCGATCACGGAGTCCGGTCTTGCAAAATAGATATACTCGAAGATGCAGATATTCTGCGGTGCTGTCTTGCAGTGCGTGCGGATGGAGCGCAGTCCCTCACTGCTGACGACCACGATCTCACCCGGCTCCACATCCCGCAGGAACGCTGCACCCACGGAATCGAGCGCACAGCTCTCCGATGCGAGAACATAGGCGCCGTCATGCGTCTTGCCGATGCAGAGCGGCCGGAAGCCGTTCGGATCCCGGAAGGCGATGAGCTTCTGCGCCGTCATCAGGATGCAGGAATACGCCCCGCACAGGCAGGGCATCGCCCCCTCCACGGCTTCCTCGGTGGAAGCGCATTTCAGGCGGTGACGCACGATCTCGTAGGCGATCGCCTCGGTATCGGATGTGCCGTGGAAGATCGCACCGTCGAGCTCAAAGCTCCGGCGGAGCGCTGCGGCATTGGTCAGATTGCCGTTGTGGACAAGCGCTAAATTGCCCTTGATATGGCGGATGACAAGGGGCTGGATGTTGTTCCGGCTCTTGCCGCCCGTGGTCGAATAGCGCACATGACCGACCGCCATCTGCCCCTTGCCGAGGGCGTGCAGCTCCTCCTGCGTGAACACCTCGGAGACGAGCCCGTCATCCCGGTGATGGGTGATCACGCCACGGTCACAGACGGCGATGCCGGCACTCTCCTGCCCCCGGTGCTGCAAGGCATACAGCCCGAAATAGGCACTTGCTGCCACATCGGCGGGCTGCTGCTCAAATATGCCGAATACGCCGCATTCCTCATGAATGGAACCCATGCTGTCCACCTCCGTCACAGATACTGCTCATTGATGCGGTCAATGATCTCAAGCGCTGCGATGGGCTTGCGGCGGCGCTTATCCATTGCGTATTTTTCCAGATAGGCATGTGCCTCCTCTTCGGTCATGCCTTCAAACTGCATCATCAGGAATTTTGCTCTGTCCACTGTCCGGATGTCCTTGATCTTCTGTTCAAGGCGCCGGTTCTCCTCATAAATGGACTGTGAGCGCTTGACAGAGATGTCAATGATCCGGATGATCTGGTAGAGCATCGCCTTGTTCAGAGGCCGTCCGAGCAAGATCACCTGAAAATGCTCTGCCATGTCTGTCAGTCGTTCGATCGCATCCTGTTTGATCATCAGGATGCAGTTGGCTGCTGTCTGCTTGGTGACGAATTGTGCCAATTCCACACCTGTTTCGTCGATCAGCGGAGAATTGATCAGCACGAGTTCCGTCGTGCGGTCATTCTCCAGAGCCATCCTTGCCTGATAGGCTGATTCTACGATTCTTGGTGTACATCGGAAGGAATCCCGCAGGAAGCCTGACAGCGATACCGCAGCGCCGTTGCTGCCTGATACGATCAAGATCCGTTCCAAAATTTACCTCCTTGCTGCAATGTATTACATGCATGATAAACACTCCTTTGTCATAGGAAAGACATGTTGTCGCTTACGCCTGTCTGTGCGCTTTCCACTGCGCACGGCGATCCTCCAGCACCTCCTGCAATACAGCAGGCTGGAGATATTGCTGTAGAAATGCGGATTTTTCTGCGCATTTGGCTGCCTCGCCCAGATCGTGCGGCAGCTCGGTCTCACCGGTATCCTCCGGCGGGAGCGGGAGCGCATCTGCAATGCCCTCCATCGCAGCGCAGATCATCAGACCGAACACATAGTACGGGTTGCAGGCGCAGTCCGCCGCACGCAGTGTCAGACCCTCCTCATCGCTCTCGTCATAGAGACGGAAGAGCTGTGCGCCCTCACGCAGCGACCAGGTGATCGTGCGGGGGATGGCAAATTCGCCGAGACGCTCGTAGGAATTGACGGTAGAGTTCGTAAACAGCGCAAAATCCCGGATGCGCCGCATGATGCCGGCAGCTGCCTGCTGTTGCAGCAGCGGATCCGGATGATCCTCGTCCTTGCGGTAGACCGTGAGCGTGATGTGCATCCCGTTGCCGGACTCCTGCGGCAGGGGCTTCGGCTCGAAGGAGGCATGGACACCATGCACATGGGCGATGGACTTCACCGCCGACTTGAAGCTCAGGAACACGTCCGCCGCCTTCAAAGCCGATGCTGCCGCAAAGTCGATCTCATGCTGGCCGTCTGCGGATTCATGGCGGGAGGAGACAGGCTGGATGCCCATCTGTTCGAGCGTCAGGCACACATCCCGGCGCAGGTTCTCGCCCCTGTCCTCCGGAGCGGTATCGCAGTAGCCGGCATGGTCATGCGGGATCATGGTCGGACTGCCCTCTGCATCGATCAGGAACAGCATAAATTCGCAGGAGGTGCCGAACCGGAACCGGTACCCCTCTGCCACTGCCTTCTTCATCACTTTTTTCAGGAAATAGCGGCTGTCGCCTTCAAACGGCGTACCGTCCGCATAGCGGATGTAGCAGAACATGCGGATGACCCTGCCGTCCTGCGGACGCCACGGGAGCGGCGTCATGGTCTGGGCATCGGGGAACAGGAACAGATCGCGTCCGTTCGCCGGTCCGAAGCCGGGGATCTTCTTCGCCGTGATGCGGATGCCCTTGGCAAAGGCCTGTGCCAGCCCCGGTGAGGGGATGGAGATATTCTTCATGCTGCCGTTGCCGTCGCAGAAGGTCAGCTTGACGAACTTAACATCATTTTCCTCGATATACTGGAGAATTTCTTCTTCTGAGTAGATCATGCTTCTGTACCTCCCGGCAGATTGGTATAACCCATGAGATAATTGTCCACCTCGGCTGCGGTATCACGTCCTTCCCGGATCGCACGGACAACGAGCGACTGTCCGATGTGCATATCACCGGCGGTAAAGACCTTGGCTGCGCTTGTCTGGTGCGCATCCTGCGCTGTCTTCACATTGCCACGCTCGGTCAGATCGGCACCGAATGCTGCTGCAACGTTCTGCTCACAGCCCAAAAAGCCTGCTGCGATGAGGCAGAGCTCGCACGGGAGCACCTCCTCGCTGCCCTCGACCTCGTGGGGGCGGCGGTTCTCGTCAAAGGTCAGCTGCACGGTCTTGATGCCGCAGAGAGCGCCCTTATCGTCCTTCAGGAATGCCTTGACGGTGGTGCAGTAACGTCTCGGATCGCTGCCGAATACCGCAATGGCTTCCTCCTGACCGTAGTCGGTCTTGCAGACTCTCGGCCACTCCGGGAACGGGTTGTTCTCGGCACGGGTGTCGGGAAGCTTGGGCATCATTTCGAGCTGTACCACGCTTGCACAGCCGTGGCGGATGCTCGTGCCGACACAGTCGTTGCCGGTATCGCCGCCGCCGATGACAACAACATGCTTCCCCTTGGCGGAGATGTGGTTGCCGTCCGTCAGACCGCCATCGAGCAGTGCCTTGGTGGTCGATGTCAGGAACTCCACAGCGAAGTGGATGCCCTGCGCATCGCGTCCCTCGGCATTGATGTCTCTCGGCTTGGAGGCACCGCAGGCGAGGACGACTGCATCATAATTCTGGAGCAGCTCCTGTGCCGGAACATCCGTCCCGACAGCCGCATTCAGACGGAACTCCACGCCCTCCTGCTCCATGAGCGCCGTGCGCCGCAGGATGACGGATTTTTCGAGCTTCATGTTCGGGATGCCGTACATCAGCAGTCCGCCCGGACGGTCAGCCCGTTCAAACACCGTCACGGAATGTCCACGCCGGTTGAGCTGGTCGGCACATGCCAGACCCGAAGGACCGGAGCCGATGACAGCGACCTTCTTGCCGCTGCGGGCAGCGGGAGTACGGGGCTGCATCAGGTCATGTGCATAGCCGTATTCGATAATCTCGTACTCGTTGTCACGCACCGTGACCGGATCGCCGTAAAGCCCGCAGGTACAAGCCTTTTCGCAGAGTGCGGGGCAGACACGGGAGGTAAATTCCGGGAAATTGTTGGTCATGAGCAAACGTTCGAGCGCCTGTGTCTCCTGCCCGTTCCAGAGGAGGTCATTCCACTCGGGGATGAGGTTGTTCAGCGGACAGCCCGAGATCATCCCGCAGAGCGGCTTGCCGTTCTGGCAGAAGGGCACGCCGCAGTCCATGCAGCGCCCTGCCTGCTTCTGCCGCTGCTCCACAGGGATCGGGGTGTGAAATTCGTTAAAGTTCTTGATGCGCTCCAGGGGGGCGATCGCCTGGTTGTCCGTGCGTGTATAGTCCATAAATCCGGTTGCCTTGCCCATGGTCACGCCTCCTTTCTGAGTCTGTTGAATGCCTCGATCTCGGCATCCTCTGCGGACATGCCCTTTGCCGTCAGTTCGGCAACGGTGCCGGTGATCTTTGCATAGTCATGCGGTACGATCTTCTTGAACAGCGGCAGCATCTCGTCGAAATCATCGAGGATGCGCTTTGCCTTCGGGGAGCCGGTCGCTTCGGCATGTGCCTCGATCAGGCTGCGCAGCTCTGCAACATCCTGCTTCTCGGTCACGCCCTCAAGGCTGACAAGTGCCTTGTTCAGGCGGGTGTAGAGGTCATGTGCTTCATCGAGCACATAGGCGATACCGCCCGACATACCCGCTGCGAAGTTCTTCCCCGTCCGTCCGAGGATGACGACACGTCCGCCGGTCATGTATTCACAGCCGTGGTCGCCCACGCCCTCGCAGACGGCAACAGCGCCGGAATTGCGGACGCAGAAGCGCTCGCCGGCAACGCCGTTCATAAAGGCTGCGCCGGAGGTCGCACCGTAGAGTGCAACATTGCCGACGATGATGTTGTCCTCCGCCGCAAAGCCTGCCTTCTTCGGCGGGAAGAGCGCCAGCTTGCCGCCGGACAGACCCTTGCCGAAGTAGTCGTTTGCATCGCCCTCGAGGGTCAGCGTCAGACCCTTCGGGATGAAGGCGCCGAAGCTCTGACCGCCGCTGCCGTGGCAGTTGACCACATAGGTATCATCTGCAAGCGTCTGCTCGCCGTGGAGCCGTGTGATCTCGGAGCCGAAGAGGATACCGAGCGCACGGTCGGTGTTCTGCACCTGGAGCTCCATCGAAGCGTGCTTGGCTTTCTTCAGGGCGCTGCCCATCTTCTTGAAGAGGGCTGTCTCGTCAGCGGTCTTTTCGAGCTCGAAGTCATAGACATTCTGCGGGTCAAAGTGGTTGGTCTCGCTCGGAATCGTATGCAGCAGCGCAGAGAGATCCATGTTCTCTGCCTCGGGTCTGCGGACGAGGAGATCCGTTCTGCCGACCAGCTCGTCCACGGTGCGGATGCCGAGCTTAGCCATGTATTCACGCAGCTCCTGCGCTACGAAATGCATGAAGTTCACGACATATTCCGGCTTACCGCGGAAGCGCTTGCGCAGCTCCGGATTCTGGGTAGCAATGCCCATCGGGCAGGTATCGAGGTTGCAGACACGCATCATCGTGCAGCCCATCGTTACGAGCGGGGCAGTCGCGAAGCCGAATTCCTCGGCACCGAGCAGCGCTGCCACGAGGACGTCACGACCGGTCATGAGCTTGCCGTCTGTTTCGAGGACGACGCGGGAACGCAGACCGTTCAGGATGAGCGTCTGGTGTGCCTCCGCAAGGCCGAGCTCCCACGGGAGACCGGCGTTATAGATCGAGCTGCGGGGCGCAGCGCCTGTACCGCCGTCATAGCCGGAGATGAGCACCACCTGTGCGCCGGCCTTGGCAACACCGGCCGCAACGGTGCCGACGCCTGCCTCGGAGACAAGCTTGACGGAGATGCGGGCATAGCGGTTGGCATTTTTCAGGTCATAGATGAGCTGTGCCAGATCCTCGATGGAGTAAATATCGTGATGCGGCGGCGGGGAGATCAGACCCACGCCAGCGGTGGAATGACGGGTCTTGGCGATCCACGGATACACCTTCATGGACGGCAGATGACCGCCCTCACCGGGCTTGGCACCCTGTGCCATCTTGATCTGGATCTCCTTGGCGGATACCAGATATTCAGAGGTCACGCCAAATCTGCCGGATGCCACCTGCTTGATGGCAGAGCATCTGTCGGATTGCAGACGCTCCGGAGCTTCGCCGCCCTCGCCGGAGTTGGACTTGCCGCCGATGCGGTTCATCGCAACAGCAAGGCACTCGTGTGCTTCCTGCGAGATGGAGCCGTAGGACATGGCACCTGTCTTGAATCTGTGGCAGATGCTCTCGACGCTCTCGACCTCGTCGATCGGGATGCCGCCGTTCTCCGGGAACTTGAAATCGAGCAGGCTGCGGAGGGTCAGGTTGCCCTCCTCCTCATGCAGTGCATGGGAGTACTGCTGATAAAGACCATAGCTTCCCGTGCGGGTCGCCTCCTGCAGCAGATGGATGGTCGTGGGCGTGTACAGATGCTCGGTCTTGCCGCTGCGAAGCTGGTGCAGTCCCCTGCTCAGCAGATTCGGATCCGTTTGCAGTCCGAGCGGATCAAAGGCAGCATGGTGGAGCTGCTCGATGCGGCGACTCATATCCTGCAGGTCGATGCCACCGACACGGCTGACCGTGCCACGGAAGTATCTGCTGATCACATCCGCAGAGATGCCGACTGCCTCGAAGAGCTTGGCGCCCTGATAGGACTGGATGGTCGAAATGCCCATCTTGGAAGCGATCTTCACGATGCCGTGCAGCACGGCGCTGTTGTAGTCATCCTCGGCAGCATAGTGATCCTTGTCGAGCTGCTGGTTGCGGATGAGGTCGTGGATGGTCTCATGTGCCAGATACGGGTTGACGGCGCAGGCGCCATAGCCGAGGAGCGCTGCAAAATGATGCACCTCACGGGGCTCTGCGCTCTCGAGGATGATGGAAACGGCAGTGCGCTTCTTCGTCGAAACCAGATGCTGCTGCAATGCCGCAACTGCTAAGAGCGACGGGATCGCACAGCGGGACTCGTCCACATCCCTGTCGGAGAGGATCAGGATGTTGGCGCCGTCACGGTAGGCTCTGTCTGCCTCGATGAAGAGCTGCTCGATCGCACGTTCGAGCGTGGTGCCGATGTAGAACGTGATCGGGATGACCGCAGCACGCAGACCCGGCACATGCAGTGCCTTGATCTTGAGCATGTCGGTCTCGCTGAGGATGGGGTTCTCCACCTTCAGCACATGGCAGTTCTCCGGCTGCTCGGTCAGCAGGTTGCCGTCCTCGCCGATGTAGACGGTCGTATCGGTGACGACCTCCTCACGGATGGCGTCGATGGGCGGGTTCGTGACCTGTGCAAAGCGCTGGCGGAAGTAATTGAACAGCGGCGGATGTGCCTTGTCGAGCGGCGGCAGCGGCACATCGCTGCCCATGGAAGCGATCGGCTCGGTGCCGTTCATTGCCATCGGCAGGATGCTGCGGCGGATGTCTTCATAGGAATAGCCGAATGCCTTTTGCAGGCGTGTCAGCTCCTCATGGGAGTACATCTGCACCTTCTCGTTCGGGATGTGCAGCTCGCCGAGGGTGACGAGGTTGGCATCGAGCCACTCACCGTAGGGCTGGGAAGCAGCATACTGGCACTTGATCTCGTCATCGCCGATCAGACGTCCCTTCTTCGTGTCGGCAAGGAGCATCTTGCCGGGGCGCAGGCGATCCTTGCAGACGATCTTCTCTGCCGGAATGTCGATGCAGCCCGTCTCGGAGGACAGTACGAGGAAGCCGTCCGAGGTCACGCAGTAGCGGGAAGGACGCAGACCGTTGCGGTCGAGCACGGCGCCCATCACCTCGCCGTCCGAGAAGAGGACGGAGGCGGGACCGTCCCACGGCTCCATCATGGTCGCATAGTACTGGTAGAAATCACGCTTGTCCTGCGACAGGGTGCGGTCGTTTTTCCACGGCTCCGGGATGAGCAGCATCACTGCCTTCGGGAGCGGCATACCGGACATGACAAGGAACTCCAGTGCATTGTCAAGGCGTGCGGAATCGGAGCCATCCGGGTTCAGAGCAGGCAGGATCTTGTGCAGCTCATCCCTGAATGCCTCACAGCTCATTGTTTCCTCACGGGCAAGCATCTTGTCGGCGTTGCCGGTGATGGTATTGATCTCACCGTTGTGGACGATCAGGCGGTTCGGATGCGCCTTCTGCCAGCTCGGTGTGGTGTTGGTGGAGAAGCGGGAGTGTACCATCGCAATGGCAGAAACGAACCCGGATCTCTGGAGATCCAGATAGAAGCGGCGCAGCTCGCTCACAAGGAACATGCCCTTGTAGACGATCGTGCGGCTCGACAGCGAGCAGACATAGGTCAGCTCGTTGGACTGCTCGAACTCCCTGCGGACAAAGTACAGCTTCCGGTCAAAATCAAGTCCCTTGGCGCATTCCTCCGGACGGGCTACGAAGCCCTGCCAGATCTGCGGCATACTCTCCCTTGCACGGGTGCCGAGGATCTCCGGGGCGCTCGGAACTCTGCGCCAGCCGAGGAAGCGCAGACCGTTGCGCTTGGTGATGATCTCAAACAGCTTCTTCGCCTGGGCACATTTCAGCTCCCCCTGCGGGAAGAAGAACATGCCGACGCCGAAGTCGCCCTCATCGCCGAGCTCGATGCCGTCTGCCTTGGTGACATCCTTGAAGTAGGCATAGGGGATCTGCGTCAGGATGCCGACACCGTCACCGGTCTTGCCCTCTGCATCCTTGCCGGCACGGTGCTCGAGCTTTTCTACGATAGAGAGCGCATCCTCGACCACCCGGCGGGAACGGAAGCCCTTGAGGTTGACAACTGCACCGATGCCGCAGTTATCATGCTCAAATGCAGGGCTGTATAATCCCTGTGCCTCGTAGGGCGCTTCATTTCTGAAATTGTCCATAACTTCCACCCTTTCAAAAATTAAGGTAAAAATAAGAAGAACGCCCACACCAGACACGAAGCCCATTTGTGAACGTCCTTGTTCTATTAGATTATATCACGCAGGCGGACAGTTGTCAATCCCCGGCGTACAATTTTGTGAAGTTAGTACATTTTTTTACTGCGTTGAATTGTTAAAATCATATTTCACGACAAAATCACCAAAAACCCCTTGACAAATCCGCCGGAAGGGTTTATACTGGCATTGTGAACAGCAAAGGGGCTGTGGAACTCATCGGGTTCCACAGCTCTTTTTTTGTATTTTCAAGGAGGTATTGCTATGGAAAAGGTTACAGAGATCTTTGGCACAATGGTATTTGACGACAGACAGATGAAGGCACGTCTTTCTGAGAAAGTCTATAAGAGCCTGAAGCGCACGATCGACAGAGGCGAGAAGCTCGACGGCTCTGTTGCGGATGCAGTCGCAGCTGCTATGAAGGACTGGGCGCTGGAGCTGGGTGCTACCCACTACACCCACTGGTTCCAGCCGGAGACCGGTCTGACCGCTGAGAAGCATGACAGCTTCATCAGCCCCGCACCGGACGGCAGAGTCATCATGGAGTTCTCCGGCAAGGAGCTCGTCAAGGGTGAGCCGGATGCTTCCTCCTTCCCGTCGGGCGGTCTGCGTGCGACATTCGAGGCAAGAGGTTATACAGCATGGGACCCGACCTCCTATGCATTCATCAAGGACGGTACACTTTATATTCCGACAGCATTCTGCTCCTACACCGGCGAGGCACTGGACAAGAAGGTGCCGCTGCTGCGTTCGATGGAGGCACTGAGCAAGCAGTCAATGCGTATCCTGAAGCTCTTCGGCAAGACCAATGTCCGCAGCGTCAAAACTTCCGTTGGTCCCGAGCAGGAGTACTTCCTGGTTGACCGTGAGATGTGGAAGCAGAGAAAAGACCTGATCATGACCGGCAGAACGCTGTTCGGTGCGATGCCGCCCAAGGGTCAGGAGATGGACGACCACTACTTCGGTTCCATCAAGCCGAGAGTTGCCGAGTACATGGCTGACCTCGACAGAGAGCTCTGGAAGCTGGGCATCTATGCCAAGACCAAGCACAACGAGGTAGCACCGGCACAGCACGAGCTGGCTCCGATCTATGATACCACCAACATCGCTGCCGACCACAACCAGCTGACTATGGAAGTGATGCAGAAGGTCGCACTCCGCCACGGTCTGGTATGCCTGCTGCATGAGAAGCCCTTCGCAGGCGTGAACGGCTCCGGTAAGCACAACAACTGGTCGATCTCCACCGACCTCGGTGAGAACCTGCTCTCGCCTGGTGATACGCCGCAGGACAATGCACAGTTCCTGCTGTTCCTGGCTGCTGTCATCAAGGCTGTGGACGATTATCAGGATCTGCTCCGTCTGTCCGTTGCGACTGCCGGCAATGACCATCGTCTGGGTGCCAACGAAGCTCCGCCTGCTGTCATCTCCATCTTCCTCGGTGATGAGCTGACTGCCATCCTTGAAGCCATCGAGCAGGATAAGCCCTACGGCGGCACCAAGAAGGAGAAGATGCAGCTCGGTGTTGACGTTCTGCCGAAGTTCAGCAAGGACACCACTGACAGAAACCGTACCTCTCCGTTCGCCTTCACCGGCAACAAGTTCGAGTTCCGTATGCTGGGCTCCTCCAACTCCATCTCCTGCGCAAACATCCATCTGAATGCGGCTGTTGCAGAGGTACTGCGTCAGTTTGCCGATGAACTGGAGGGTGCAGCTGACTTTACCTCCGCTCTGCACGCTCTGATCCAGAAGACCATCAAGGAGCACAAGCGCATCATCTTCAACGGCAACGGCTATGACGATGCATGGATCGCTGAGGCTAAGAAGCGTGGTCTTATGAACCTGCGCACGACTGCCGATGCTATGCCTCGTCTGTGCGATGAGAAGAACATCAAGATGCTGACCGCTCACGGCATCTTCACCGAGCCGGAGCTGTTCTCCCGCCGTGACATCATGCTGGAGAACTACGTGAAGTCCGTCACCATCGAGGCTAACACGATGGCTGACATGGTACAGAAGGAGATCCTGCCGGCAGTGATCCGCTTCACCGCTGATACGGCTTCCGCTGCTGCTGCCAAGAAGGCGCTCGTTCCGGGTGCTGCCTGCGCTCGTGAGGCCAAGGTCGTTACGGCGCTGTCCGGTCTGTCCGATGAGATCGATGCAGCTGTGACCACGCTGACCGATGACATCGCAGAGCTGCACACCATCACCGACATCCCGACGGCATCTGCGTATGTGCGTGATACCCTGATCCCGGCAATGGCCGCACTGCGTGAAGCTGCCGACAAGGCAGAGGTGCTGACCGACGAGACCTACTGGCCGTTCCCGACCTATGACAAGCTGCTGTTCGGCGTCTGATCCCCGACAAATAGCATAGAAATAGCATAGAAAATGAGCCCCCTGAGAGAACTCAGGGGGCTTTGCTGTGTAATGATGGGTTATTCGTCCTCAGACATTGTGACCTGACCCTCCTGGATCTGGCGGATCTCCTCCTGGAGGAAATCACGCTGAGCGATCAGATCTTCCATTTCCTTTTGCAGCTGCTGGCGCTTTGCCTTGCACTCCTTATCGACCTTGAGCAGGTACTGGTTGGCGGTCTGCTCGGTGATCTGTGCCTTCTGCTTGCTCTCCTCGAGCAGCTTGTCGCTGCGCTCGGTCGCTTCACGGTAGATCTTGGCACAGTCCTCCTTGACATATGCCCAGTACATATCGGCATCGCTGATGGTCTTGTAGCGGGCAAACATCTTTTTGTCATAGTCCGACTGCATGATCGTCAGGATGATACCGGGCACGAACCCGATGATCGAGCAGATCATCAGCACGATGAACCATGTTTGCAGGTACCACGGACGGATCTGCGGGGTGCCGGTGCCCCATACCTCCGGCGCTGCGCCCTGTGCGGGCTTCGCCTCCGGCTGCGTATAGGCAGGCTGCTGACGGTAGGACTGCTGCGGCTGACCGTATGCCGGCTGTGCGCCGTACTGCGGGGCGCCGTAGGACTGTGCTCCGTACATATTGGAATAGCTGTTGGTTCCCATAAAACCACTCCTTTGCACGTTACCGCTCACGGGGAGCGGGGATGACGGTTCGTATTGTCCTTATTATACCCCTTTTCATCCAATTTGTCAATAGCATTTACATATTTTTCATAATGCACAGCATGAACGTTCAGAATTGATCCAAAAATGTCCTCTGACTGCGGACATACGAAAGGGAGAGAACGACACCGCAGTCTCCCCCTCCGCCGCCGTTCGGCGGCACCTCCCCCAATGGGGGAGGATCCTGGGGGGCTGCGCCCCCTGACCTGCTTTGCCTGCGGCGCTTTTTTGAAAGACATAAGAGGGAGAGACCGACATGCAGTCTCTCCCTCTTATTATAATAAGTACTCACGCTCAGCGGTGCTTTTCACGGAAGCTCCGGTAGGGCTGCCGATCCCGCTCCAGAGCCGCCCGTTTGAGCAGTCCGAGGTCGAAGATGTCGAGCACATCGTCCTCGTTCATGTCCGCCGCATCGCACTGCGCCGGAGTGAGATCACCGCAGCACAGCAGGTACTTTTGCAGCAAAATGATGTCCGTCAGGCCGGTCTCATGGTCGCCGTCAAGATCACCCTTCCGGGGGCGGGGCGGATCGGTTTCGGTGGTCTCGGTCGGCGGTTCCGTCTCCGTAGGCTCTGTCGGGGACTCGGTCGTCTCATCCGCCTGCACGAGCGTCAGGGTGAAGCGCTGGCTGTCCGTCTGCAACGCCTTGCTGTAGGTCATCCATGCCCCTTCGTAGGTGCTCCGGTCAAAGACGTCCACGCACTGTGCCTGTCCGGCGGTCTGGGTGAGGAGCATCAGGCTGTCGCCGCTCTGCACGATGGTATAGACCTGATCGCCCTTGCCGCTGCGGTTGGAAAGATATACGGCGCTCTGCGTGCTGCTGCCCTCCCCTGCTGTCAGGAACTGCCCGTCGGCAGAGGTGATGGTATATCCGCCGTCCGCCGCCTGCAAATGCCACTGCACCTCCTGCGCAGACTGGACAGCATTGCCGGATCCGTCGCTGTTCAGGTACAAGCCGCTGCCCACATTGCGGATGAGGTAATAGCCGTCAGACAGCACAGCAGTGTCCTCCTGCCGGAAGCGATATGCCTGCGGGTAGACATTTTTATAGACATCGAGCGAGGCAAGCGGCTTTCCGTCGAAGGAAAACTGCGCCTGATTGTCATAGGATGAGCCGCCGGTGGCATTTACGGAGGCGTCATACTCCCTGGCATATGCCGTTGCCCAGCCGGAGCCGTCCTCCTCCCAGTGCTTCCGCTGTTCCTCCCACGAGAGCCCCTGCTTGCCAAGCCATGCCGGCTCCCAGTAGAACACGCCGATGCCCTTCTCGCCGACATTCGCCACCGCCTGGAACACGTCCGTCAGGCAGGCGGTCTGCCCCTCCGGGGAAATGTCATAGCGGAAGGTCGCACCGCTCGAATCCTTGGACACGACATTGCCGAAGGTGTCGCCGTCCTCGTTCGTATAGGGATAGGCAGTCTCGGCGACCATGACATACTTATTATAGGTCGTGGCGATCTTGCGCATGACGCTTGTCATATCCTCCGAAGTGCCGTGCCAGTAGGGATAATAGGACGTGGCGAAGACATCATAGTCCACATTGCACTCCGAGAGCACCTTGGCATACCAGTCGTAATACCCGGTCGAGGGGTTCGCAAAGTGCAGTACCCGCAGCACGCTGCTGTCGAAGTCATGCACGGCATTGCAGCCCGCCTTGAACATGTCACAGATCTTGTACATGTCATCCTCGCCGCAGAAATGGCAGTTCGTCTCGTTGCCGACCTGCACCATGCCGATGTCGGCGCCCGCCTCCCGGATGGTGCGCAGGCTCTCAAGGGTGAACTGGTAGATGGCAGTGCCCTTCTCTGCGACCGATTTTCCCCCCCAGGCTTTTGGAGGGCGCTGCTTTTCGGGATCCGCCCAGAAATCGGAATAGTGGAAGTCCACGAGCAGCTTCATGCCGTACTGCGCAGCCCGTCTGCCGATCTCCGCAGCCGCTTTCACATCGGAATTGCCGCCGCCGTAGGAATGCCCCTTACCGTCGTTGGGCTGGTTCCAGACACGGACACGGATGTAATTGACCCCGTGGTCGGCGAGGATCTGGAAAATATCCGCCGGCGCACCGCTGTCATCCCGGAAGACGACGCCTGCCTTCTCCACCGACAGGATCGAGGAAATGTCCACGCCCCGGATCGGCTCTCCCCCGTTGACAGCGGGGCTGATGCCGGTATAGTACACGTCCGTGGGCTGCTGTGCCGTGACAGGCAGCGGCAGCGCCCCTGCAAGCAGGACACCACTCAGCAGAACAGCTGCGATCTTGCAAACATTCATAGTACACCTCCGACAGAGATTTGTCGGCTTACGCCGACTTAGGAGGGGCTGCTCGCCCCTCCTAAACCACCCTCGGCAGGGCGGTGACCGCCCTGCACCCGCATCTTTCGTTTTTACTGTTATTTCACTATGATTATAGCATAGATCCGGGGATTTGTAAATAGAGAAATTTACGATGAACATGGCGGATCTTTCCCGCATACACTGCAATGGGCACAGCCGAGAAAGGAGCGATCCAAATGCCCATTGTGTTTTTATCCCCCTCCACACAGGAGTGGAACCCCTATAACGGCGGCGGCAACGAGGAGCTGTACATGAACCTCCTTGCCGACCGCATGGAGCCCTATCTGCGGGCGAGCGGCATCCGCTTTGTCCGGAATGATCCCGACCGGAATGTCGCCGGTGCGATCGCCGATTCCAATGCCGCCGATTATGATGTACACTTAGCGCTGCATTCCAATGCCGCCCCGGAGGAGCTCGCCGGGAAGCTGCGGGGCATCGACGTCTACTACTCCCCCTACAGCACCGCCAGCGAGCGCCTTGCCGTCACGATCGCCAACAACCTGAAGTCCGTCTATCCCGAGCCGGCGCTCTCCCGGGCGCTGCCGACCACGACCCTCGGGGAGGTCAACCGCACCCGCGCCGTGGCTGTCCTTGCGGAGATCGGCTACCACGACAATCCAGAGGATGCCGAGTGGATCCGGAACGATCTGCGGGCGATCGCCGAGAATCTGACCGAATCCCTCTGCGATTACTTCGGGCTGCCGTTCGTGTCGCCGGTCGCAGTCGTGCGGGGCTATGTCGTCACGGAGGGCTCCAACCTCAACCTGCGCAGCTATCCGGGGATCAATTCCTCGATCATCACCTCCATCCCGAACGGCTCGGAGCTGACGGTATACGGGAATGTCAACAACTGGTATGTTGTCTCGTGGAACGGGTATACAGGGTATGTCTACGGGGAGTATGTCGTGATCGGGTAGTTCACAGCTCTCCGAAAAATCCACTCTCTGTAAAAAAATATGCTTGCATTTCTCTCCGTAATATGCTATAATTATAATAGGTATATCTAAAATCATGACGTTTCCCGCAAAGGAGCATCAAATTATGCTGACAAATATCTATCAGACCGCAGGCATCACGGCGATGTTCATGCTCACCATGATCCTGTCACGGTATATATTCCTGCTCCCCACTTTCAAGAACTGGTTCAATCAGTGGGGCTTTCTGCTGCTGGCATGGATCATCTGCAACGGGGCGTGCTTCTTCTTCGGCGCACCCGTCTCACGGGCTGTGCTGGGTGTCATGCTGGCGGCGTACATCTTCCTGACCGGCTCCGGCAAGCTCTACCGCATCCTGAGAATGGCGCAGGTCATCCCCATCATGGGCATCGCCTACGGCATTTTCTTCCCGCCGCTCGACATTGCCGCCATGCTCATCAATGTCCACGGCAAATATGCGGAGATCTATGGCTGTGCCATGTTCGTCATCCTGATGATCGGTCTGTCCGTCTTCGCCTACTGCGGCAAGAGATGGCGCTACGTCTTCCAGCCCGATCTGGAAACACGACACCTCGAAAACTGGGAGCGCACGATGCTGTTCGTCATCGGCACGATGATGTTCTTCTTCGCATCGACGATCTCGACCTTCCGGCAGATCAAGGATCCCGCCTATCAGTCGGTGATTTTGTATTCCTGCTGCGTGACGAGCATCATCTCCTTCACCATCACGCTGACGATCATCATTCTGATCCTGCAAGGCAACCGGAGAGCACATTTCGAGGGGCAGTACATGCAGATGCAGCACAATATCATCATCACGATGGCGGACATCGTGGAGAACCGTGACGAGAACACGGGCGGTCACATCCGCAGAACTGCCAAATACGTCGAGATCATCGCAAGACGGCTCAAGGAAGCTGACCTCTATAACCACATCCTCACCGAGCAGTACATCGCCGATATGATCACGGCTGCACCGCTGCATGACATCGGCAAGATCCATATCCCGGATGCCGTCCTGAAAAAGCCGGGGCGCTTCACCGATGAGGAATACAACATCATGAAGGAGCACACGACCGCCGGCAAGCGCCTTTTGCAGCAGGCAGAGGGCAACCTCGGTGAGTCCGGCTACCTCGACATCGCCATCCAGATGGCAGGCTATCACCATGAATGGTGGAACGGCAAGGGCTATCCGGAGGGGCTGCGTGGACAGGCGATCCCGCTCTGTGCCCGGATCATGGCAGTGGCAGATGTGTTCGATGCGATCGTTTCCCACCGCTGCTACAAGGGCGCCATGAGCATCGACGAAGCGTTCAATCTGATCCGTCAGGACAGCGGCACGCATTTTGATCCGGTCATCGTGGAGACATTCCTCGAGGTGCGTGACGAGATCACTGCCGTTGCACAGGAATTTGCCGAGGATCCCGATGCGGCGCAGACCGGCAGGATCCATGAAGCGCCGCCGCCGATCACCGTATCCGGTGCAGCAGCGCTCCCCACGCCGGAAAAGAATGGCGAAAGAAAACTTGTTTCCGTTCAGTCTTCGGAATCATAAAGCGCATTCTCCAAAATCACCTGACGTTCAGAAAGGAGACTATATGGATTTTCAGGCATTTGCTGACAGCTTCGATGCACCGACCTGTATCCTGTCAGTCGAAAAAACAGAAGATGACGGCTACGATGCCATCCGGATCGTTGCAGGGAACCGCAGATATATCGAACCCCTCGAGCGCCCGTTCATCCCGCCCGAGCTCTACATGCCGGGCGTCCCGGATATTCTCCTGCGCAAGCATACCTTCATCCCGAACTCCCGCTATGAGGAGTATCTCCCGAAGGACATCGGCTTTGAGGACATCTGCTTCCGTGCGGCGGTGAGAAAGATCCCGATCCACACCTATGTTCACATGAACAATATGAACATCTGGTTCGATATTTTCAGTATGCCGCTCACCTGCGATGACGGTGATCTCTGCTATTGCATCTATACAGCACAGCCCTGCTCGCCGGAGGAGGTCGGCATCAGCTCCAGCCAGTCCGGCACCGCCTCGGAGGACGTTCTGAAAGCCTGCATCAAGCTCCACAGCTCCAATGACTTCCAGCAGACCATCAACGAGGTCGTTGATGACATCCGCCTGATCTGCCGTGCGGAGGTCTGCACCATCATGCTCATGGATCAGCACACGAGAACGCACTCCGTGCTGTCGGCGAGCATCGACGACAACAGCAGCACCAAGCAGGTCACGGAGTTTGCCAACTTCTACGACATCGCCGCTTCGTGGGTGGACATGATCGGCGGCAGCGACTGCATGATCATCAAGGACGAGAACGACCGGAACCATATCCGGGAGGTCAATGCGCTGTGGTACCAGACCTTCGACGAAGCGGGCGTGGAGAGCTTCGTGCTGTTCCCGCTGCGCTATGACGGCGAGGTGCTCGGCTTCATCTGGGCGACCAATTTCGACACCACCAACACCATGCGCATCAAGGAGACGCTCGAACTCATCGCCTACTTCCTCTCCTCCAAGCTCTCCAACCACAAGATGATGGAGCGTCTCAAACAGCTCAGCTACACGGACATGCTCACCTCGCTCCCGAACCGCTTTGCCTGCTCCGACCTGCTCCGGGATGCCATCCGGCACGGGGAGCCCTTCACCGTTGTCTCCATCGACATCAATGCCTTCAAGAGCATCAACGATACGATGGGCTTTCAGACCGGCAATGAGGTGCTGATCGAGATCGCCAACCGATGGCGGACGATCGTGGCTTCCGGCATCTCCGGCACCAAGGACTATATCGCACGCCAGGGCGGTGATGAGTTCCTGCTGATCATCCGGGATCATCCGTCGGAGGAGGATGTGCTGAAAACCATCCGGATGTATGAATCCGTGCTCAGCAACCGCCTGACCGTGGATGACTGTGACCTCTACATCACAGCGAGCTTCGGCTATGCCTCCTACCCTGCCGATGCCGGCAGCCAGGATGCGCTGCTCACCTATGCGAACGCTGCCATGCACGAGATCAAGCGGCAGGCAAGCAGCAATCACATCCTTCATTTCACACCTGATCTGCTCCGGATCGAGCGTACCGTCGAGGTCGAAAGGATCATCCGGGAGGCGCTCGAGACCGACACCATCGCCTTCCATTTGCAGCCGCAGTATGATATGTCGCACAAGCTGCGTGGCTTTGAGACGCTGGCACGCCTGAAGGATGCGGAGGGCGATCTCGTGAGTCCTGCTGAATTTATCCCCGTTGCGGAAAAGGTCGGTCTCATCGACAAGCTCGATATGGCGGTCTACCGGAAAGCTGCCGCTTTCTTCGGCGAGCTGCTGCGAAAGACCGGCGCCGACCTGATGCTCAGCATCAACGTATCCGTGCGGCATCTGATGAAGAATGACTTCTTTGACGAGATCAAAGAATTGCTGGAAAGCAGCAGCATCCCTGCCAATAGGCTCGAGATCGAGATCACCGAGTCCATCATGATCGACTCTGCCGAAAAGGCGCTGCGCTGCATCGACAGGATCAAGGAAATGGGCATCCAGATCGCCATTGACGACTTCGGGACAGGCTATTCTGCGCTGAGCTACCTCAACAGCTTCCCGGCGGATCTGCTGAAGATCGACAAGAGCTTCATCGACAAGATGAACGTCAGCGAATCCTCCAAGCAGTACGTGGCGGCGATCATTTCGATGGGGCATATCATGGGCTTTGACGTCATCTCCGAGGGCGTGGAGCTGCCGGAGCAGGTCGAGACCCTTCGCAGCATCGGCTGCGATTACATCCAGGGCTTCGTCTGGGGCAGACCGATGATCCCCGAAGCAGCCGAAGAGCTCGTCTTCAACAAACTCTCCGAATAACACAAGACCCTGATGGCGAACCATCAGGGTCTTTCTGTCAATCCTTGTCGATCCATCCGACATAGCCGTCGGCATACTGGTTATCCGTGATCGAAGTATAGCGGTTCTGGTCGCCCATGTCATCGAGGAAGCCGTTGTAGGCACGGTAGATGTCGCCGGTCTCGTTGTCATAGACACGCTCGTACTCGCCGATCATGTCGGAGTACTTCTCCATCCGGATGGTCTCCTCACGGCTGCGCTCCTCATATGCCTCCATGACCGGATCGGTGTCACCGGCGGGGCTGGACTGCGTGAACTGCGCATTGTAGATCGCCATCCACTCCTGGATGTAATAGTCCGTGTAGGTGAAGGTCTGGCAGATATGCGCCAGCACCGGCGCCCAGTCCACAAGGCGTCCCGGCTCTGCCCACTGGGACAGCGTGCAGTTGATCTCCCACATCGCATAGTTGATGCCGCCCGTCAGCACGAGATCCGGCGCCTCCATCACGACGGCGGAATAGATGCCCTCGCCGTCACAGCCTGCCGCCTTGTCATAGAAGGTGGCATACATCGCCTGATAATCCCAGATCGCCTTGTCGCTCCGCAGCGCCTGGAGCTCGTCCTTGTTCGCCGGGACGCAGGAATTATGGACGGTGAAGTTCTCGGTCGTATCGCTGTAGATCTTCTCGAAATACTCCTGTACCGTGCCGTTCTCCAGCCAGATCGGCTGCCCGAGCATACCTGCTGTCTGCTGCGTCTTGCAGATGGTCATGTGGTCGATGTTGTTGACACCCGCATAGGTACCCTCCGGCGCTCTCGCCGTCCAGATAAGCTGCTCGGCATTGCCTTTCCATTCCACATCCCAGCCCTCCGGGATCTCCACCGTGAAGTACTGGCATTGATAGAGCGTCCACTGCACATCCGCCCATGCGGCGGGGCGGACTTCGACCTCGACCGGCGTCAGATCAGCCGGTGCATCGGTATCGACCGGGAGCGCTTCTGTTTCCGGCGGTACCTGTTCTTCCTCCGAGCCCTCCGGCTGTGCAGAGGTCTCCGTGATCACGGAGGAGGCATCCGGAACATCCACCGAATGGAACGGCTGGTAATCCGGATCATAGGACGTTTTTCCGCAGGCAGTGCAGATCGGCAGCAGCATGGCACAGGCGGTCACTGCGGCAAGCAGACGTGTTGTTTTCATCATCACATTCACCTCTTTCAGAAATTTCAGTTCTTGGTCAGCTGTGTAAAGCCGTCCGGGATGCCGTTCAGGTCGCCGACATAGAATTTGTCGCCGTCCTGGGCAACGGTCTCGTTGTACATGGATGTGGTGAAGGACAGACCGTCCGTCGTGGTATAGCGGTCCTCCTCCCGGATATAGTCATCCCACGCCTGGAACACACGCTCCTGCGTGGCTCTGTCATTGTCGGAGACCTCGGTGCCGCTTCTGAGGTAGTCCCCCGAAGCGGTCGATCCGGTATCGGGTCCGTAGATGCCGTCTGCGATCGCCTGCACGCTGCGTGCGGTCACATAGCCGACCAGCGAATAGAACGTGGCAGTGAAGGCACCGTTGGCGGCGATCATCTCGTATTCGTCGTAGTATTTGTTGTAGCTCTCCTCATCATCTGCCGCATAGCCGATGGTATTCAGCGTCGTCCAGGTGATGTTGTCGGTGGTCAGGAGTCCGGTCGCACGATAATACTCATAGGCCGGCACCGCACAGCAGAATTCCCCGTAGCCTACGCTCGGGCTGTAATACACCCTGCGGGAGACAGTTCCGTCATAGCCGACGACCTGCCAGTTCATACCGGACTGGCGGATATAGGCATCCAGCGCACTTGCCTGGTAGAAGGCAAACTCCGTCACGCCTCTCTGCTGCTCCTCCGGCACCTCGATCTCCCGAACAAGCTCCGCATCCGGGAAATTTCTCATGACGTAGTTGTCGATAAACTTCGCAGCTGTCTTGTAATTGGAGTAGGTCGTGAACTGGGAGACCACCACGCCCTCGCCGGTGTCGGTCGTCTGCTTGTACTCCTGCGGCGATGCGATCCGCACGGATGCCTTGCCGTCCGGGCTGGTGAAGAGCACGGATTCCTGTCCGCAGTACTGCCCGACACAGCTCCAGTTGCTCTGGATCTGCACCGTCCAGCCCTCGGGGATCAGCCCCTCGTAGGCGACCACGCCCGCATAGGTATCCTTGACGCTGACACGCTCATAGATCGTGCCGCCCTCCTGCGGAACAGGCGGATCATCGGGATCTGTGGGCTCGATGGGGATAGTCGTACCGGCGCCGTTCAGCACGATGCGCTTGGCAAGCCCCAGGTCGAAGATGTCGAACACATCGTCACCGTTGAGGTCGGCATTGTCCGGGGCATACATCGTCACATTGTCATGCCTGTGCAGGGTACCCTGCATGATCAGCAGGTCGATGACCGTGACCTCGCCGTCATCGTTGACATCCCCCGGCACAGCGCTTGCCCGCAGCTCCCCCGCCGCAAGTCCCTGCATCGGCAGGCTCAGCACGGCAAGCACAGAAGCCGTCAGCGCTGCTGCGGCGGCAGTGAAACGCCTTGACTTGTTCCGGATCTTCATAAGATACCCCTCCTTTTGACGTTCGTCATTATTCACATTATTTTGCATGTGCAGCGATACTTTCTGTACAGTACCACCTATCATGATTATAGCACAAGATCTTCCAAAAATCAAGAGCGCCCGCCGAAGTCCTGCGCAATAGGAAAAAGTTTACATTTTCGCCATACAAATGCAGAAAAATCCCCTGCCCGTGCGGACAGGGGTGCTGTTATCTTGGGGAAGGGTCGCCTTGTGCCCGCTTGTGGCGGAGCTTGTCCTGATACATATCGACGTCGGAGCGCTTGATACAGTCCACGATGCTGCTGTTGGCATCCTCCGCCGTGGCAAAGCCCATCGAGATGCTCAGCGTATTGTCACGGATGCGGTAGGAACCGGCATTCTGCTTGGCATTGGCAATGAACTGCTCCGCCTGTTCCGAGGACGTCCCCGGCACAAAGGCGATGAACTCGTCGCCGCCCATGCGGAAGATGCTGCTTTCCTCCGGGAGCGCCGCACGCATCACGCTCACGCACATACGGATATACTCGTCACCGATCATATGTCCGTAGGTGTCGTTGATTATTTTGAGATTGTCGCAGTCTGCGGAAATGATGCTCACAGGATAGGCTTTCTGATCCTTCAGACCCGAAATATACTCATCGAGATAGCTCCGGTTGTACAGCCCGGTGAGCTGGTCATGGATGGAGCGCTCATGCAGCGCACGCCGCATGAGCTCCTGCTCCGTGACATCGTTGATGAGAGCGATGATTCCCTTGACCCGTCCGTCCGGGTAGAACAGCGGCTCCTTGATGAGCTGGAGAAATTCCTGCTTTCCGTCATTTTCCTCGATGATATAGGACGTCCCCTTGCCGCTGCGGATGATCTCCATATCCGCCAGCATGGCGAGCTTGGCATTTTCCTTATCCTTGCGGATCTCGAGGTCGGTCTTGCCGCGGATCGTCCAGTCGGGGTCACCGTCCGTGTTCAGATGATGCCATGTCTGCGAGGAGAAGACATACCGCCCCGTCTCATCCTTGAGGAAGATATTGGCAGGGAGCGCCTTGAGCATCTCGGCAAATTCATTGAACGATACCGAACCGATCAGATTCTCAGCATTGCGGATCCGATTCGCCATCACGCCGACAATCGACGGCAGCATCAGCACATCCACTGCCACACCGCCGAGATATTCACAGTCTGCATCAATATGTGCCGTATCCGAAAGCAGCAGAACTGCCGCAGAAAAGACATAGCTGTTGGTCTTTTCGATATAGTAGAGCAGCTTGCTGATGTCCTGCTGTGCAGACGGAAACTCGATCAGCACAGAGGTAAAGTCATAACTGCCTTTCAGGAGCTTCATTGCCTCCTGAGTCGTTCCCGCAGAGATCACATTCGGCGTGATCTCCCGGAGCATCCGGAAAACCTCCTCGTTTTTTCCGAGATGCAGGAGTTTTTGCATAGTATCACCTTCATCTGTTTAGCATTACAGGTGATGTCGGTCACTTAATCGTCAATATGATAGATATAGTTCGCCTTGCGGAACGCATTTACCTTGGGGGCATCCTCCGCATAGCCAACGACGCAATGACCGATCCCCTCATATTCGCCCTCGATGCCCAGTTCCTTCAGGATCGCCTTGCATTCGTCCGTCTCAAATTCCTCCCTGGCACGGTGGATCCAGCAGGAGGAAAGCCCGAGGGTATGGGCGGCAAGCATCAGATTGCCCATGACGAGACTGCCGTCATAGACATGGGTCGGGATGTTCTTGTCCGCCAGCACGATCAGCACGACCGGTGCGCCGTAAAACGGGTCAAAGTCCGATCTGCCCATGATCTCCGCATTCAGCACTGCCAGCCTGTCACGCAGGGATTTCTTGGTAACGGCAATGATGATGGGCGACTGCTTGTTCATGCCGGTAGCTGCATAGCTGCCAGCCTCGCAGATCTGGTCGATGAGTTCGGCGGGCGGCATGTCCGGCTTGTATTTGCGGCAGCTTCTGCGCTCCTTGATCGCTTTCAGGATCTCATTCATGATGATGTCCCCCTTTCAGAGTCGATACAAACGGAAGGGCAGAGCATCCCCCTGCCCTGTTGTGTCTCACTACTATCAGTATAGCACAAAATCTCTGAAATGTAAAGAGTTTTTTATGCTGTCGCCGGCTTTTTTGATCGTGAGCGGAGAAAAACAAGGGCGGGACCCTGTGGAGGATCCCGCCGGCTTGTATTCCGTTTTTCTTTACATCAACTTCTGCTCATGCGTCAGGAAAGCTGACCCATTGCCTCTGCCAGAGAGGTAGTCCGCTTCTCACCATACTTCACGGAGCCGTCGGTGTACTTCGCAAATGCTACGTAGCGGATGGTATTGCCGTTGTCCTTGACGTCGAGGTTCATCGTCAGACCGCCCTTGCTGTACTTGTAGATGCCGTTCGCACCTGCGGTATCGAGGGTC
>JAIKWY010000222.1 GCA_024684395.1 Oscillospiraceae bacterium
TTCGATCGTCTGGAGCTTCTGGGCAGTGATGCTCCATGCAAGATCCGTCTCGCCGGAGTAGTTGCCCTTGAAGGTCACATGGATCGTGTAATTGCCAGCATCCTGCTTGGTCAGGTCGCCGCTCAGATCGTAGTCCACGCCTTCAACCAGGGTATGCTGTTCGAGGACGTTGCTGTTATCGGTCACGGTTACGACCGGTGTGATGTCAGCATTTGCGAAAGCGAACTCTTCCTGCTCGAGCGCTGCTGTGATCTCGTCCATATGTGCTGTATAGGCTCTGGGCGTGATCGAGAAGCTATCAGACAGCCAGTAGTCTGCTTCTTCCACTCTTGCGCCTGCGGTCACGGTGTAATCGCCGACATAGAACGGAGTACCATCCACGAGTGCTACGTCATTGGTATCGGGCGTAAATTCATATGTCACACTCTCCACATTCAGGAAAATGTTCTCAAACGGTGTTACAACAACCTCGAGCGGCTGGAGGTATTCCGTATTGTTGACATACAGCTTGGCAAGGTCGAACATGTTGGAGGAGCTGTTCGTCGTGTCGTTCTTGTCATAACCGATCAGCAGTGTGCTGTCACTCGGAGAAGTTCTGACAGAGTACTTGAATTCATGCTCCACATTGACCTCTGCGATGCCTTCCGGGATCGAGAAGGTGTAGGTGTAGATGCCGTTGCTCTTCGTCATGTAGACATCCAGATCCTCGGAGAACTTCAGCGCGCCGATCGATTTCAGCACGATCTGGTTTTCGCAGAGGACAGAATATACATCATCAAAGTCTTCGGTGACTGTTGTGCCGTTGTAGGAGTAGCTTGTGATGTAGTTCTTGGGCGCCAGAGACTTGGTCAGGTTGAGCTTGGTCAGGATGCTGAACGCCTTGGTCGTGCCGGTTGCCGGGAGCTTGTAGTTGCCATTGCTCAGAGCAGTGACTTCTGCGGTGTGCGCACCGGTAAGCGGTGTTGCGCCGGTAACGGTCGGTGTGCAGTCGTCGCCGTCTACCACATTGGTCAGGGTGACTTCCGGACGGTGATCGTTGCCGTCTACTTCAAATACGTTCGTGCCCCAGGTGATGCCTACTTCTCTCTGTGCGATGGAGAAGTCCTTGAGGCAGTCAGCTTCTGCCGGGAGCGTGTAGTTCTGGTTGCTCAGAGCGGATGCCGTTGCCGTGTAGGTGCCGAAGTCAGTCTTTGCGCCGGATACGGTAACGTCGCAGGAATCACCGCTGCACAGATTCGTTGCTGTTGCTGCCGGAGCCTGAGCGGTGCCGTCGTATGTGAATGCTGCATTGCTCCACGCCAGCTCTACGGTCTTCGGTGCGATGGTGAAGCCCTGTGTTTTGTTCTCGGGCAGTGCATAGTTCGCATTGGAGAGGGATGCTGCCGTTGCGGTATAGGTGCCTGCGTTGGTCGCTGCGCCGCTGACTGTTACGTTGCAGGTGTCGCTGCTGTAGACCTCGGTCGCAGTTGCAGTCGGGAGATGGCTCGTCTTGTCGTAAGTGAACTGGAGGTTGCTCCAGGAAAGACCTACTACAAACGGATTGATCTTAAATTCGGTCGATGTGAACGCTGCATCCGGGAGCATGTAGTTGGTGTTGCTCAGAGCAGATGCCGTTGCCGTGTAGGTACCGGCGTTCGTCTGCTCGCCGGATACGGTGATCTCGCAGGAATCGCTTCCGCAGAGATTCGTTGCGGTCGCTGTCGGCTTGTGCGCCTTGGTGTCATACGTGAAAGCGGTGTCAGACCAATTGAAGTTGATGACCTTCGGGTTGATCTTGTAACTCGTGGTGTTGTTCGCCGGGAGCTTGTAGTTCAGGTTGCTCAGCTCAGCCGCAGTTGCGGTGTAGGTGCCTGCGTTGGTCTTGGCGCCTGTGACCGTAACGGTGCATGTATCGCTGCCTGCCAGTCCCTTTGCCGTTGCAGTCGGGAGGTGGCTGTCGCCGTCATACGTGAAAGCGGTGTTTTTCCACTCCAGGCTGATCTCCTTCCGGGAGATGGTGAATGCCTGCTCGGAAGACGTATGACCATCCTCGTAGGTATAGTTGGCATCAGAGATTCTTGCCTTTGCGGTGTAAGAACCGGCATTGGTCTGTGCGCCCGATATTACAACAGGCTCGCCGTCGCCGCTGATAAAGCCGGTGATGGTCGCTGTCGGGCAATGTGATGCTGCATCGTAGGTGAACGCTGTATTCGACCATGTGATGCCGACCTTCTTGGGAACGATGGAGAAGCCCGTGGTCGTCGTATCGCTCTGGTTGGAAAACTGGTAGTTGCTGTTCGTCAGCTTTGCCGTTGCGGTGTAGTTCGTGCCGGCATTTGTCTTGCCGCCGGTGATGGTATAGGCATTCTCATGCCCCGCAAGGAAGCCATCGAACGTAGCGGTCGGGCACTGTTCTGTCCGGTTGTAGGTAAATACCGTGTCGCCCCAGTGGATGGTGATCGGCCGCTTGAGCACACGCACCGTGACAGTGTTCGGATCAGATGCGGAACCGCTGCCGGAATAGGTATCGTTGGCATCGGAATACCAGTCAACCTCATATTCACCTGCGTTGGTTGCCGTGGGCGTATTGGTCGTCCAGCCGCCGTTGTTTACATTATAGTGGATCGTGCCGCCGCTGCCGGAAACATTGACCAGGGGCTTTGCGGTGCCGTCATAGATGATCTCGTCCTGTGCCGGTGTGATCGAATACGTCGGGGCAAGCTTTTGCGTATACACGAACACCGGTGTAACCTTGACATTGCCTTTCGGCATGGTGAACGAATTATTGCTGACTACGACAGAAGTATTGTTTGTCGTATTCGTAACGGTTAGGCTTTGCAGCGAACACTGTGCATTGTTCGGCGTGACGGTCAGTGTGATCGTCTCGCCTTCCTTGGCTGCCGTCTTGCTGGCAGTAACCGTGCCATAGGTCGAACTTGCAACAACAACTGCATATTCGTCCGCTTGTGCAGCAGTTTCTGTACCAGCCTTGAAGATACAGTCACCGAACTTGGTATCGGTTTCAGTAGCCGCAGGCTGACCCACCAGGATCCACACACGGGACTGAATATAGGTCTGCTGCGATTCCGCTATACTGTGGTACTGTTCATAGGTTGCAGTACCATCATTCCCCGGTAAGGAACCGTTTTTTCTGAGCGCACCCAGAACATATGAGCTATATGTTCCGCCACTTTCCAATGCGTTCCAGTTGGAATTATATGCAGCATCAGGAAGTTCATACTTTGCAAAATAGCAATATGCACCATTTCTCATGAGTCTTGCAATCTCATCATACGTATAGCTCTGCCCAATATCCATGTTCGGATACAGTGCCTTCGCCACAATCTGGGTGTTCCCTGTCAGGAAACCTCCACTGCCTACGTTTGCCGGCAGCGTGTAGCCAGCTACAGTGAGTACTGCGAGGACACCAGCGAGTGTTCTCTTCATAACGTTCAGTTTTTTCATACTCAATTCCTCCTTGTCAAAAATTCACTCGATTTTCACCTTGTTTTGTTGCCGCGCTTCGGTAACGGTTTTGATAGTTAAATTATAACATATTGAGTGTTACAACAGTGTTACAAGAAATACAAAAAGTCAGCCTTTTGGCGAAATTTTCTGTAAAACATTTGTGAATTTTCTGTGAAATGCGGCGGCCATGACAGCGAAAATGCTTTCGTCACACCTCAAAAATCACGCAGCTGCGTGAGCTTTTTCCCGGCGGCTCCGAAAACGATAAAGCGCATCACCGGAAAAGTTCATAAACTTTCCGATGATGCGCTTTTTGGGCGTTTTTAACCAGTTTTTGTCAGAAAATGCCGTCCGGGCGCTGGCGATCCCTCACCAGGTCCGTTTCCGGAGCGCTTCCTCGACGTCAAGGTCGATGTCGAACCACTCCAATATGTACAGCACATCGGCTGCCACGATCTCCTCCGCATCAGGACACTCCTGCATCAGCGGATTGATCGCTGCGGTCATCTTGTCAAATGCCGCCTGGAGCTTTGCCTTGTCACGCACATTCTGTTCAAGCAGTGCGATCACAGGCTTCATCTGCGCCTTGACCTTGGCGGTCAGCTTCTTCGGAAAGCTGCTGTCGGCGGTCATGTCTTCGAGCAGCTCATAGGATTCGTCAAACTTCATGCTTTTCCTCCTTTTGGGCAAGTACCGCCCGGAGCGCTGCCATGTCAAGGCTTGCGGACGGATTGAACGACGGTGAAACGGCATAGTCGAGCAGGCACTTCGCAAAGGCACGTACCTCCGGGCGGTCTGCGATCTCGGAGAGCCTTGCGGTGCAGACGAGGAGACGTCCCCTGCCGACTCTGCATTCAAACAGCAGCCCGAGCTTGTGGTTGCGCTCGAAATTGTCGATCATCTGCACGATGGGCGTGATGTCCAGACCATCGAGCACGGCAAGCTCTGCATGGGTCACAAGATCGTACCACGGCGGCGTGGTATGACGGTCGCAGCGGAACGCCTTCACCGCCGGATGGAGCTTGTCGATGCACAGACCGAGCGTCCCGACCGGGATCTCCTTGCCGAGCTTCTCGGAAATGCTGCGGAACATCGGATAGCACCAGAAATCTGTGCAATAGGTGCCCTGGATGCTGTTTTGCAGCGCCCCTGCCAGATACAGCACGCTGCCGCCCTGCATGAGTTTTTCCTCTGCCTCGTCGAGGTCGCTCGTGATGCACAGTCTGTCCGTGCTTTCGAGCGATGGCATGTCATTTTCCGGGAACTGGTAGAGCGTGTAGCTGTTGCGGGTGTGCGGGAGCGAGAGCGTCACGGAGATGCGGTGGACTGCCGTTGCGGGCGGCAGCTCTGCGCTGATTTCGCCGAGCGTGAACAGCCCCTGCCCGTCGATCCTGACGGGGAAGTCTCCCTCGGTCAGGAGGTTCTGCCCACGTCTGACGATGTAGTGCAGCGACGCATGGATGCCCTCCGGGCGGTAGTGCCGCAGCTTCACCTGCATGGCGAATTTGTCCGTGAGGATGTAGGTCGGGAAGATGCCGAGCAGCACGGAATCGGAGCAGAACATGCCCCATTCCTCCGGGTCGGTGGCTCCTTTGCTGTCCATGAATGCATCGAGGATGCCGACGAGCGCCGTGCCCTGCCCGGTGAAATCCTGGATATCGAGGATCTGGAAGCCGGAGAGCTCTGCCGAACGCATCGCCGCTTCGATCTCTTCCTTATAGCACTGCACCGCCAGCTTGCCGGATGCCTGGAAGAAGTCCTTCGCACGGCTGCCCATGCCGGCTTCTGTCAGGCGCTCCCGGAAGATCTCGAGATTCCGCGCCCGCAGGACGCCGGTGAACTTCGGGATCTCCTCGAAATCCGGATAGATGCAGTACTGCCCGATCTCGTGGGAGATCACTGGCTTGTCCGGGACGATCCCGCCGCCGGTCGCTTCGACCTGCACGGTCTTTACATCTGTACCGTACTGGATGCCGATCTCGCCGGCTTTGTCCTCCTCAGTCGCATTGTGCAGGATCGCCGCGTCATAGCTTTGCATCGTGGAGGGGCGCTCTGTCTGCACATGCCCATAGGGCTGGTCGCAGGAGCCGTAGCTGCCCCGGAGCATCCGCTGTCTGCCGAGCCGCACGCCGGTGAAGAAGTCATCCTCCGGCAGGATCGTCGGATAAAACTGGAAGTTGTTGCTGCCCTGTGTGAACAGGATGCGCTGCTCATAGCGCTTGTAATAGGCAAGGATCTCGCCGAGCCGTTCTGCGCTGCCCCAGAGCTCGTTGCCGAGCGAGAATAGGCAGAAGGACGGGTGGTTCCCGAACGTTTCGAGGATGCGTCTGCCCTCTGTCACCAGATATGCCTGCTCCTGCGGGTCGAATTTCTCGTCCCCCGGTGCGGCGACCGTCCCCCAGAACGGGAGCTCCGGCTCCATGTAGATGCCGAGCAGATCCGCTGCCGTGAAAGCAGCATCCGGCGGGCAGCAGGTGTGGAAGCGGTAGTGGTTGATGCCGTAGGACTTGGCAATGCCCATGACACGCAGCCAGCTTTCCACATCGGTCGGCGCTGCGCCTTCGAGCGGGAAGAGCATGGCATCGTGCTTGCCACGGAGAAAGACCTGTCTGCCGTGGCTCAGGAGCCGTCTGCCGTCGGTGCGGAGTGCGGAAAGCCCGCAGCTCACCTCGGTCACGTCCTTGCTGCCGAACGGCCGCAGCGTCAGGTTCGCCGTCACGGGCGAATACGCATCCCAGAGCGGCGCGTCATTGCCGAGGGGCATCGTGATGTATGCCTTGCCCTCGTCATCGTTGCGGACGGTCAGCACCTGCGGGGAGATGTCGCCGGTCTTGCCGTCCTTGCTGCGCCATTCGCCGTCTGCCTTGATCATGCGGATGCTCCCCTGCATGGTGAGGGACAGCGTGACCTCCCGGCGTTCTGCATCCGGCACTGCCTTGACGGCGGTGATGCATTTCTCATCGAAGAATTGCAGCTCGATCCTGCCGGTGATGCCGTTCCAGTTGGTCTGGGTATCCTTGGAGGTCATATGACCGCCAGCAGTCGGGTAGTGCTTGTTGTTCACGCAGATGACGATCTCCAGCTCCGCTGCGCCGGAATGCTCTGATATGTCGTAGATATGCGGCGTACACAGGCTGTTCTGCGTGCCGATGTACTGCCCGTTGATCCAGAGCGAGGTGATGCGGGTGCGCTCTAAAAACAGCAGCATCCGCTTGCCACGATGCTCGTCCGGCACTGCGACCCTGCGCCGGAACCAGGCATTGCCGCTGTAGGGATAGAGCTCCGTGAGACAACTTTTCCGGCGTTTCTCATTCGGCGTGCCGATATGGCTCTGCGCCGTGGTGCCGGGGAGCTTCACATGCGCCGGGAACTCGGACGTCGGCAGGTAGCCGGTGAACTGTTCCTCTTCATCAGCAAGAAAGCGCCATTTTCCTTCAAGATCGATCGCTGTCAGCATAATGACCCTCCTTTATGTCGTTATCCTGTATATGCCAAAACACAGCCCGCCCCTTACGGGATCGGGCTGTGCCGCTTTTTTCAATTCTGTTTACTTCTTTGCTACAGCCAGATAGCGGTTGAGTGCGCTGAACAGTGCCGCAACGGAGGAATCAGAAATATCCTTGCGGATGCCGACGCCCCAGTACATCTTGCCCTCTGCCTCGATGCCGACATAGGCGACAGCATCGGACTTGGAGGAGACTGTCAGAGCGTGCTCGGTGTAGACCTTGATGGTGAACTGCTTGCCGAGGAATGCCTTGAGGGCATTCGTCACAGCGTCCAGTCTGCCGTCACCGTCGGACTTGATCGTGTATTCCTGCCCGTTCTGGGTGAGCGTCACAGCGGCCTGGATGCCGTTCTTCTGGACATAGTGCGTCTCCTTTGCCTCGAGCGGCGTGGTGATGTTCACATAGGTGTTCAGGAAGATCTCGTGTACCTCGTTCGGGAGCAGCTCCTTGTGTGCATGGTCGGAAATGCCCTTGACGATGTAGCCGAATTCCTCGCGCATCTTCTTCGGCAGGTCGAGACCGAACTGCGTTTCGAGCAGATAGCCGATGCCGCCCTTGCCGGACTGGGAGTTGATGCGGATGACATCTGCCTCGTAAACTCTGCCCACATCGGTCGGGTCGATCGGCAGATAGGGTACTGTCCAGTGATCCGGATCCTTCTCCTCACGCCACTTCATGCCCTTGGCGATGGCATCCTGGTGCGAGCCGGAGAATGCGGCGAACACGAGCTTGCCGCTGTAGGGCTGACGGTCGTAGACCTGCATTCTGGTGACACGCTCGTAGAGCTCTGTCAGCTCCGGCAGATTGGAGAAGTCCAGCTCCGGATCCACGCCCTGGGAGAACATGTTCAGTGCGAGCGTCACGATGTCCACATTACCGGTGCGCTCACCGTTGCCGAACAGCGTACCCTCGATGCGGTCGCCGCCGGCCAGCAGACCCATCTCGCTGTCTGCCACAGCACAGCCTCTGTCGTTGTGCGGGTGCAGCGAAACGATGACGTTCTCACGGTTGTGCATATGGTCGCACATATACTCGATCTGGTTCGCATAGACATGCGGCATGGAATGCGAAACCGTAACGGGCAGGTTGATGATGACCTTGTCATCCGGGGTCGGCTGCCATACATCGAGCACGGCGTTGCAGATCTCGGCGGCAAATTCCGGCTCGGTGCCGGTGAAGCTCTCCGGCGAGTACTCAAAGCGGAAATTGCCCGGGGTCTTCTCACGGTACTCCTTGCAGAGCTTTGCGCCGAAGACGGCGATGTCGATGATCTCCTCCTTGGAGCGGCGGAACACCTGCTCACGCTGTGCCAGAGAGGTGGAATTGTAGAGGTGAACAATGGCATTCTTGCAGCCGCTGAGCGCCTCGTAGGTCTTGGCAATGATATGCTCACGGGACTGGGTGAGCACCTGGATGGTCACATCATCCGGGATGAGATCACGCTCGATCAGCGCACGGCAGAACTCGTACTCGGTCTCGGAGGCAGCCGGGAAGCCGACCTCGATCTCCTTGAAGCCGACCTTCACGAGCAGCTTGAAGAACTCGAGCTTCTCCTCGAGGCTCATCGGGATGATGAGCGCCTGGTTGCCGTCTCTCAGGTCAACGCTGCACCAGATGGGTGCCTTGTCAATATAGGACTTCTTTGCCCAGCGCATCGGGGGATTCTCCACCTCGAAATACTGTCTGGTGTACTTCTGATAATTTTTCATAGTAACGACCGCCTTTCCGTTCTGATAGGATTCCCGGCATAAAAAAAATGCTCTTTCATGCCGATCGACACAAAAGAGACGAGACGGATGTCCCGTGGTACCACTCTTCTTGACGCAGAATGCGCCCACTCACGTCAGCCTGTGCTGCTGCACAGATCAACAGTCTCTGTAACGGGAGATCCCGGGCACACCTACTGGAACACCGTTCGGCATACCTGCTCAGGGAGGAGCTATGACACAGTTCCGATACTGCCTCGCACCGACCGGCAGCTCTCTGACATCCTTGCTGTGCTTTATTTCCCTTCACCGCATTTGGAATATAAATATAGTATACTATATTCCGGGTGGTTTGTCAAGCCCTTTTTATAAATTTTCACCGAAATCTATTTTGCAGGCTCAGTGAATAGAAAAAGCATTCTTTTCTCCCAAGGGAGGGGGCTATTCGCAGGGGGGCGCCCCCTGCACCCGCTTTTTCTTAAAACTGATCTTCCGGCAAAAAACGGTTTCGGTACACAGATTCGGCGGTTCGGGCTTTTTTTCACACATCTGTCCCGAAAAATTCATAAAAAAATCTTCATTTCCCGCTTGACATTCAGACTATCATGCACTATAATGAATACAAGAAAAGAGGTGTATGCCATGACAAAAGCACGTAAAGCGGAGATCATCCGTCTCATCGAAAGCGGCGACTGGCTCCCCGTGGCAGGCAGCCGCAAGAATATCAAGGAGCATGACTTCTATCCGATCGTTGCAGACCTCCTCGACCTTGACGAGGTGCAGGAGCTGAAGGATTTCAGGCACCACATCGTGACCACACGGTTCCAGCACTCGCTGAACGTTTCCTATTATAACTACCGGCTCTGCCGTCTGCTGCATCTTGACGCACGGTCTGCGGCAAGAGCAGGGCTGCTGCATGACCTCTACCACTACGACACCAAGAAGTATACCAGCGGCAAGCACGGTCTCCGGCACAGCGCCTATCACCCGATGGTAGCGCTGGAGCGTGCCGAGGCGATCGCACCGATCAACGACCGGGAGCGTGATATGATCGTCAAGCATATGTGGCCGGTCACGCCCTCACGTCCGAAGTACGCCGAGACCTATGTCCTGACGGTCGTGGACAAGTACTGTGCCGTGATCGAGTTCCTTCTGCCGCAGCCGCAGCGTCTGCGGACTTGGGCAAAGAAGCGCCGTGAAATGCGCCGGAACAAGGCGATGCTGCACAGCTGAGCGTCCTTACATCTGCATGAAAACAGCCTTATACCCTTTCCTGTGGTATAAGGCTGTTTCTTTTGCTGCACTTCACTGAAACATGATGAGACCCGGGGATTTCCCCGGGTCTCGGTGTTCATTCTACCCAATCAGATTTGCTATACCACGCACATCAGGAAAGCAGACCGGCTGCCTCTGCAAAGCTCGTTGTTGCCTTGGGAGAGTACTTCACGGAGCCGTCGGTGTACTTCGCGAATGCTACGTAGTACATGGTCTTGCCGTTGTCCCTGACGTCGAGGTTCATCACATCGCTGGCCTTGCCGAACTTGTAGATGTTGGCATCCGCAGCAGCGGTCTCAAGGGTCATCTCGCCCGGATCCTCGTCGCTTCTGCAAACGATGATACCGGTTTCAACTACCACGTCAGAGAACTCGCCCACGCTCTTCGCTACGATGCGGACCTTTTCAGATGTCGGATCATAGACCTTGACCTCAGTCTCAAGACCCATCTTTTCAGCCTTGACAGTATCCAGGCTGGTCTTCTTGATCTCGCTGTACTTGACTGCACCGTCGGTGTACTCAGTGAAGCAGGTGTAGAACATTGCGGTGCCAACGTCCTTCACGTCCAGCGTCATCTTGTCGCCGTTCTTCTGATACTTGTAGATGCCATTAGCTGCACTTACATCATCAAACGTCATGGATGCAGGCTGCTCATTGCTTCTGCATACGATGATACCGG
Source organism: Oscillospiraceae bacterium (assembly GCA_024684395.1). Taxonomy (GTDB): domain Bacteria; phylum Bacillota; class Clostridia; order Oscillospirales; family Ruminococcaceae; genus UBA3855. The sequence continues at coordinate 10,613 of JAIKWY010000222.1, forward strand.
TCTTGGCTACGATCTCGCCGTACTCGCCGGTGCTCGTCGCTACGATGCGGACCTTGCCGTAGTCACTCTCGTTCAGGCTTGCCTTGCCGCTTACGGCCATAAACTTCGCCTTCAGGATAGTCATGGAGGTGTGCTCGACCTTATCGTACTTCACGAGACCGTTCTCCAGCTGTGTGAAGGTCGCATAGTATGCACTGTCCTCAGTATCCTTGACGTCGATGTTGATGGTCTTGCCGCCCTTGGTGAACTTGTAGATGTTTGCATTGGCTGCTGCGCCTTCGATGGTCATGTCAGCTGCTGCCGGCTGTACCTTGCCTCTGAAGATGATGACGCCGGTCGCTGCGATCGGGCTGATGTCCTCACACAGGAGCTCGCTCTTGACAGGAAGTCTCAGCTTGTTGGCTTCCGCATCGGAAATGAAGGGATCGCAGGTGGTCTGGATGTTATCTGCGTCAACGACCGACCATGCCAGCTTTCTCGAAGAAGCATACATGCCCTTGCCGTTGATCGTGATCTCGTACTCACCCTGTGCATCAGCAGTAGCGCCTACTACTTCATAATCAACGCCTTCTGTCAGGGTCTTCTTGGTCTCGGTATCCTTGACCTCGATCTCGCAGGTCACGCTGTCATCGACAAGCAGAGAAGCTGTCGAATACGTTACCTCGACGCTCTCAGCTGCGATACTCTTGCCCTCTGCGGTAAATTCGGACTCATATTCTGCCGTGAATGCATAGTTGTTTGCGAACTCATCCGCAGTATCAACGGTGCCGACGTACTTCAGAGGCGCACCGATCGCGAGAGATGCCTCATCGAGTGCCCACTCTACGGATGTTGCCATCTCGAAGCCATCCTTCTCATCATCGAGGATGCCGTCATAGGTGAAGTCGCCTGTTACGGTCGGTACCGGATCGCCGAACGCATACGAATCAGCGCTCAGACCGGTGGCAGAGATCGTTACCGGCTTCGGCTCGACCTCGATCACCGTTGTGATGAACTGGGTCGCAAAGTTTTTGGCAGTGATCGTTGCTTCAACGATGTACAGACCTGCATCGGACGGTGCGCCGGACAGTGCGGCACCATTCTTCTCGAAGCCGTTCTCGGTCTCCTTCGCCTTGAAATACTGATAGGTGATCTTGGCTGAGTTTGCAGGAACCGAACCGGTGCTCACGGTGAAGGTATCGGTGATCGGATCGCCGTTGTAGGTCTTTGTGCCGTTATTGACCAGCTCGAACGATGCTGCCTCAGAAGAGACCGACCACGGCACCTTTACCATGCCGGAGTAGTTGCCGTCTGCGACCGCTCTTACCTGAAGATGGAAAGAGCCGGGATAGTACTTGCTCTTGTCGCCGCCGAGCGTGTAGTCACGTCCCTCGACCAGATCATATTCACCGTCCTTGGCGCTATCGATCACAACAGTGTGGGTCGAGTTGGTGAACTCGAACTCATCCTGAACCAGCGTCACAACAACAGAAGCATCATCAATGTTCTTCTGTGTTACGGTAAATACCGGATCACCTGTGGTGTCGAGCTCAACTGCATAGTCGAAATCGTCATCGACATTGAGCTTGTACGAATACTCGCCGGCATTCAGACGACCTGACGTGTAATCATCGGGCTCTGCAACAACAGCAATGATATTGCCGACGGATTCAGGGATCTCATCAAGTGTGCCGGTGATGGTGTAGCTGATCTCCGGGATCTCTTCGCCGAATACTGCCGTCATCGACTCCGGCTTTACAACGATCGCATCCATGACGATCCGTACCGGGATATCTGCGATGGAGTCATCATCCAGCGTGAGGGTCACTTTATGGTTGCCGCACGTTGTGCCATCGTCACCGCCCGGGAAGGAAGCCACGGGACCAGACGTATCGAGCATCTCTCTCGCATCAGAGGTCAGACCTACGATCTCGAAGTCAGAATAATCCAGCTCTTCTCCGTCATACAGTCTCAGACCATTTACCTTGGCTGCAAAAGTGCCGCCTTCGGAGATGAAGAAGGAGTTATCGCATACATCCGCAACAGTTCCCTCAGTGATATTGACCGTTGCGCTGTCCGGATCAGCCACATAGACCGCTGCGACCTCACCGCCGGTGACTGTGAGTGCAGTATCTGCCATTGCATAAACGGTCCCCACAGAACCGCCGGAGATCTCGACATTACCGCCGTCAACTGCGTTGATATCCTGCACATCTGCCATATCGGATACAGTAGCGATCGGTGCATCAGAATCGGTCTCCTTATTGACCTTGTACAGAGCGATACCGTTCGTTGCAGGATTCACTGTATGAACGGAGCCTGCGCTGACGTTGATCTGCGGATTGCCCTGATATGCATCGGTGTAAGCCTGTACAACGATCGCATCGCCGGTCGCATCGGCACCGTTGGCGATCGTTCCGATCTCAGCCGGAGCGCCTGTAGCGATCACCTCGCCGCCCATGATGTTGATTTCACCTGCACGGGCGATGATACCGGATTTACCCTTGACAACGCCGCCGTACATATTCATCGTGCCGTTATGCGGATGATAGATCGCCTCATTGTCTTCACTCTCAACGGTCGCACCTTCGTAAATGTTGAGTTTCGCATGGACCGAGCAGACATTAGCAGCGTTGCTTGCGTTATACTCAGGATTGCCATTGCCGCTGATCGCAATACCTTCATGAGCTCTATTGCAGACAGTGCCATAGACATTCAGGGTCGAATACTTCTTGTAGAAAATGGTAAAACCGGCTTTCTTGGCGATCAGTGAAACGCCCTGGTCGATCGTCATCGTGGAGTAATTGCAGACATTGCACTGAGCGGTATTGACCGAACCGCCGTAATTTTGAGAATTGGTGAGGGTCAGCTCGGCTGCATCCTCTACGGGAGCACCCTTATCGTTGTTACCGACAATGATGCGCTTCTCTTCAGCAAAGGTCAGGTTGAGGTTGTAGCCGTTCAGATCCAGAGCGACTGTCTTGCCGCTGCCAACGACCAGATCTTCGCTCAGGCTGATATCTTCCGCCAACTGAGCATATCCGCCGTCTGTAAAGACTTGCCGAAGCTCGTCAGCGCTGCTGACCTGCGTCCAGGTCTTTCCATCCGGCAGCGCATACGATGCCGCAGCCTTGATCTGACTCCCTCCAAAGAGCCCCCCCGTCCCAACGTTTGCAGGCACAAATGCCGCTACAGTGAGTACCGCCAGAACACCAGCCAGTGTTCTCTTCATTACGTTCAGCTTTTTCATACTCAGTTCCTCCTTGTTAAGTAATTTCACATTTGATTTATTCCAGCAGTCGATGCGACTGCGTGGTACCATGATCATATATAAATCATACCATGCAATTACAATAAAGTCAACTCATTTTGTGGATGTTTAACAGTTCGTTTACATCTCCGTCAAGTCGTCCTGTGTAATTGATATACTTATTATACCACATCGAGTGTTACAACAGTGTTACAAATTCACCGTTTTTTGTCCCAGAATGCACTGTTTTTTGTAAAAAAACAATGAACATACTGTTAATTCTGGCATAGGGGCTAAAAACCACCAAATTTAAAAGTTGAATCTTGTGCAAAATCCGAATAAGACCGGAGCCGAAGGGGCGATCCCTTCCGGCTCCGCTTGTCGATCAAGTCAGTTTTCGTACTTCTGTTGTCCCACCGTGGCTCTCACAAGCTCGCTGTCTGCTTATTCCTGCAAGCGGTGATGGTTCTGGGGCAGCGCTGCTCTATAGGCTCCGTCCGTGAAACTGCTTGTGCCTTAGCTTCATTTTTGACAAAATGAAGCCGGAGGGGGTCCCCCCTCCGGCTCCTTGCGTTCAATTTTTCTTTACATCAACTTCTGCTCATGTGTCAGGAAAGCTGACCCATTGCCTCTGCCAGAGAGGTAGTCTGCTTCTCGCCATACTTCACGGAGCCGTCGGTGTACTTCGCAAATGCTACGTAGCGGATGGTATTGCCGTTGTCCTTGACGTCGAGGTTCATCGTCAGACCGCCCTTGCTGTACTTGTAGATGCCGTTCGCACCTGCGGTATCGAGGGTC
>JAIKWY010000109.1 GCA_024684395.1 Oscillospiraceae bacterium
CATTTTCGTTGTGCCGATGCCGGTCATCATCAACGGCGAGACCTATTTCGAGGGCACCAGCCTTGACCATGCGGGGCTGTATGCCGCCATGCACGAAGACAAGGATCTTTCGACCTCCCAGCCGGCGATCGGCGAGGTCACGGCGCTCTGGGACAGCATCCTGGCGCAGGGCTATGACGATATCGTCTATATCCCGATGTCGAGCGGGCTTTCGAGCTCCTGTGCCACGGCGACCGGCATTGCTGACGACTATGACGGGCGTGTGCAGGTCGTGGACAACCACCGCATCTCCGTCACCATGCGCCATGCGGTCGAGGATGCCATGTTCCTGGCGGGAAAGGGCATGGATGCGGCGCAGATCCGTGAGGAACTGCTTGAAATGGCGGCACAGTCCGTTGTCTACCTCGGCGTGGACACGCTGAAATATTTCAAGAAAAACGGCAGAGCTTCGGCGGCAGCGGTCGCTGTGGCATCTGTCCTCAACCTCAAACCCATCCTCATCACGGAGGGCGGCAAGTTCGAGCCGCACGCCAAGGTGCGTGGTCTGAAAGCCTGCAAGGAGAAGATCATTGAGGCGGTCAGAAACGAGCTCGACACCCGGTTTGCGGGTGTTCCCGCCCAGAAGCTGCGCATTGCCACCGCCGGCACGCTCGAGACCGGCGAGGAGGCTGAGGCATGGCGCAGCATGGTGCAGGAAAGCTTCCCGGCGTTCGATGTCATCTATGATCCGCTGTCTTGCAGCATCGCCTGCCATACGGGCATCGGTGCCGTGGGCGTGGGCATCTCGCAGGTGCTTCACTGAGCGCTGCCTGCCAAGGAGGCTATTATGGACATCGCTTATTTACTCTGGCTACAGGAGCTGCGGGAAGCAACCCCGTGGCTCGTCAAGATCCTGTCGAAGCTCTGCGACCTGAATGTCGTGCTGCTCCCGGCGCTCTGCTTCTTCCTCTATCTGAGCGTTGACAAGCGGGCGGGACTCTGGGGGCTGCTGAGCTTCCATGTCTCGGAGACTGCCAATCTGCTCGTGAAGAACATCTGCTGTGTGTACCGTCCCTACATCAAGGATGCACGATTAAACCCGCCGGCGAGATCGACCAGCTATTCCTTCCCGAGCGGGCACACGATGTATGCGACCTCCATGCTCGGCACCATCGGTGTCTGGCAGCGGAAGAAGCATGTCTGGATCACGGTGATCTGTGTGTTTTTGATCCTTGTCACGGGATTTGCACGGAATTACCTCGGTGTGCATACCCCGCAGGATGTGGTGGTATCCGTCATCCTGACCGGCATCTGCGTGTATTTCTGCCACAGGATCCTACAGCACCTTGCCGATCATCCTGAGCACCGGCTCCCGGTGATTCTGATCGGTGCGGCAGTCGGCATCATCGTGCTGGTCTTCCTCGAATGCAAGCCCTATCCGATGGACTACGATGCGGATGGCAAGCTCCTCGTGGATCCCTTCAACACCAAGACGGAGGTCTACCAGTGCGTCGGCAAGTGGCTCGGCTTCCTCATCGCCATGGTGCTCGACATGCAGTTCACGCATTACGCCATCCCGGAAAAGAAACCTGTACGCTATTTCGGCGGTGCCGTCGGCGCTGTGCTGCTCTTTGCCGGATCGGTCTTGCTGCACAAGGTCAAGACATTCCCCCTCGGTGCACACTGGGGCGGGCTGATCGTGAGCCTTGCGATCTGGGTGATCGTGCTCGGCGTGTATCCGCTCATTCTCATGAAGCTGGGCGGCAGCCGGAAAGAGGAATGATCCATTATACATTATAATAGCTAAAGGAAGCTCCCTCTGAACATGGTTCAGAGGGAGCTATTTGCAGCTTATGGGATATAGGCGATCGACGTTTTCCGGAAGGCGGAGGCGATGTGCACGCCCGCCGAGTAGAGCAGTCCGAGACTGTAGATGACCTCGAGCACACGATCCGACCGGAGGAACACCAGACACAGCACCGCCATCACAATATTGACAACACCCTTGCTCGTGCTGAGCTTCCAGACGGGGGATTCCATCTTCTTGGCCTCCAGGCCGCGCATGATGTCGATGCCGCCGCTGACGGCATGGCTGCCGAAGATGTACATCATCAGGAAGATCCGGGGCGAAGCGGACATCGTTGTCAGGAACATGCCGAAATCCAGCAAGATCAGCCCGGTATACAGCATCGCCTTGCCGCCGACCATGTTCCGCGCCATGAACGCATAGAAGAAGAGATACTTGATGCCCATCCAGAGCAGCATCAGACAGAGGCCGATCGCTGCAATGACGAATCCGAGCTCCGCATCAAACTGCATGAGCACGGTGAGCGCGATGAGCAGGAACCCCCAGCAGAAGCTGCGGATGCGCTGTAGTTTAGTCATGCTCCCGCCCCCTTCCGAGTTCCTCTGTCAGCATCTTGAAATCCTTGATGCCCATGAAGCCTTTTTCTGCAAAATTGATCGAAAAGCCCGCCAGCATGTTCTTGGAGCGGTAGATGCGGTTCGTCACCATGCTTTTCTGCGCAAGTGCCGCAAGGATAAACTTCCCGAGCACGGTGCTGTTCTTGTCGGACGCATCCACATATTCCTGCTGACATGCCTCGAAGTCAAAGGCGGGGATCTCCTCGCCGGAGAGCTGTCTGCCGAATGCCGCCCAGTCTGCACAGGCATCGAGCTGGCGCTTTTCAAGGATCGCGCGGATCTGCGCTTCATAGGGCTGCACGGTCTCCCAGGCATACTGCGCTGTCTCGAATGCCGGACGCTCGCCCCGCAGGAACTGCATCGCATAGACCATCTGGCAGAAGGCATGGTAATACTCCGAGGGGTTGTCCTTGATGATCTCCTCATAGTCATACCACGCCGGCAGGTATTTGTAGCGGATGAAGCTGTAATCCGGCAGGTGTCCCGCACGTCCGTGACCAAGGTTCATGATGGAATGCTCATGCATCTGGTAGAGACTGCATGTATAGATGCTCTTGTCCGGCTCATCGGGCTTGGAGGCGCTGTGGCGGAAGGTGATCTTCCGTTCGCCCTCCGGGAGGATCTCATAGAAATGATAATTGGTATTGTTGATGACGAGCGACGGCGTTCCCGCAAAATAGGCATGTGCCCAGGTATCGGCAAGCACATGCATCGCAACGCCCACTGCCTGTAGGCTCTTGTCTTTGGCGAGCTCGACCGTATCCCGCACAAGATCGCCGTTCGGACCGCAGATCAGGCGGTACTTGCTACGGTACAGCTTGTTGCAGAAGCGGCGCTCCGCATACAGATCCTTCGGCAGGAAGTGGAACGATGCCCAGATGCGTGTGATGTCCTGGATGCCCAGCACATCGGTGCTCGCATCCATCAGCTCGAGCTGGAGCTGTGTGGTCGCTGCAGAAAGGGGCGCTTTGAGCTTGGAGAGCAGCGTCCGGGAACACATATCGACAAATTGTGCGCTGTAGCAGACCGCAAGGCTCTCCTCGTGGGAATAGCCCGCAAGATATGCTGCACAATAGGTCGCATAATAATGGAAATCTTCCTGCATCACGCCACCTCCAGCTTTTTGAGCTTATGGCGGTACAGCTTGACGCGGATCGCCGCGTGGAACAGCTCTGCAAGCGTGACGCAAACAGAGCCGTCGATCAGCAGAGAGATCACCATTTCGATCGGATCTTCACTCACGGTGTCAAACTCGTCGATCTCCGCCTTCATGCTGAAGATATAGAACGCTATGAGCAGCGCGATCGACACAAGATAGGCCCACGAGCTGCGTTTTCCGTACCCCTCTGACCGTGCGGAAAGGCCGATGGCCAGATGCCAACCCACGACAAGTACGACGATGATCAGTAATACGGCCAAGATCAATGCCTCGCTGATCATGTCGTCCGCTGATTCTTTGATCGAGTTTGCTACGCGCTCGTCCATGAACAGTGACAGGATCACTTTGACCAGGCTCCACAGGCCTATGCCGATCATGCCGCTGCCGATCACAACCAGGCGGTTTTCATACCGCCGTAATTCCCTTTGCATGCACATCCCTCCATGATTCGCTGTGAATATGTATAGTATAGCATAAAACTAAAGTTTTTGCAACCGTTATCCGACAAAAAGCGGAGGCAGGAGCGCCCCCGCTGTATTTTTGTATCATCGTGTCAGGCGATAGGACGGCTCCTCCGCATCGTCCGCGACCACGATCCCCTCCGCCGCAAGCTGTTGCAGGAGGCGTCTGGCTCGGGTGTGCTTCACGCCGAGGACCTCTGCGAGCGATGCCGCATCGCCGGTCACATGGTCGGTCAGGTAGTCGATGATCATCTCCTTCTGCACATTGGAGATGGTCTCTTTATCCGCTGCATTGCCAATGGAAAGCGTCACCGTGATGCGCTCCGGGTGGAAGCTCTCCGAGATGACGGGAGCCTGCCAGCCACGCTGGTTCCACACCCGGAAGATGCCCGGGATGCCGCTGCCGGTGCGGCTGCCCACGTCGATGAAGCTAAACATCTTCACGAGCGCCGGGTTCACCGGGTCGGAGATACCGCCCGACTTCGCCGCTTCGATGCCGATGAGGAAGCGTCCGGGGTTGGAGAAGGTGATCTGTCCGGCGCTCCGGTGGATGACGAGCCCCTGTCTGCCGGAATAATCGGCATTGAGCAGGCAGTTGGCAAGCGCCTCCCGCAGTGCCTTATAGACCGGGGCGTCCTCCCCTGCTGCACCAAATTCCCGCAGGAACCTGTCCTGCACCCGGAAGTAGAAGTCGTACAGATTGCCGCTCCACTCCCCCGAGGAGGACGTGATCCGGCAGCCGCCCTGCACCTCCGCATCCTCCCGGTAATCGAGGAAATATGCCGGGAACGCCCGCACGATCTCATATTCCGAGCCGAACATCAGGAGCCCTGCCACGGTGGGGTGCATTGCGCCGTCCTTCCCGGCTCCCACGGCGCCGATGCGCTGTAAAAAGGCATCGTTATCCAGCTCGCCGTAGACATGCCCCGGGCGGGTGTGGCTCATGCGCATCCGGTAGCTGCGGAGCGTCTCCGGGTCGAGGACATCCGGCGCCATCTCCTCGATCAGGCGCATGTCCTGCCCTTTGCGGAATTTGTGGAGCATGGCGAACACCTCGTCCGGCGTGCAGCGGCAGTCGCCCTCGCCGCTGCGGAGGTATGTCCCGGTGAGCGGGTCGTTGTTGATGAAGACCGGGATGTCCGACGGCTGTGCCCGCGGCACGGTGATGACGATGATGCGCTTGCCGTCCACCGTGCGGATCATGACATTCTGCTCGCTCAGCAGATTGACGCTCACCCGTGCGGGGTCGTTGATCGTCTCCCAGAAATCCGTGAGGAGCCAGTCGGGATCGAGTACATCCACGGGATGCAGGCTCTTGTCCGGGTATTCCTCCACGCCGAGCAAGATCACGCCGCCCAGCGTGTTCGCAAATGCCGAATAGGTCTCCCAGAGGCTGTCCGGCAGACCGCCGGTCGCCTTTTTGGCTTCGATGCGGTTGTTCTCCTTGTAGATCGCCAGATTGGAAAGATCCAGCATCGGGATCACCTCCTGTGATAGATGTGCTGTGATTTGAAGAAAGACGGTCTGCACTGCGTCCCCCCAGCTTGTCGAGAGATCCGGGTTTCTCGCTTCGGGTGCCCCTCCGCCGCCGTCCGGCGGCAACTCCCCCTTTGGGGAAGGAAGGGTTTTAAGGGGGCTCCACTGCAACAAAACAGACCTCGTTTATTTGCAGTATACCACAGATCCGGTCATCTGGCAAGTGCTGACAGGGCTCTCTGTAGTTGCATATCCTGTAAGGAATGTTGCAAATATCTTCAATTTTGGATAATCCGCATGATTTTGTTGAGCAATTTGACAAACAAACGTGGTTTTTTGGAGCTTTCCATAAAATTCATTTGACTTTACAAAATACAGTTGATTTTTTGTGCAAAATGAGATATAATAAGGATGTATATGTGAACGATTTTTGATCGAGAGACTATCGTTCCGATGCACGGATATTGGCGGCATGTCAACTGCGTAAGGCATCCGCACAGTATAATTCTAATTTTTTAAGGAGGAAGTGTTTATCATGAGACACACATTCAAACTGGGCAAGCGTCTGATTGCCGGGATCATGAGCACTGCACTGCTCGCATCTTCGGTCGCATTCACCGCAGCCCCCACGACCGTTGTAGCAGCTGACAACGACAACTATGCCAAGCTGTTACAGTACAGCCTGTATTTCTACGACGCCAATATGTGCGGCGACGTGAGCGGCTGTGCATTCAGTTGGAGAGGCAACTGCCATATGAACGACGACGTTGTCGGCGGTTTCCACGATGCCGGTGACCACGTTATGTTCGGCCTGCCGCAGGGCTATGCTGCATCCACACTCGGCTGGAGCTACTACGAGTACAAAAACTCTTACGATTCCCTCGGTCTGACCAGCCACTATAAGATGATCAACAACCGCTTTATCGACTTCTTCAAGAAGAGCACCGTACTGAGCGGCGACAGCGTTTCCAAGTTCCTCTACCAGAAGGGAGAAGGTCGGCCGGATCACGCTTACTGGGGCGCTCCGGAGCAGCAGGGCAACCGTGGTCAGATGTACTGGACGACCTCCGGTGCCAGCGATATTGCCGCTGAGTATGCAGCAGCACTCGCACTGGACTACATCAACTTCGGCAACAAGGAGTCCCTTGACTACGCAAAGGCGCTCTACAAGTTCTCCACCCGTGACAACCAGTGTGCAGTAGAAGGTACACAGACCTTCTATGATTCCAAGCAGTGTGCAGACGATCAGGCATGGGCAGCTGCATGGCTCTATGTAGCGACAAAGGATCAGGGGTACCTGAACGATGCCAAGTCCAAGAACACCCAGTATCTCGGCTGGGCTCATGCATGGGGCAACGTAGACCTCGGTGCAGCCTGCGTTATCGCCAAGGAGACCAAGGACTGGTCCAAGGTCAACGGTTACATCGGCGGTCTCTGCAACGGCAGCAACTACCTCTGCATGGATGACTGGGGCAGCGCACGTTACAACTGCGGTATGCAGTTCGTTTCCCTCGTATCTTCCAAGAACTCCAGTGCCGACTACTCCAGTTGGGCACAGGGTCAGATGAACATCATCCTCGGCGCTAACGGCGGTCAGAACTATGTAGTCGGCTGGAACGACAAGTCCCCGACACACTGCCACCACAGAGCTGCTTCCGGCATGAATGATTCCAACAGCAACGAGCCGAACAAGTACTCCCTCGTCGGCGCACTCGTAGGCGGTCCGAACAAGGCTGGTGTCTATGTTGACCAGCGTTATGACGAGATCGGCTACCAGGTAAACGAAGTTGCTGTTGACTATCAGGCAAACCTCGTTGCAGCCGCAGCCGCTCTCTATGACAAGTTCGGCACCGGCAGCACCGTTACCTCCATCCCGGGCATCGACGGCAGCATCAATGTAAATCCGCAGGATCCGGATCCGACCCAGGCTCCGACTGAGAAGCCGCAGGATCCGACCCAGGCTCCGACTGAAAAGCCGCAGGATCCGACCAATCCGCCTTCCAGCGGCGAGACAAAGGCTACTGTGACCGAGAAGGAAAACAGTGAGGGCAGAACCTACTGGTCCGTTGATGCAGCCGGTGCAAGCAAGGTCAAGGTAACCTTCAAGACCAACTCCAACGATCTGGAAGCAAACGGCGTATACAATCCGCCCGGTGGCTGGGCTCCTGTAGACTGGAAGGCAAGCCCGAGCGACGGCACCTTCACGCTGACCTATGACAACGACGACAACTACAGTTTCATTGATATCCACGTTTACTGGCCGCAGACCTGCACGCTGGTCGAGGCAGTGAAGATCGGCGGTTCCACCACGCAGCCGACTGAAAAGCCCACTGAACAGCCTACTGAAAAGCCCACTGATAAGCCTACTGAGCAGCCCACTGAGGCACCTCAGAACCAGGCTAAGCTGTACGGCGACGTAGACAACAACGGCAAGGTTGACATTCTCGACGTTATCGCACTGAACAAGAACCTGCTGACCGGTGATTACATCTCCGATGACGGCAAGCTGAACGCTGACGTTGACAGAAACGGCGCTATCAACGAGACGGACTCCCTGAACATCCTGAAGTACCTCGTTGAGCTGATCCCGAGCCTCCCCGTTTAATGGTACACTGACAGATGCACCCTATGCTTATGCATGGGGTGCATTTTCTATTGACAAGGTTTCACACTGTGTGCTATAATGGATATAGCTACGATCCCGTATAAAGGAGGGTGATCTATGAAGCTACAGATCCCGCAGAAAACTGCCGCTGCACTGCGAAAAGCCACGCTCAAGCAACCGCCTCGTGTGCAGAGCGCCTATACGAAACAGTCCGTTGCGCAGCTCAACAACCGCAGGACGCAGCAGCAACAGCCCGTACCGCCACAGTTCCAGCAGCAGCAAAGACCTGCGCAGCCGCAGCCTGTACCGCCGCAGTATCAGCAGCCGCAGAGACCTGCACCGCAGCCTGTACCGCCGCAGTATCAGCAGCCGCAGAGACCGGCGCAGCCGCAGCCTGTACCGCCGCAGTATCAGCAGCCGCAGAGACCTGCACCGCAGCCGGCTCCCGCTCCCGCAGCGCCTGCAACACCGAGGATGACCATCCCGGAGCTGCCGAATCTGCTGCGCAGAGGGCAGAAAGCACCGCTGAGCGGCGCATCCAGGCTCAAGATGTGCTTCGGCTGGAATGTCAGCAACAGCCAGTGCGACCTCGATGCATCGGCATTTCTCGTCACCGGGAACGGCAAGGTGCAGAGCGATGACTGGTTCGTGTTCTACAGCCAGGAAACGAGCCCGGACGGCAGCGTGCATTTCATGATCGACAGCACGCACAAGGATCGGGAGGTCATCGAGGTCGATCTGAACCGTGTCAGTCCGCAGGTCGAGAAGATCGTCTTTGTGCTGACGATCAATGAGGCGTTTGAGCATCATCTCAATTTCAGCATGATCCAGGATCCCTATGTGCGCATCCTCAATGCCGCCAATAACCAGGTGATCCTGAGCTACCGGATGGAGGAGCTGTATGCAAATGTCATCTCCATGACCATCGGTGAGCTGTACCGCCACAACGGACAATGGAAATTCAACCCCGTAGGCAACGGCGTGAACCAGGATCTCGCCGGGCAGTGTGCCGTCTACGGCGTAGAGATCAACTGACGGAGGATAGAAAAATGGTAGTATTTGAAACAGTCAATGAGCTGACACTGAAGGTCACCTGCCAGGGCAATGACACGATCTTCACGAAGGCAGGCGCTTTCATCGCCGGTGAGAGCGGCACAAAGAATTACAAGTTCGAGAAGGTTCTCCTCGGTCCGGAGGGCAACATCGGACAGGCACTCCTCGGCTCGTTCATGCGTCGTGCCACGGGCGAGAACATCCCGCTGATGAAGGTGCTCATGAACGGCGATTCCGTGACCTATTATGCCAATCTGGGACAGCATGTGGTCGTGTACCAGCTCGATTACGGCGAGATGATCTCTGTCGAATCTGAGAACCTGCTGGCATTTTCCGGCGACTGCAAGTATAGCATCCGTTTCATCGGCGTAGGTATGTTCTCCCAGAAGGGTCTGTGTACCACGACGCTGACCGGCAACGGCGCCAATGCCTATGTGGCAGTCATCTGCGACGGCAACCCGCTCGTGCTGAGCAATGTCGGCACGGGTACGACCCTCACCGCCGACCCGGATGCAGTGGTCTGCTGGATCGGCAACGGTCCCTGCGACCCGAATATCACCGCAGATGTCAACTGGAAGACCTTCATCGGTCAGTCCTCCGGTGAGTCCTATCAGTTTGAATGGAGCCAGCATTGCCCCGTGACCGTCATCATCCAGCCTTCGGAGCGTGGCGGCAACTACAGCGGCGCGAATGTGCGGATGAGTATCGACTAAATGAAAAATGCACCCCCGGAACTCCCCGGGGGTGCATCTCTTTTATTCCACAATGATCATCGCCGTGACAGTATCGCTTGTGAGCTCTGCGGCGGCGCAGCGGTCGATGACCGGGGCACCGTCTGCATCGAACAGCACCCGCCGGATGTGCGTGTGGCGGCAGGGATCGTAGAGCGGATCCTTGTTGTAGGTGCCGCACGCCTGATAGGCATGGGTCGAAGGCCGTGCATGGTAGACGATCAGGAGGTCGCCGTGCTCATCCGTCACGAAGCTGTTATGCCCGGGGCCGGATTCGCCTTGCAGATTGCCGGTCGAAAGCACCGGATGATCGAGCTTTTTCCAGCTCTTCACGTCCATGAGGTCTGCATCGGCGTCCGCTTCGAGCCGACCGACACAGTATTCCGAGCCGGTGCCGGATGCCGAGAAGAACACATAGACCTTGCCGTTCGCTTTGAGGACGGCGGGGCCTTCGTTCACACGGTTGTTGACCAGCTCCCAGGCATATTCGGGCTTTGTCAGCAAAATGGGCTGCGAGATGAGCTTGTTCGGGGCGGCGGGGTCGATCTCTGCCATGAACAGCGAGGAATCGCCCTTGATCTCCGCCCAGATGACGTAATGCTTGCCGTTGTGCTCGAAGTAGGTCATATCGAGGGAGAAGCTCCGGAAGGACTCCGTGTCGCCGTCTGACGCCTGCATCTGTCCGAGCTCCGTCCAGCTGCCGGTGTAGGGGTCGCCGTCACATTTGAGGACATACGGACGGATCGCCCAGACATTGTCGCTGGCACCCGCCGCAAAGAGCATGTACCAGCTCCCGCCGATCTTGTGCAGCTCCGGCGCCCAGATGTGCTTGGCGAGGATGCCGCTCGGGTGGGCGTTCCAGATGGTCTTTTCCTCTGCGGAGGCAAGCCCTGCGACCGTATTGCTCCGGCGCAGGATGATGCGGTCATAGCCCTTGTCCACGCTGCCGTAAGCGGGATAGGAGGCGGTGAAGTAGTAATAGCCGTCCTCTCCGTCCACGATGTACGGATCCGCCCGCTCCTCGATGAAGGGCGACGTATAGGTATCCGCACTGCTGCGGAGGGTGCCTTTGACTTCATAGACGCCGGGGCTTGCGGTATTGACATCGGCAAGATCTGCGGCATCCCATGTCACGGGGAAATCTGCCGTGCTGCCATCGGTATAGGTCGCCGTCACAGTTTCGGGCAAACTGACGCTCTCCCCCTGCCGGATGCGGCTGACGATCGGCTGCGTGCCGGTGTTCTTCGCTGCCACCCCGGCGGACGGGAAGGCACTCACCAGCGCATTGTACTGGTCATCCGTGATCGGGATGACATAGCCGTGGCGGGGCGTGAAGTCGAAGCTGTAGCCGCTTCTTGCCACGGTCGTGAAGTGTTCGAGGTCGGTCGTTTCCTGCATCACGTAGAAGCCGTTTCCGTAGGCATCGGACATCATGACCCACTTGTCGGAGCCGAGGATATGGTAGATGTTCGGTCCCTCTACGCCGAGACCGTCCTCGGACACCTGCCGGATCTCCTGATAGGGACCGGAAGCGTGGTCAGATACGGCAAGGTAGAGCTTCTTGTTGGTCTCGTTCTTGTAGTACATGTAGTACTTGTCGTTCTGGTAGATGATGTCGGAGTCGATGGCGTCATCGCCGTTCTGCGGCGCAAAGAGCAGTGCCGGATCGGTGTCGAGCGTCCGGAGATCCTTGCTGTAGGCATAGTACATGATCGTGCGGTCATCCCGACCCGGTACACGGGCGGCAAAGTAGATCATGTAGGACTGCTTCTGCGGGTCATAGATCGCCTGCGGCGCCCATGCACGGTCGGCGCCGTTCATCAGCGGGGAGGCATTGGCGATCTTGATGGATGTCTCGTCAAACCAGTGGACAAGGTCGGTGGACTTGGCACTGAGGATGTCCCGGTTGCTGTTCCAGCCGAGGGAGGACTTCATATCCGTTGCTAAGAGATGATACAGCCCGTCCTCGCCCTTGAAGATATAGGGGTCACGCAGGCATTCCGTGCCGACGCTCGACTTCCAGACGGCTTTGCCGCTGTTGAGTGCCGTGAAATGATAGCCGTCAAGGCTCACCGCATAGGAAAGCCGCTCCTGCTCGGGGGCATTGCCGAGGAAGTAGGCGAAAAGATACGCTGCTTCGGGCTTTTCATAGGACGCAGATGCCGTCTGCGCTATGCTTCCCTGACCGTGGAGGAACTTTGTGAGCAGCACCAGATCCTGCACGGTGGCATAGCCGTCTGCATTGACATCCGCTGCCGTCTCCCCTGCCTTGTCGAAGCCGTAGAGCAGCCCCTTTTGCAGGAGCGCACGGTCGAAGATGTCCACCACATCGTCCTGGTTCAGGTCGCCCGCCGTGAAGGTATAGGCATTGTCCACGGGGCGGATATACCACTTCTGTCCTTCGCCCCGCCAGTAGTCCCACTGGTCGATGTTGGCGCCGTTGTCGTAGCTGATGTCATAGACATCGAGCGCCGCATTGCCGGAGCATTCGCCTGTGATATAATAGGCATCGTCCGTCCGGTGCAGAATGAAATGCTGCGCCGGCGTGTCCTCGTAGGGCGTGAGTGCGATGTTGTTGCCGTTGGTGCTGTCGCCGCCCTCGACCGTGAGCGCAAGGCTGCGGTCGGCATTCAGGATGCAGCACATGCCGTCCCCGGCGGAGAGGATCTGCCAGGTCTGGGAAGTGCCTGCCTGCTGTTCCCATTGCAGGACATTGCCGTCCTCGCCGGCGGTCATGAATTTGCCGCTGAGCCGGGACATGATCGTGTACGCTGCGCCGGGCAGGACATCGCCCTTGGTATCCACGGAAGCCGCCCCTGCCGGAAGGGGCAGGAGCGTCATTCCGAGCATAACAGCCGTCAGCAGCGCAGCTGTTATATGGGAGCGTCTTTCAATTTTCCGATCTACTTTTCTACGAAAAGCAGATCGGCTTAGGAATGGGGCTTCGCCCCATTCCCCTCCTCTAAAAACATAGTTTTTAGAGGTAACCTTTTGCTTCATAATTTCCTCCTTTTCAGGAAAGCAGCATCTTCTTGAACGCTGCCAAATCAAAGACATCGACCTCGCCGTTGCCGTCCATGTCGGCGATCGCAAACTGCTCCTCGTTGAAGCCGGCAAGACCGTGGATGTACTTCGTGAGGAGGATCAGGTCGAGCAGATCGCATTTGCCGTCGAAATTCAGGTCGCCCCGGAGCTCTCTCTCGGGTATGGCGATGGCGATGCGGTCGATGGAGGGGCCGTCGCCCTGGTCGTTGTAGAGCTTGACGGTATTTACGCCGCCGGCAAGCTCCACATCAATATTGACAGCACGCAGACCCGTCCAGTCGCCCTTGTTGGCGTAGCAGTTGTCGATCTTCTGGACGAATTTGCCGTTGACATCGACCTTGAGGGAGCGGGGCTCACCGGAGATGTAGTAGATGCGCAGCGTGTACTTGCCTGCGGTGTCCACCCTCACATTCTCGAAGGTCACGCCGTTGCCTGCGCCGCCGACATAGCCGACGTATGCACCGCCGGAGCTGAACTTGCCGTCCTTGCCGCTGGTCACGGAGGACTTACCGGAGAGTTTAGCGTCCTCGGCTTCATAGTTGATGTAATTGGTGTAGGGCGTGGTGAGCTTCATGGAGCCGGGTGTCAGCTTGATGACGAAGCCGCCCTTATCCATGAGTTCCATGCTGATGGTATCCTCGGCGGTCAGCCCCTCCTGCACGGAGACGTTCAGGTCGCTGCCGTTGTAATTGTCTGCAAAGATATAGGCGTTGTAGGTGCCCTCACCGATCAGATCGGAGAGCTTGATGTCCACATTGCGGGACTTGATGGTCGAAGCGGCGATGTACCAGCTCTTGCCGCTTCTGCGGGCGGTGACGTTGAACTGCATCGGGTAGCCGTCCAGCACCTTCAGCTCATCCCATACCACCGGAACGTCATTGAGCAGCGGGAGCGCGGAGGAATTCTCATAGGTGTAGACGGAATGCGCAAAGTGCTGGATGCCGGATTCGATGGTGACAACATCTGCCAAGGCAAAGCCAGCGGTCGCCTCACTGTTGTAGACACGGACGCCGGTCGGGGTGAAGTCTGCCGAGCCGACTACGTTTCTTGTGAAGGTGTAGGAGACGCGATTCTCGAGCGACGGGCTCGTGAACCACTTGTAGTACTCCGTGCCGTTGACTGCCTCATAGGAGACGATGTTCGGATAGGTGCGGCTCTCACCTCTCGGGATGGTGCAGCCGTGGAAGAGCACCATGAGCTTGTTCTTCGCCGCAATGTCGGCACACATGTGCATCTGGCGCATGGTCTCCTGCGTATCGCTCTCGTAGTAATCGACCTTCACGCCCTTGACGCCGATCCGGCTGATGCGCTCGAACTCACGGGTGATGGTCGCTTCATCCAGGAGCGAATAGTAGGGATATGCCGGGTTGCCCTTGCTGTCCTTATAGCCGTTATGACCCTTGTTGTTGACGCCGTACCAGAGGTAGATGCCGATGCCGCGCTCGGCGCCGTATTCGCAGAGCTCCTTGACCTTGTTCTCGGAATCGTCCCAGAGCGCCCAGCCGAAGTCAAGGCAGACGAAATCCCAGCCGTTCTCGGCGGCAAAGTCGATGTAGTCCTTCTGCGTATGATACTCTACCGGAGAATCACCGCCGGACGACCACCACGACCATGCGGTCTTGCCGGGCTTCACCCAGCTGATGTCATCGAGCTTGTTCTCGGGGTTGAGGTTCATGATGAGGTCGCTGTTTGCCATGCCGTTGAGGTCATCGCCGATGATGACAGCACGCCACGGGGTGTGGAACGCCTTGGTGAAGCTGACATCCTCCTCCTTGACACCGAACTTCCACGAAAGTGCACGGCTGCCGCCCTCTGTCCGCAGACAGCCGGCGCAGTAGGGATCGTCCTCGTTGAAGACATTCGCCTCGGAGACAACGACCCAGCTATGACCGCCGACATGGCCGGTCAGCGGGCAGGAATAATCCGCCCAGGCATCGTTGATCTTCTGGGTGGTCAGCTCGACCATATCCCATTCATATGTCGCATTGGGCCAGTTGCCCCAGAACGTGCTGCCGGTTGGGAAAATGATCTGGCTTGCCTCGGATTTGATGGCGGCGCCCTTGTTCAGGCTGTAGCGGAAGCCCACCCCGTCATCATAGACACGGAAGGTCACGGTCAGCGTGGTGCCGCCCTTTTGCAGCGGGAAGCTCATCTCGGTGCAGTGGTTGCGGATGTCGTGGTGCTTGCCGTAGGGCATGGAATAGCTCTCGTCGATCTCTGTCACGGTAGCGGTCGGCACCTCACCCGTGAAGCCGGAGGACAGATCCTCGGTCGTGGTGACGATGCCGAGCTGCGAGGGCTCGATGACCGTCTCGCCGCTGTCCTTGTGGACGGAGTAGTAGTAGCGGCTGCCGTCCGTCCAGAGCTTCGTCAGGAGCTTGCCGTCCGGGGATGCCGTGTAGAGCTCCGGGATGCTGGTGATGTTCGCACCGCCGAGGGTCTTGGCGGTCTCCTGCTCATAGACGGCAGGGGGCGCTTCCTCGAGGGTGTTTTCCTCGAAGGTATACAGGAATTCCGCATCATCCGGGAGATCCTTCACCTCCGCAGCCGAAAGCGCACGACGGTAGAGCGCCACATTGTCGATCCTGGCGCGGATGTCCTTGTCGGAATAGAGCGAGTGACCGATCGAGTTGTAGACATACGACTGGATCGTGTTCCCCTCAAACAGGCTCTTGGCCGTGTCGGAGATCGTGTCCGCTTCATAAGCGACCGACTTGCCGTCGATGTAATATGTCACACCGTCCGGCGAGCAGACCACCGTCATGGTGTGCCATGCGGTATCCGGCGCCGCATCGAGGTCGAAGATGGCGCGGTGCTTGTCGTCATTCTCAGTGGACTCGCCTGTCCCGGCAAAGACGCTTGCACGGAAGGCGGTCTTGTCCTTCACATCGACGGAGATGTCCGGCGAGGAATAGGACGGCGCATTGCCGCCGCCGAAGGGCACCGTGGCGAACTGGAACAAACGGGCATAATTGGCGTTGTCGTCCGAAAGCTTGTATTGCAGCGAGAAGGTGAAGCCTTTCCCGCAGTCCTTCTCAAAGAACTGGGGCAGCTCCAGCCAGCCGCCGCCGAAGGACGTGCCGTTCAGGCTGAGGACATCGGAATCGAGCGTGCTGTCGTGGACGATCTCGGCAGCGCTGCCCCGCAGGCGTGCTGTTGCACTCTCGCTGCCCTGGCTGGCAACGATCGTCTTGGGTGCTGCGCCTGCCGGGATGACCGGAAGACAGGCAGCCGTCACCGCTGCCGCAAGCACGGCGGCAAGCGTTCGGAATTTTACGGAACCATGCATGATAATGACCTTCTTTCTTTTTTCATATATCGGTCGATCGTTTCTTGCCGGCTTTCGCCGGTTCAGGAGCTTCCCCCGATGCCCCTGAGAGCCTGTACTCGCATCAGCGTTCGTTCAACAGCGATGCGGTCATGGAAGATTTCCATGTAGAATAGATTTTGACATCCGCCGGATCAGGTGCTTCGCCGCTGTTCAGGGTGGCAAAGATGCGCATTCCGGCTGCTGCGCCGTCTGTGGCTTGCGTGGGCGGATGAGAGAGCAGCTTTCCGGGAACCGCCTGCACATAGCACTGCGGCGGCGCATCGTCTGCATCACGGATATGGAGATATGCCTCCGGCACCGGACTTTCTGTCAGCGTAAGCGCCAGACCCGGCGGGAGCAGGACTTCTGCCTCCTCGGATTTAGCATAATACGGCAACGCATCTGCCATGCGGATGACCGGTGTGCCTGCCGGGATACGGAACCGCAGGAGCGCAATGCCCCGCCGGTCGCTGTATGCCGCAAGAAAGCCGTTTTCCGAGGTCGATGTGAAGCTCAGGGTGTGCCCTGCTGCCTTCATCGCCTCGTAATCCGAAAGCCGTTCCACCCGGGATGTCTGCAATTCCCGCACCGCCGGTGTGAAGGCGGAGAGCAGCACCCGCAAGGTCTCCCGCAGGCGTTCTTCATCTGCTAAAAGGGCAGGATTCAGGCGCTTTCCCTCCGCAGCCCGGAGCGTTTCCGTGCCGATGCCGGGGAAGAACAGCGCATTCACACCCACATACGCCTTCGGGTCGCCCCAGAACGGGTCGTCGCCCTCGACATCGCCGGTATACCACCGGACGGCATTGAGCTGGTCCTCTGTCAGCATGTGAACCTCCTTTCGTTTTAAGGATCTCAGAAAAAGCGGGTCTGAGGGGGGGCAACCCCCTCCCCCCTGTCCTCCCCCTTTGGGGGAGGTGCCGCCGAACGGCGGCGGAGGGGGTGTTTTTCAGCCATTTTTTATTTACATCCATATGCAGCACGAGCCCGGACGCCATGTCCGGGCAAGTCTGCTATTACCAATGAATAAATAATCCTTTTCAGAAGATCCCCCTTCTGTATCGCTGCCGTTCAGCGATCACCTTGATTTCGGGAACCGTTTATCTCCTTGCGTAGATCACATCGCCGAGCATCAGGTCACGCTCGAGGGTGTAGGGCTTGGTGTCCTTGTCAATGACAACCAGCTCGATGCCCATGATGGCTGCGAAATCATGCACAGCCTGTGTGGTGATCTCGTAGGACAGCACCGTGTGATGTGCGCCGCCGGCAATGATCCAGCAGGTCAGACCGTCGAGGAAGGACGGCTCCGGGCGCCACATGGTACGTGCTACCGGGAGATTCGGCATATCCTGGAACGGCTTCTCGCAGGTCACATCCTGGGAGATGAGACGCAGTCTGCCGCCGATGTCGATCAGGGAGATCGCCTTTGCCTTGCCAGCCTTGCCCTCGAACACGATACGTGCCGGATCCTCCTTGCCGCCGATGCCGAGGTGATGCACCTCGATGCGGGGCTTGTCGGCTGCGATGCTCGGGCATACTTCGAGCATGTGGGAGCCGAGGATCAGCTCGTGCTTGTAATCATAGGTGTAGTCCTCCATGAACGAGGTCGCACCGTCCGGATACATCGCCTTGATGATGGCGGTCATGCCGGCGGTCTTCCAGTCGCCCTCTGCGCCGAAGCCGTAGCCCTTGTGCATGAGGTGCTGGGAAGCCAGACCCGGAAGCTGCTTCATGCCGTGCAGATCCTGGAAGGTGTTGGAGAATGCCATAGCCCCCTCACGAACGAGGATCTTCTCGATAGCGATCTCCTCACGAGCCTGGTAGCGGATCGCCTCGGTGTCCTTCTCCTCGAAGGTGTAGAGCTTGGCATACTCTGCCATCAGAGCGTCGATCTCGGCCTCCGTGACCTTGTGCATCTCCTGAACGAGATCACCGACTGCCCAGGTGTTGACCTGCCAGCCGAGCTTGATCTGTGCCTCGACCTTATCGCCCTCGGTGACTGCTACCTCACGCATGTTGTCGCCGAAGCGGACGATCTTCAGGCTGCGGCTGAACTTGGCGCCGACGGCGGCACGCTGCCACTGTGCGATCTTCTCCTGCACGGCGGGATCCTTCCAGTAGCCTGCAACGACCGTTCTCGGGGCGCGGAGTCTGGCGCCGATGAAGCCGTGCTCACGGTCGCCGTGGGCGGACTGGTGCAGGTTCATATAGTCCATATCAATGGCTTCGTTCGGGATGGTCTCGTTGAACTGCGTATGCAGATGCAGCCAGGGCTTCTGGAGGAGCGTCAGACCGTTGATCCACATCTTGGACGGCGAGAACGTATGGCAGAAGGTGATGATGCCGGCGCACTCCTCATCGTAGTTTGCCTCTCTGACGACCTTCTCGATCTCTGCCTCCGTCTTGGCGGTCAGCTTGTATTCCACCGGGAACGGCAGCTTGAGACCGTCCACGATGACCTTAGAATCCTCCTCGACCTGCCGGATCGTCTCCTCACCGTACAGGAACTGCGAGCCCGTGATAAACCAGAATTTTGCCATGTTGATCATTCCTTTCTTCAGGAAGCACTGATTTGATCGGTAATCCAGTACTCCGGGGATAGTAAAAGCGTTTTCCGGGGCTGTGCCCCGTACCCGCTTCTCTGAAAGCCTGCTTTCAGAGACTGTTAGATCTGTGCTGCCACACGTTCGGCAGCGATACCAGCCTGGTATTGTTTCATATAAGCAGCAAAGCCCTCCACATCCGCCTTTTCAGGCGAGACCGTGCTGCCGTTCATGTCCTTGAATACATGGTTGCTGAGATAGTCCTGTAATGTCTGGGCTGTCGTTCTTTGTGTCATATACGCTGCAAGGAGCGCAATGCCCCATGCGCCGCCCTCACCTGCCGACTGCATCAGCGTGATATCCGCACCGAGTGCGGCTGCCAGAATGCTCTGGCTCGGCACCGGATTCTTGAACAGACCGCCGTGTGCATAGATGCGTTCGAGCTTGACCTGCTCCTCCTTCGTGAGGATGTCCATGCCGATGGCGAGCGTTGCCACCGTGCCATAGACAAGGCTGCGGGCAAGATCCTCTGCCGCAAAGCCCTTGTCGGGGCTGCGGAACAGGAGCGGCTTGCCGGCATCGAGCCCTGTCACCGGCTCACCGGCGTAATAGTTATAGGAGATGATGCCGCCGCAGTCCGGGGCGCCCTTTGCCGCCAGACCGTAGATCAGGTCGTAGAGCTGCGGCTTGGGCAGCTCCGTGCCCGCTGCTGCAAGTACGCTGCCGAACAGCTTCACCCAGGCATCGAGGTCTGTGGTGCAGTTGTTGCAGTGTACCATCGCCACGGGAGCGCCGCAGGGAGTCGTCACGATGTCGATCTCCCGGTGTACGGCTTTCAGGTTCTGTTCGAGCACGATCATCGCAAAGATGGATGTACCGGCGGAGACATTGCCTGTGCGGGGTGCGATGCTGTTGGTGGCTGCCATGCCGGTCTGCGCATCGCCCTCCGGCGGACAGAACGGAACGCCTGCCCGGAAAGTCCCGGTCGGGTCGAGGAGCTTTGCGCCCGCTTCGGTCAGCTTTCCGGCGCAGTCTCCCACGGGAACGATCTGCGGGAGGATGTCGGAGAGCTTCCTGGTGAAGCGTGTGCCCTGTGTCAGCTCGTCGAATTTCGCCGTCATAGCGGCATCGTAGTCACATGTCTGCGGGTCGATCGGGAAGATGCCCGATGCATCGCCGATGCCGATGACCTTTTCGCCGGTCAGCAGATAATGCACATAGCCGGCTAAAGTCGTCAGGAATGCGATCCGGTCGATATGCGGTTCGTCCTTCAGGATCGCCTGATAGAGATGGGCGATGCTCCAGCGCTGCGGGATGTTGAAGGAAAATGCCTCGGTGAGCTTGGCTGCCGCTTCCTCGGTCATGGTGTTGCGCCATGTCCGGAACGGCACCAGCTGCTCCCCTGCCTCGTCAAAGACGAGATAGCCGTGCATCATTGCCGAGATGCCGAAGCCTGCGGTGGTCGTCAGCTTCTCGCCGTACTGTGCTTCCACATCCTGCATCAGGCTGCGGAAGCAATCCTGCAAGCCCTCCTGCACCTCTGTGAGCGGGTACGTCCAGACGCCATCCGCCAGTGTGTTCTGCCAGTCGTGTACGCCCTGTGCGAGCGGGGTATGATCCTCACCGATGAGGATCGCCTTGATGCGGGTGGAGCCAAGTTCAATGCCGATGCAGGTCTTGCCTGCACGGATCTGCTCTGTGACCGTCATGTTACGCCCCCCTTTGGTACCTTTTCAGCTGCCGCAGATGCATTTGCCTTCTTGCGGCGTGCAATGATGACGCTCTGTACGACCAGGAAGATGCAGAGCATTGCGGCGATCGTGATGCCGGTCCACCATGCCTGATCGAGTCCGACCGATGCCACGATGTTCTTAATGAGTTCGAGCGACAGTACGCCGAACAGCGTACCGATGATGTTGCCGACACCGCCGGTCAGCATCGTGCCGCCGATGATGGAAGCTGCAATGGCGTTCATCTCTGCGCCCATCGCATGGGACGGAGAGCCGGAGCCTACATGCATGAAGTAGACATAGCCGCCGATGCCCGCCAGCAGACCGCAGATCACATAGGAGGCGAAGGTCGTGCGCTTCACGTTGATGCCGAGCATCAGAGCGCTCTGCTTGTTGCCGCCGACTGCGTAGAAGTTTCTGCCGAGCTTTGTCCATTTGAGGACACAGAACAGCACGATGACGATCAGCAGCGCCACGATGACGCCGATCTCGATGGTCGCCGGGATGTACTTGCCCTTTCTCGTATAGGAACCGAGCAGCGGAAGAACGATGCGGAAATCCTTGAGCGCCACGAAGCTCTCATTTTCCACATTGAAGGGATTCGTGTGGACGATGGTCGTCATGCCTCGTGCAAAGAACATGCCGGCGAGGGTGACGATGAACGGCTGCACGTTCAGGTAGGCGATCAGGTAGCCCTGCACCACGCCGAACGCCAGACCGATGCCGACTGCGATCAGCATGGAGACGAACACATTGCCGCCGCCCTGGTCGAGGTATACGGCACAGCACATGGCAACGAGCGCCGTCACACCGCCGACGGAAATGTCGATGCCGCCGGTGATCATGACAAGGCTCATGCCGCAGGACAGGATGATCAGATACGCATTGGTGCTGATGAGATTCAGCATCTGCTGGGGTTTGCGGAAGCCCTCACCGAGGATCAGGATGGAAGCGATGTACATCACCAGGAATACGGCGATCGTAATGGTCGTCAGCAGGTTGGTGTCTGTCATGCGCTTGCCCGGATCCCGACGGAGGACATTGGGTAGATTCATCATAGATAATTCCTCCGTTCAGATCAGGTTTTTTCCGCCGATGCGCCGCCGTTGATCTTCTTGACGAGTGCCGAGAGCTTCTCTCTGACTGTCGGCGCACTCATCACAACGAGCAGGATGACAACCACTGCCTTATAGGCCGGCAGTGCTGCGGCGTTGACTTCAAATTTGTACAGTGTCGTCGTCAGGAACTGGATGACATAGGCACCGAGCACCGATGCAGCCATGTTGAACTTGCCGCCGCTGAGGGCGTTGCCGCCGAGTGCGACTGCCAGGATGGCATCCATTTCGATGTCCTTGGCGATAACGGAATAGTTGATGGTGGAGATGCGGCTCACCTTGATGAGCGCTGCCACTGCGACGCAAAGACCGAGCAGCACATAGGTCAGGAGCTTGATGAGCTCAGGGTTCAGACCGTTCAGGCGGGAGGTCTTCTCGTTGATGCCGACAGACTGGACATAGAGCCCGAGCGTTGTGAATTTCAGCACGAGCCACGTCACCACAAAGCACACAATGGCAATGAGGAACGGTGCCGGTATCGGGATACCGGGGATGTAGTTGCCGTAGTAGCTGAAGCTCGGATCCTTGACGATCGGGAGCTCATTGTTGTTGATCCAGGCGGCGACAGAACGTCCGGCTGTGAACAGGATCAGCGTCGCGACCATCGGCTGTATCTTGAAATAGGCGACAAGCGCTCCGTTGAAGGCGCCGAAGAGCATCGAAACGATGCAGGCGATCACAAAAGCCACGATGATGGGTGCCTGCATTTCCTCGGAACGGCTGTCCGAGCCGCAGAGTACCCGCAGCAGCACGCTGCCGCTGATGGCGATGGCGGCGCCGACGGAAATATCCTGTCCGCCGGAGGCTGCGGTGACGAGTGTCATGCCGATGGCAAGGATCGCAAGCTCCGAGCCGCTGTCGATGATGGAGATGAGCTGTCCGCTGAGGACGGGGTCGCCGTTGGCGTTGTCCTTCAGCGTGATGCGGAAGAAGGAGGGATCTGCGATCAGATTGAATAAAGCAAGCAGCAGCAAAGCTGCGATCGGGATCAGGATCTGATTGCGGGAGATCTGCTGCCAGATACCCGCCATTTTGTTATTCTGCACGGCTCTCACCTCCTGCGATGGTATTCATAACGGCTGTCTGCGTGAGCTGGTCGCCGGTCAGTTCACCAACAAGCTTTCTGTCACGCATAACGAGCAGCCGCGAGCAGGTGCGGAGCATTTCGTCTGTTTCCGAGGAGATGAACGTGATGCTCATGCCCTCCGATGCCAGTTTCAGCACCAGCTTCTGGATCTCGACCTTGGTACCGACGTCGATGCCTCGTGTCGGTTCGTCGAGGATCAGGTATTTCGGATGGGTCAGAAGCCATCTGGCAAGGATGCACTTCTGCTGGTTGCCGCCGGACAACGAGCCGATCGGCGTGTTGACCGAAGCGGTCTTGATGTCGAGCAGCTTGATGTATTCATCGGCAAACTCGACTGCCTTTGCTCTGGAGAACGGCTTGAAGAAGCCGGTCTTGACCTGGAGCGCCAGGATGATGTTGTCCCGGACGGACAGATCCGCCACGATGCCGTCACGCTTTCTGTCCTCCGGCAGATACGCAATGCCGTGCTTCATCGCCTCACGGGGCGTGGTGATCTTGACGGTCATGCCGTCCATCATCACGGTGCCGCCGATGACTTTATCCGCACCGAAGATCGTGCGGACGCATTCGCTTCTGCCCGAACCGAGCAGACCGGTGAAGCCGTTGACCTCGCCCTTGCGGATCTTGAAGTTGAACGGGCTGATGCCCTCGGTGCTGCACAGTCCCCTGCCCTCGTAGACGGGAACGCCGCCCTTGTCGGTGTATGCCGGTGCAGCCTCCTTGATGTCTGCCATGTCGTCGAGCTCCTTGCCGAGCATCTTGGAAACGAGCTGCACACGGGGCAGCGTCTCGATCTCGTACTCGCCGACGAGCGTGCCGTCACGGAGCACCGTGATACGGTCGCAGACCTCATAGACCTGGTCGAGGAAGTGTGTGACGAAGATGATGCCAACGCCGTCATTTTTGAGCTTGCGCATCAGCTTGAAGAGCTTGGCGACCTCGGATTCATCGAGTGAGGAGGTCGGCTCATCAAGGATGAGCACGCTGCACTCCATGTCCACGGCTCTTGCGATGGCGACCATCTGCTGGACGGCGATGGAGCAGCTTGCAAGCTGCTGTGTGGCTTTTACGGCGATGCCGAGCGAATCGAGCAGCTCCTGTGCTCTCGCATTCATGCTGCGCCACTTGATAAGGTGCCCGTCCCCTCTGCCGATGAAGATATTCTCGGCAACCGAGAGGTTCGGACATAAGGAAATTTCCTGATAAACGGTGCTGATGCCGAGCTTCTGCGCCTCCTGCGGCGAATGGATCTGCACCGGACGCTCATGTCCTTTGAGCCAGATATCGCCGTCATCCTTGGTATGAACGCCGGTCAGCACCTTGATCAGCGTGGATTTTCCGGCGCCGTTTTCCCCCATGAGGGCGTGTATCTCGCCCTTGCGCAGAGTGAAATCCACGTTCTGCAGCGCCTTGACACCCGGGAAGGACTTATAGATCCCCCGCAGCTCCAGCACGGAACCTTCACGCATTTCGATCACCTCTGACATTGATAGTGTTAGGTATCTCAATTACCCCCTTCCTCCTGCTTCTCCCTACGAAAGCAGGAGGCATCGTGCAGGGTCACCCCCTGCGTCCCCATCGCTCCAGAACGACGTATCTGCGTCATTTTAAGGAGCGTTTCCTGTGAAAATCGCATAAAGAAAGTGCGGGGGACACAAGGGCATTTCCCCATATGCCGCTCCGCACTTGTCTCATATTCAGTTGAAATCCCATCCCATTTCTTTTCTGCGAAAAGAAATGGCGTTGCTTGCGGGGCTTCGCCCCGTACCCCAGCCTCTGAAACTGTGTTTGCAGAGGCGCCAGTCATGATCAGATGCCGTAATTGTTTACATCATCCTGGGTGATGGTCGTTGCATCGAAGCCCTTCTCGTTCATGATGATGGTCTTCTGGGAGAGCTTCTCGCCGTTCTCCAGCTTCTGGATAACGTCCTTGATGTACTCGGACTGGAACGGGTTGCACTGACCGTCATAGTTCCAGTTCTGGTTGAGCAGCTCCTCGAGTGCCCACTT
The DNA here is from genome assembly GCA_024684395.1 of Oscillospiraceae bacterium. Lineage (GTDB taxonomy): Bacteria > Bacillota > Clostridia > Oscillospirales > Ruminococcaceae > UBA3855. The sequence continues at coordinate 24,726 of JAIKWY010000109.1, forward strand.
GTTGCAGTCGAAGCCCATTACGATGACATCCTTGCCAACGCCGTGGGAGATGTTTGCCTTGTCGAGTGCAGCAACAGCGCCCTTTGCCATGTCGTCGTTCTCAGCGTAGATAACGTTGAAGGACTTGCCGGAGTCGATAACGGACTGTACGATCTGCTGCGCCTTCTCAGCGTTCCACTCAGCGGTCTGCTCTGCTACGATCGTCCACTTGGAAGAATCAGCCTCAGCTGCTGCGGTGAGCGCACCAGAGCGGCCCTTCTATGCAGCGGAGCCCATAACGCCCTGGATGTGGATGACTTCATACTAGTCGAGGTTCTGGCTCTTGAGCCAGTCAACAGCGGTCTGACCCTCCTTGTCCATATCGGAAACGATGGAAGCCTCATACAGGCTCTCGTCAGCGTCTACGGTACGGTCGAACAGGATGACCTTCACGCCTGCGTTCTGTGCTTCCTTCAGGACGCCGTCCCAGCCTGCGGTATCCGCAGCGGAGAGCAGGAGGTAATCCACCTCGTCCTGGATGAACTTCTGTGCATGGGTGATCTGCTCGTCGTTCTTCAGGCTGTAAGCGAAGGATGCGTCAAAGCCGTTCTCCTTGGTGAAGGTCGCCTTGAGATCCTTGTCGTTGGCAGTACGGTAGCCGGACTCGTTCGGGTCGTTGTTGATGATGCCGACCTTGATGAGATCGCCGGACTTCGCAGCACCGCCGCCGCTGGAGCTACCGCCGCCATTGGTGGCACAGCCGGTCAGCATTGCAGCACAGACGATCGTAGAGATCACGACAGCAAGAAGCTTCTTCATTTTCATGGTTGATTCCTCCATATCATAATAATTTTTGATCGAGTTCGTTCACTAAGGATGTATCTCTGTTACCCTGGGTCATGTATGGCTATGGCGGGAGCGGTGCCCCTGCCATAGCCATCTGCTTCAGTAGCAGTCAGAGGAGGGTAATAATGAGTCAACCTTAACTTGTAATTACATTATATCTGAAAGGTTCGTACATTTATACCTAAAATATTATCAAAAACGTGTAATATTTTACGATAATCTGCCTATCAGCGTGAATTTGACACCGATTTGTCAATACATATCCGGATGCTATGCGTTTTCCGGCAGCACAGCGGCAGTTTGTACAGTTGTTGGCAAACGCTGGAAATACAAGCAGGGGCTCTCGTTGCCGAAAGCCCCCGCAGTCGTTCATAATACACTTTGCTGTACGACATTTGCAGTGTTTTTGTACTGGCGGGGCGTCTTTCCGGTGTACTTCTTGAAGATCTGGCTGAAATAGCGGTAGTCCTGGAAACCGACCTCGTAGGCGATCTCGTAGACCATCTTGGACGTGCAGCACAGAAGCTGCTTGGAGCGGTCGATCCGCACCATGTTCAGATATTCGGAGAAGCAGTGACCCGTCTTTTTCTTGAACAGGGCACTGAAATAGCTCGGACTCAGACCGATCTCGTGTGCGATGCAGTTGAGCGTCAGATCCTCCCGCATGTAATTCTTGTCGATGAAGCGGATCGCATTCCGGATCACGCCTGCACGGCTGTCTCCGACGGCTTCGATCCGCCAGCGGATGCACTGCTCGAAGATGCCGTAGAGGTAGGCTGCCGTTCCCTCGATCGTGACGAGGTGCTGTTCCAGATCCTCCGGCTGTCCGAACTGTGCCGTGAATGTGCTGTCGCTGATGCCCAGCTCCCCCGCAAAGTTGCGGGCGGTCAGGTAAATGTCCGTGCTGATGTAGATACGCAGCACCAGCGAACTCAGCTTCCAGAAGCCAAACGCCTCCAGGAGCTTGTCAAAATCCTCCTTGCAATGCTCCAGACCGGAGCTCCGGAGCATGTGCTCCAGCTGTTGAATGTCCGGCTTCCTTACTGTGCAGAACCCCTCTGCAGAAGACTGTTGTATCATCCCCGCACCCCCATGATCATGCATCTACCCCAGACGTATTATGAGTATCTCCAAAAACTCCCATTTTCCTTTTCTGCGAAAAGGGAGAATGGGTCGAGTGCAGGGCTCCGCCCCACGCCCCGTGTCTAAAAACACAGATTTCAGAGATCCCCTTATGCTGTGAGTTTTGAGCTCACATCCCCATCTCCGAGAAACGGTCCGGAGACTTACAGTTTTTTGACAGAACTGCGGACGATCAGCTCCGGTACGATGATCTCATCCCTCTGCTCCGATGAACGGTGCTCCATCATACCGATCAGTTTTCTTGCCGCAGCTTTCCCCAATTCGCTGTGAGGATGGTGTACCGTTGTCAGCGGCACCTCACAGATCGAAGCATAACGTGAATCATCGATGCCGACTACGGACAGATCGTCCGGCACCCGGATCCCGTTTTCCTTGCAGAATTTCAGCAGGTTGACAGCGAGCTTGTCATTGTAGCAGACAACTGCCGTCGAGCGCTTGAGCAGTTCGAGCAGCTTATCCTTGGCGTAGTCAAAGATGCTGTTCCGGTCGGAGGTCGCAAACCAGAAGACATTGCGCTCCGAGAACGGGATGTTGTGCGCAAGGCAGCTCTCCATATAGCCGCTGTAGCGCAGATGTCCCTGGATGTCGTCGAGTACGAACATGCCGGCGATGCTCCTGTGACCGCAGCCGATCAGGTAATCCGTCACGACCTTGCCCGCCGCCTTGTCATCCATCGCAACACACGGATAATTGCCCCACGGATACTTGGCGTTGAAGAACACCAGCGGGACGCCGCCGTCATGGAGCTCCTTGTACAGTGCGATGTTCGGATTCGGCAGCGCACTCTTGGACGGCTCCACGATCAGACCGCAGACGCCGGAGGACAACATGCTCTCCAGTGCCTTGGTCTCTTCGAGCACCTGGTTGTGTGTGATGGATAGCTGCATCGTATAGCCGGCATCCCCCAAAACGCTCTCGATACCGGTCATGATGTGCGGGAAGATGTAGTCGCTGAAATAGGTCGAGATCACGCCTACGCTTTTCTGGTTCAGCGGTGCCTGCTGTACCACGGGCTTTTCGCAGATGAACGTGCCGTTGCCACGTACACGGCTGATGATGTTCTCCTGTTCGAGATGCATCATCGCCTGTCTGACGGTCTGACGGCTGACGCCGTGGATCTCACAGAGCTGTTTCTCCGTCAGGAAGCGGTCGTTCGGCTGGAGTCCCTCCGAGGATATATAATCCTTGACCCAATCCACGATCGCCATATACTTATAATTATTCATGCTTTCATGCTGGCCTCCCCTATCCAGACTGTCACAGGCTCATGCGTCCTGTGAGGTTAGTACTATTGTACCATACATTTTTTGATTTGTAAAGACAAATTCAAAACAAATACTAAAAATATGTATACTCGAACAAACGAAGAGCCTTTTTATTGTGCAATATAACGGAGCTATGATAGTTCATGTATACAAATCATAAAAACTATGCATTTGTCGCAAATGACCGACAGTCAAATTTGTATACACAAAAAGCGGCTGCATAACAAAAGACTCTGACAATCGTCAGAGTCTTTTGTTATGCAGCCTATTGACTTGTTGGAGGCGCCAGCCGGATTTGAACCGGCGATCATGGTGTTGCAGACCAACGCCTTACCACTTGGCTATAGCGCCATATTGGAGCGGATTACGAGGCTCGAACTCGCTACCTCCACCTTGGCAAGGTGGCGCTCTACCAGATGAGCTAAATCCGCAAATACGACCCGGATGAGACTCGAACTCACGACCTCCGCCGTGACAGGGCGGCGTTCTAACCAACTGAACTACCGGGCCATTGGTGGGGACTATAGGGCTCGAACCTATGACCCTCTGCTTGTAAGGCAGATGCTCTCCCAGCTGAGCTAAACCCCCACTGTTTTGCCGTCCTGTTTTCCGACGGCTTTATTATTATAGCACACTCCGGGGCGTTTGTCAACCCCTTTTTCAAAAAAATTTTCACTTCTGAATTTTTATTGCTTTTTGATGGATAAACCTTGCAAATTCTGACGTGATGTGGTACAATGATACTATGTGATGATCCCGGGGCAGCCCGGACAATATCAATAAGGGGGATATATCATGAAGCATACAAAAATCGCAGCAGCGCTGACAGCAGCCATGCTGCTCGGGAGCATGACATCCGTCATGCCGGCGATCGCTGAGGGCGGCGAGACGCTGCTCAGCTCGGATTTCGAAGACGGCGTCGGTGCATGGATGGGCTTTGGTCCGGCGGATGTCTCCGTCAGCAATAATATGTGGCACGGGGGCAAGCAGTGCCTCTACATCGGCGGCAGGACAGAGAACTGGCAGGGCGCCTTCTGCTCGATGGAGGGCACGCTGACTGCCGGGAGCACCTACAGCTTCTCCGCCTATGTCAACTGCAAGGCAGGCGATACCGTCCAGCTCATGCTCAAATATACGGACGGCGAGGGCGAGCAGTACAAGGAGATCGGCTCCGGCTCCGGCGAGTGGGCGCTGATCGAGGAGGACTATGCCATCCCGAGCGGCGTGAAGGACATTCTCATCTACTTCCAGACCGCCGAGGGCAGCAACGACTTCCAGGTCGATGATGTCAAGGTGAGCGGTCAGGCATCCTGGGCAAAGGGAATGCTGGAGGAGGAGCCGCTCAAGGACATCTATGCCAACTACTTCAAGATGGGCTGTGCAGCAACGCCCGATGAGCTTTCTTCGCCCATTTCGCAGGACATCGTGAAGCGTCACTTCAACTCGCTGACCATCGGCAACGAGCTGAAGCCTGACTATGTGATGGATCAGACCATGACCCTCGCCAGCGGCAGCAATACGCAGGTCGCTGTATCGCTCGACAAGGCACGCTCTCTGCTGAGCTTCTGTGAGAAGAACCACATCCCGATCCGTGGTCATGTGCTCTGCTGGTACAGCCAGACACCGCAATGGTTCTTCAAGGAGGGCTTCAAGGATGACGGTGCCTTCGTCTCCAAGGAAATGATGCAGACACGTCTGGAGAACTACATCCGGCTCCTGTTCGGTCAGATCCAGGTAGAATTTCCGGATCTGGACATCTACTGCTGGGACGTTGTGAACGAATGCTACCTTGACAAGGGAAACCTCCGTCCCGCAGGCACGGACACCCAGAAGGAGGAGTCCCTCTGGTCGATGATCTACGGTGATGACAGCTATATCGACGATGCCTTCACCTATGCCAGAATGTACGCACCGGAGGGCACCAAGCTCTTCTACAACGACTTCAATGAATATATCCCGGAGAAGCGGGATGCCATCTACAACAAGGTCAGCAGCCTGAAAGCCAAGGGGCTGATCGACGGCGTGGGTATGCAGTCGCATCTGGATGTCGGCTATCCGGACGCAAGCCTGTACCGTCAGGCGATCGACAAGTACAACGAGCTTGGTCTGGAGATCCAGATCACGGAGCTCGACATCACCGACTACGATTCCGGCGCCGACTCCCAGAGCGTAGCCAATGCCTACAAGAAGATCATGAAGGAGATCGTGGATGCCAAGAAGTCCGGTGCCAATATCACGGCTGTTGTCTTCTGGGGCATCACGGACGGCACGAGCTGGCGCAAGAAGGGCTATCCCCTGCTGATGAATGCGGACTATTCCCCGAAGAAGGCTTACTATTCCGTGAAGAACGCCATCCCGGAGAGCGAATGGGGCAAAGCAGAGGAACCGACCGATCCGCTGCCGACTGAGACAGTGGGACCGACGCAGCCGACGGAACCCACTGACGGCAAGGTGCATCTCAAGCCCGGTGACGTCTATGCAGACGGCATCGTCAATGTACAGGACATCATCCTGTTGACCAAGTACCTGCACGGTCTCACCGACAAGGCGGTCGAGTACTCCCTGTTCCCGGAATATGTCGCCGTTGGTACGCCGTGGGATCTGAACGATGACAATGAATGCGACATCTTCGACCTCGGTCTGCTCAAGCGGAAGGTCATGGAAGGTCAAGCCGACCCTGATCTGGGCTAAGCAGAACAACCGACACAATGCAAAACACCCTGACCGCAAAAAAGCAGTCAGGGTGTTTTCTTCTGTTATCGTATAAAGCCGTTTGGCGATTATGCCTCGGCAGCTTCCTCTGCCTGCGCCTCTGCGTTCTGCCGGGTCGGCAGCGGCTTCATTGCCGGGAAAACAGATCCATGAAACATTGCAGTATTCGTATATCATTACGCCCCTGTTTTACGTTGGTTTCCTGACTTATCTCTTTTCACGAATGTTTCGGCGAAAAAGTTCTCATAAATCCCTCCCTTTGCCTCACCCGTGAGTTTCCCGTTCAGCAGCGCTTGCTTGGTAGCAAAGCCAAACAGTGCCATCAACAGACCGGTGTCATTGATATACAGCTCGAACTCGTTTGTCTTTTCGTATGCCATGAGCGGCAGAACAGGCAGACTCGTATTATAGCAATGTATTGATTTTCACTGCCATATCATAACCTCTCTTTCATGATAATCGAGCATAGACGAATGATTTTATCTCCGTTTTCCAGGCTTCGGTATCATAAAGCCATGATCCTGTGACTTTCTCATTGATCAAATCCAAACAGCTTTTTCGTTGTGTTATAAATGATCACTGCAACAGCGATTCCGATGATAATAACAACCGGAAACGACCATGCCGGACTGCAATCCATCAGTGTTTCTGCATAACCTCTCGGCATTTCCTCAACAGCGCACTCATAAGTATAATCACGATTGAACCATATCTGTCCGTAATATCCGAATGTAGAAAAGGACATGATCACAGCAGCGATCATATTTCCCTTTTCGTTATATTCAAATGCAATGCGGATCAGCTCAGCAAGAACAGCAATGACAATCACAGGTACACAATGCCATACATTCGCATCCTGCATGGCAAAGAATGTTAACAGCATTCCAAGTGACAGGCAAACAGCAGCTCCGAACGATCTGATGCGGTCAAATGCTTTTGCTGCTACGCCTGTAACAAGTAATCCTGCTGTTATCTGATAACACACGAAAAGAAATGGGTGTATCGAACCAAGTACGCAGACAATGACTGATGTTATCACATACAGCACTACATACAACAGCATCCACAATGCGTTTTTCTTACTCCAGGAATGTTCTCTCATAATCATTTCTCCCTTTTATAATAGTTTTGCACTATCCACAACTTAAACGCTGAGTCGCCCCACCCCCGACCCCCTCCCCAGAGGGGAGGGGGCTATTTATGGGGGCTTCGCCCCCACGCCCCTTAAGTTGTAGACAGTGAATATTTTTGTATCAGTCGCATGATCTCATCAAATGCAGGCTTACAGCCGGGAATAAAGTATTGCAGGGCATAGCAGTGATGCATACCTTTGCCCACATGGATCATACACTTCGCACCTGCATTTCTGAAGCTCTCCGCATAGCTCGGTGCAAAGGCATACAACGTTTCCGCACTGCCGTAATAGAAATGCGTCACGGGGGCATTGCGGAAGTCGCCGTGTGCGGTCGCAAGATACTTTTCGGGAATATCTCTGCCGTGGCACATGATCTCACGGGCGGTATACATATACGCCGCAGGTATCATGATATCTCTTTCATCAAGTGCTTTGATCGCCGATTTTTCCGCTTCGGTAACAGGAACACTTCCTGGCGATACGGGGATCAGCATTCCGGGCATAGGAATAGTCTTGCAGCTGTCATTCAGCTCGTTGATGTATGTGATCAGGTCGAGCAGCAGCGCACCGCCCGATGAAAAGCCGAGAAATACGATGTTCTCAGGCTTGTAGAATGTAAGCATTTTCTCATAGCAATCAAACAGCATCTGCACATTTTCGAGCATATCGTGTTCATGACATAGGGGATAAAATGGAAACCAAACATCTGCGCCTGTTTCCTCTGCGATTTTTCTTGAAAGACCGATGTCACCCTGATCGGAACCGAGTATCATGCCGCCGCCGAACACAAAGAGGAGCGCATTTTTACGCCGTGTCTTTTCAATATCAATTTCAACGCAGTGATACTGTCCCTGTATCAGATGATCGGTATAATGCGCCTTGTTATCAGTCGGCATGATGAAATGCCGGTTCTTTGCATTCATTTTTGCCGCTTTTGCAAGAACTTCTTCTTTCGTGCCGACCAGACTGTTTTTGATCTTAGCTGCTTTTACAACAGCTTTTGCCAGCTTATAGAACGGATCGTCCATCCCATCGGGAGCTTTTACAACTTTATCTCGTTTATCAAATCTCATAAATCGTTTCTTTTTCATGATTATCTCTGCCTTACTCATCTGTTTGCTCCTCTATGCTCTTTTTGTCATGAACTGCATATTGCATAGTCAGCAATAATCCGCCAAACATCCAGATATTGCCTATACTGATCCATGCAGCAGTCAGACCGTTGGTAACTGCATGGTTGCCTGTGAATTTCAACAGCATTGTTGTTGCCATGCCAACTGGCATGGAAAATATCCAGCACCATTTCGGATACGGTGTCAGTCCTTTGGCAAATGCACTGATCTGTGCCGTACTCATAACAAAGAAGAATATCAGAAACAGGATCATTGCAGGCAGCAGAAAACAAACACCGAACTTTAGTGTCAGATCATAAGCAGCATCGGAACTTACAAGCATCATGTGCTTGTAGAAGAATACAGTCGAAAGGCACGGCACATGAACACCGCAAGCTGCAAAAAGCATATATCCGAACACGCCGCTTCGGAACACATGGGCGTGTTTCATACTCTTGTTTGCGATCAATCTGTATATTCCGAAATAGCAAAGTCCCTCAAGCGAGATGCCGATCAGTCCGAGAAATGCAGACCAAAACAGCTTTCCGTCTGACAGCGCAAGATACTGCGACAGCTTCTTTTCAAGTCCCGACAGGCTTTCGTCATACACGCCATATCCGAGCAGCCAGTCGCCAACAAAGGTCATGCAGCCGCCGAGCAGACCTATGATAAAGAGCTTGCGGATGCGGTTCCAGTTAAGACTGCTGTCAATGCCGATGTCATTATATTTCATTCTATCACTCCCGTTATATTACTTTTGCAAGCAAGACCACTATTCCTGCGGCGATCGCCGCACCGATCACCCATATCAGTGCAAGAAATGAACGCTTTTTCAGTACCTGCGCCCATGTCTGCACAAACGGAATATCCTCCGTGCCCTTCAGGATCCAGAATTTGCTGTACCCTACCCACAGCTTGTCGATCACAACGCCGTCATAAAGATTCATGACTTCCAGAAAGAGTAATGCCTGCAAATAGGCGTTCCTGAAGTCGCTGATATGATTCCACACGGCGATGATCAGCACAAGCGCAGCCAGCATAACGATATAGAACAGCGTCATAAAGCGTTTGCGCTGTTTTTTCACTGTCTCCCTGTCAGTCAGACCGATCTTGTATGCACGCTCCTGCACAGCTTTCGGATAGAAATACAGTCCGTTTATTGCTCCGCCCCTGACGGAATATCTTACCATTGCCGTGAACAGAAGGCAGTATAAGCATAATTGCAGATATATCATAACACACGCTCCCAATTAGCCAAGTAAAGCACCGATACCCGCAACGATAATTCCTGCCAACGGACAGAACAGCAATGGCCATGCCAGACCGTGTTCCGGCACTGCCAGCTTCCACCAACCGCTCCATTTCCAGTCTGGATGTCCCTCTGCTCCTTTAATAAGTCCCTTATCCATGACATATATTCTCGCAAGTACATCCAGAAAAAAGAAATCTCCTGCATTCACAAACATCATTTCAATATATCCCGTCCAGAACAGGTTTTTGAAACCGCCGACACCGGCAAGATGTGCGCTGACCGCCATATACAGGAACATCAGCAGATATATGACGATCAGAATGCAGAACAGCACTGTTACATCTTTCCGATTGACATAGGGGGCTGCCGCTTGTTTGATACCCTTCGGAAACATTCTGCTGCACGCCTGCGGAAATACATAAAAGAACAGTCCGACCAAACCATTGAATATGACGCACATGACGATACCGTCTAATATCGTTCTTGACCAGTTCATAGCCGCCTCCTACATTCTTGAAAATATAAAAGCCAATATCAAGCAGCATATCAGCATAAAAACACTTTGTCCGAGATGCTGTTTCCGGTTATATCCGAATTGCTGCCAACCTGCGCAGCCCTTGGTTTCGGGGAAGAAATGGGGAAAGAAATTCGTTTTTGTCAGCAGGAAATAATCCAGAGCGATGATATCAACTGCCTTTACGCCGAAAGCGATCATCAGAAACCGCAGCAGATACTGACTGTATGTAAAATCATGATGCATTCCGTCAATGCCGCCGATAATGAACACAGCAATAAACAGCAAAAACATCATAATGATAAGGATACCGCCGAAAATCCTTGGCGCTTTGGGCAGTCTGTCAATTTCATCAAGCCGAGGTCTCAGTGCTTCCTGCACATCCTTCGGGAAGTTCTTTGCAAATCCACGATACGGCATAAATACAGTTGCTGTCAGTATCATCAGGCACAGCAGGATACTATTGCAGAGTGTCAACAGCAGTGTCATAAGCATGATGATCAACCTCTTTATCGTATGTTAGCTTGACAGCAAGCGGAATGAGTACAGTCTTCCGCATATCTCCGGGTTTTAGTTCCATGATCGATACTCCTTTTTCGTTTATTCCATGTCCCATGACTCGGCAAATTTGCTGAACAGCCACAAACCGTTTTCATCATCCGCATCGAAGTCTGCACCATCCACAGTTCGTGGTATTGTAACATCTGTATCGTTCTGGAAATAACAGTACATTTCCGCAGTGTTGTACTTTTCATCTGCCTTTCCAAGCACTTCGGTACGCTGCTGAACATCTTTTATTCCGCTGATATTTGCTATTTTTCTGGCTTGTTCTTTATCAAAATCCGCCCCGTATATCCAGCCATCAGCGAAATTGGAGCTACTTTCAAAATCTGTTCTCGCCTTATTTCCGCCGATCACATTTGCCTGAAATCCCATATAGCACCACATGGCGATCAATGATAACAACATAATTGAAAAAAACTGCGCAAAGTTTGCTTTGATGTCACGGAGCATTTTCCTTTTGAGCATTGCTGTCACCTCTTCATATGCCGTCAGTCCGGGGAGCAGATTGTAGAACTGGAATATGAATCCGATCGTATCCGCACGGTACTCCGAAAGCTGCCTGTCGTTATACGAGGATATCTCTTTTCCGTCAACGAGAACCTTACCCTCTGTTGGAATGTCCATTCCGCCCAGCATATTCAGCACAGTGGATTTACCTGCACCGGATTGCCCAAGGATAACTACAAATTCTCCGCTTTCAATGGTGAAGCTCACACGATTGACTGCAACCTGTTTTCCGTCGCCTTTTCCGTAAATTTTCACTACATCCATGAATTCTACCGCTGACATTTTAATTCCTCCATTTTAAATAAGGTTAGCAATAGCAAACTTATATAGCTATTATAGCACATGCTAACTCAAATTGCAAGATGTCTACGAAAAAAAGCCGTCCAAGAATGAACGGCTTTCTTGCGTTATTTCTGTACTGTTTTGCTGTTTCGTCGGATTATTGCTTGCCATATCTTATTTCTTGCTTTCGGAACATAGCCGTGTCAGTTGTTTATCAAGCATCGTATTTCTCCTTTTTGCGAAATTCAAGCGGTGTACATCCTGCATATTTCCGGAATGCCTCTGTAAACCTCGACTGACCGGAGAAACCGATCTTGCGGGCAATCATGTCAAGAGAATCGGAAGTCTGTGTGAGAAGCTCCATTGCCTTCTCCATCCGCACCTTCTGCTGAAAATCACGGAAGGCGTATCCATAAACATTTCGGAAATAGGCTTTCAGTGACGTTTCGCTGATGCCAAACTGCGCTGCAAACTCTGCGGCAGAATGCCGAACAGACAGGTCGCTGACAATGCTGTCGTGTACGGCTTTTGCAATCTCTGTCTGCTGATGCAGATAATACCGGCGGCTTTGCAATTTGAAATCCGTATGCAGATGCTTCAGCAGCAGCATTAGTTCCTCATATTTCAGGCGCATGATCGCACTGTCGAGTTCTTGTTCACAATACAAAAGTATCTGCTCTGTGATTTGCAGCAGCGTCTGTTCTGCCGTGGCGATCAGCGGATGCTCTCTGTCAGAAAGAGGCAGTGAAAAAATGCTGGAAAGCCCCTGCTTTACGTTCTGATTCTCGATATATAGCTCAATTCCGGTATAATCAGCAGTCGGAAAATGATAGCTTTCCATAGTCTGCCCGTCATCGACCGCAAGCTCGCCGCCAATCAGGTATGTCACCACACCGGAATGCGTTTTGATCTCACATCGTCCGCTCAGGCATATATTGAGCTTGATGCTGCCTGCTGCCCTTGCATGGGGATCATTTAATTCCGGACACGCCGCATCGTGAATGCGAACGCAGAACAAACTCACGCCCTCCATGATCGGATAGCAAACGATTTTACTGGCTTGGGTACGGTAAACGGAATAAGCACGGTTTTTCTCTTGTATAAAATGATCCATATGGTTCTCCCTTTTAGCTTTTATCCATTTTAGCACCGAGTTTTTCCGATCGGGATCAAAACTATTGAAATCTCTCTTTCGATATGCTAAAATAGTATGGTTAGCGATTGCTAATGCAATGAACAGGAGGTCTTTGTATGAACGACAATAAACTGAAAGCAAAAGATTTTATCACGGTCGGCATTTTCACGGCGATCATCTTCGCTGTGGAATTTTTGTGCGGAATGCTCGGATTAATCCACCCGTACATTGTGGCATCGTATGTCATTATGATACCGCTCGTGGGAGCGATCCCGATGATGCTGTTTTATACGAAAATCGAGAAATTCGGTATGCTCACACTGATGTCCATACTCATTGCGATCATCATGTTTGTGGCCGGCATGGGCTGGCTTGGTGCGCCGCTGATCATTATTTCCGGCGTAGTCGCTGATCTGATCGCAAAGAAGGGCGGCTATAAGAGCTTCAAGTCCACCGTCATCAGCTACGGCGTATTCTGCCTGTGGATCTGTGCAAACTATTTCCCGGTCATCGTCACTGCAAAGAGCTATCGGCAGAGTCTCCTGGACGGCGGTTATTCTGCAGAATACTGCGATAATCTGTTCCGTGCCATCAACAGTAAGACCATTGCGTTTTTGCTGATCCTGTGCTTTGTTTTTGGCATGATCGGCGCATTTCTCGGCAAGGCTGTTGTAAAGAAGCACTTTGAAAAAGCCGGTATAGTATGAGACCGATCACACTTGACCCACGCACGAAGCTCGCTATGATTTTCGGCGTGTCCTTCATTGTCATGGTCAATGCCGTGACACCGCTTGAATGGGCGATCCGCATCGCAATTACGATGATCCCGATCCTGCTCATGATCTCCGAGGGAAAATATGCAGCGGCATTCCGGTTTTCACTGTTGTACGGGATCGCACTGCTATTGCTGAAATGTTTTCTGTCATCCGAATCAACGGGATTCCTCTCGGCAATGCTGCTCGGCTACTGCGGCATTATTGCGCAATTTATGCCGGCGATGATTACAGCGTGGTATGTCATCCGAACCACGAAAATCGGTGAATTCATGTCAGCCATGCAGAAAATGCATGTTCCGGACGGCATTGCTGTTTCACTGGCGGTCGTGATGCGTTTCTTCCCGACGCTGAAAGAGGAATACAGTGCGATCAGTGACGCAATGAGAATGCGAGGGATCGCATTCGGAGGCGGTAAGGTATCGAAGATGATCGAATACCGCATGATCCCGCTGCTGTTCTCCTGTGTCAGTATCGGCGAGGAGCTTTCAGCCGCAGCGGTCACACGGGGACTTGGCGCACCAATGAAGCGCACCAGCCCCTATGAGCTGCGGCTTAAAGCGGCGGATTGGATCATATTCGGGATCTTCGCACTGTTTGTCGGACTGTTTGTCGCTGTGAAATATCTGAGGTGAGCCATGATCGAGATCAAAAATGTCAATTTCAGCTATAAAGGCTCTTTGGATGCAGGATTGCATGATGTTTCATTGCAAATTCATGATGGTGAAACGGTGTTACTGTGCGGCGCATCCGGCTGCGGCAAAACAACAATTTTACGGCTGATCAACGGGTTGATCCCGCATTACTACAAGGGCGAATTATCCGGAAGTGTGAATGTCAGCGGCAAGCGAATCGAACAGACGGAATTATACGAACTGGCAAGTATTGTCGGCACGGTGTTCCAGAATCCGCGCAGCCAGTTTTTCTCGGTCGATACGGACGGTGAAATCACATTCGGCACGGAAAATATCGGTATTCCGCCTGCGGAAATTCTGCGCAGGAAATCCGATGTAACAAAGGAATTTGCGCTGGAACCGCTGCTGGATAAGAGCCTGTTTGCGCTTTCCGGCGGAGAAAAACAGAAGATTGCCTGCGCCAGTGTTTCGGCGCTGATGCCGGAGATCATGCTGCTTGATGAACCGTCCTCGAATCTGGACTGGAATGCAATCGGTGAGCTGGCAGAGGTCATCCGAAAATGGAAAGCGCAGGGAAAAACCATTGTCATTTCCGAGCATCGGCTCTGGTATCTCAAGGACTTGGTCGACCGCGTGATCTTCCTTGAAAACGGTGTCATTTTGCACGAATGGAGCAGGCAGGAATTTGCAGCAATGTCTGCAAGCGAGCTGTCTGCACTCGGTCTGCGCCCTGTCACATTGGAAGAGCAATATATCCGTGAATTCAGCGGTGATCTGGCAGCACTGCATTCCGCAGAACCGGCAGTCATGTGTGATAACGATATATTGATCCGTGACCTGTATTTCACCTATCATCCCCCGAAATATGTGCTTTGGAAAAAGAAACTCTGTGCGGAGCATTCTGCGGATTATACGCTTGCAGTGCCGGAGCTTCGTCTGCCACATGCCAGTGTGATCGGGCTGATCGGTCGGAATGGCGCAGGAAAATCAACATTTTTGCGTTGCCTCTGCGGACTGGAAAAAGACTGTCCGGTCCAAATGGTGCTGGACGGAGAAACAGCTTTCGGTAAACGTATTCTAAAAAAACGCTACATGGTCATGCAGGATGTGAACCACCAGCTTTTCACGGACAGTGTTGAAGCGGAGGTGCTGCTGTCCATGCCGGATGAATCCCCCGAAAAAGCGCAAAAGCTGATCGATGAGCTTGGACTTTCCGGTTATGAGCAGACACACCCGATGGCGTTGTCCGGCGGTCAGAAGCAGCGTGTGGCGATTTGTTCGGCGCTTGCTGCGGATGCAGAGATTCTATTGTTTGACGAGCCGACTTCCGGGCTTGACCACAAGCACATGACGATGGTTGCTGCACTGCTCAAAAGCCTCGCAAAGCGTGGAAAAACCGTCATCGTTTCCACACATGATCCGGAATTGATTTCGCTCTGCTGCGACCGCATTCTTTGTCTTGAAAAAGGACGGGTGCGATATTTGCGAAAGGTTTGATCTGACAGGCATACCGAGCTACGGCATGCCTGCTTTTTTAGTTCCTCCACCCCGTGCTGACTGCACGCTTTGTCACCATGTTGTGATAGATACCGTCCATAGCCATAAGGCTGTTATGATCGCCTGATTCGACAATCTGTCCGTCTTTGATCACCATAATGTGATCGGCATGGGCAATCGTATTCAGCCTGTGTGCAATGACAAGCAGCGTTTTTCCTTTACAAAGCTCCGAAATAGCCTGCTGGATGTAGCTTTCATTATCCGCATCTACGCTTGCGGTCGCTTCATCAAGAATGACAATAGGCGAATTTTTCAGAATGCACCTTGCGATGGATAAACGTTGTGCCTGACCGCCCGAAAGACTTGCGCCGCCCTCACCTATGACCGTATCAAAGCCGTCCGGCAGTTCCATAATAAAGTCGTAGCAACGAGCCTTTTTCGCAGCTTCGATAACTTCTTCACGGCTTGCGTCTGGTCTGCCGAGTGCAATATTGTTGTAGACCGTGTCCTGAAAGAGATACACGCGCTGGAATACCATACTGATATGATCCATGAGAGTGGCAAGCGGGATCTTCCGTATGTCCGTCCCACGAAGAAGGATCTCGCCGCTTTTCACATCCCAGAATCGGGTCAGCAAACTTGCAATTGTAGATTTGCCGCCACCTGACGGTCCGACCAGTGCGGTCATCGTGCCTTTATCGGACTTGAATGACACGTCTTTCAGCACATCCTTTTCACCATAGGCGAATGTGACATTGCGGTATTCTATTTCGGGAGCATTCCCGTCTGAAAGCGGCTGAGTTCCGTTATCATTAAGCTCCTTTTCAGCAAAGAGTGATTCTATCCTGTCCATACAAGCACTCATCACCGTCAGCCGTGCCTCCTGATCGTAAAATGACTTTATCGGCACAAAGAGATCAAACAAGCACAGAAGCATACCGAAGAAATATTGCATATCCATAAATCCCTTTGTGTAAAGAAATGCGGAAAGCGCAAGCATGACGACCGTGCCGATGCCATAGATCAAGAATACGCCCCTCTTGTATGGGTGATGTGAAAACTCAAAATCAAGATTCACACGGCAGTTTGTTTCAAAGCTGTCGATCAGCTCCTTTGACTTCTCACCAAGCAGATTGTAGGTCTTGATAATGCCGATTCCCTCGGTAAAATCAAGCACCGCCTGCGTCTGTATCTCGGCGGCTTCCTGCTTTTCATCGGAATGTACGAGGTCGCTTTTCATCATGTGCCTGCCGAGCAGCACCATACAACCCGTGACAGCAAGGGAAGCAATGCCTAACCGCCAGTCGAATACGAACATAAACACGATCATGATAGCCTGCGAGAACAGATAGTTCATCATGTCCGCAAGCACCATCATGCAGTTTTCTTCGATGAACACC
>JAIKWY010000048.1 GCA_024684395.1 Oscillospiraceae bacterium
AAGAGGATGGGTAGGGGACGCTCTCTCTTGCAGAGCGTCCCCTCTTTCAAAAACAGTCCACTGGACTGTTTTTGAAATTCACCCCTTGCAGGGCGCCTTCGTATGGGGTACGAGGAGATTTCGCTCGCTGCGGCGAGCGACCAGAGGGTGACTCCCCACGGGGTGGGGAGATGTCGAGAAACGAGACAGAGGGGACGGGGCGTTCGCCTGCCCTCTGGACTCCCACAAGCTTTTTTTGCGGAAAAAAAGCTTGAGCAAAAAAACGATCTTTGGGTCACTTGAACAGGAGCGGCAAAAACGTCCATGCTGTGTCTGCTATGAGCACCACGCCACAGGTGATGCCTGCTGTGCGCACTATCCATGCGGGGAGTTCTGCGAATTTCCTGCACAACGGATGCACCGCCTTCACCAGCAGCAATGCCAGTGCGCCGAAGATCAGCGAGCTCAGCACCGAGATACGACCCTCGTAATTCAAAGGCCATTCACCGTAATACCACGGCAGATATCCCAAAATGCGCTCGATCGGGTAGGATGCCACAAGCTCCAGCACGGTCGTGGCAAGCGTACTCATGCCGAAGACCCACAGCCAGTGGTTCCGCTTCCGGAAGAGGAAGATCACCAGCAGACCGCCGAAGCCGTAGATCGGCAGCAGCGGCAGATGCAGGACGCCCCTGTCCGCATAGGCATGGTTCACCGCCAGCTCCAGCCCCTCTTCATAGAGCCATCCGCACAGCGCACAGACGGTGAACTCGAACACATAGCTGCACAGCCATGTGAACCGGTCTAAACAAGGATCCCCCGGCGTACCGGGGGATCGTTTCGTCGTCAAGCCTTCAGCTCCTCGGCGGAGACCATGCGCACACCGGCAGCAGTGAGCACCTCGTTAGCCTTCTTCTCATCATCCACATGCAGGACGATGTAGGCATCCTTGCCGATCACGGTGATGCAGGCATACAGGTAGTCGATGTTCACGTTCGCATCGGCGAGCAGCTTCGTCACGGCGCCCAGCCCGCCCGGCTGATCGTTCATGGCGATGCACATCACCTTCGTGATCGTGGACATGAAGCCCTTCTCACGGAGTGCCGCCTGTGCCTTTACGCTGTCGTTCACGATCATGCGCACGATGCCGAAATCCTGCGTATCCGCAAGGGACATGGCACGGATGTCGATGTTGGCGGCGGTCAGTGTCTCAGTTACCTTGACAAGCTGTCCCGGCTTGTTCTCCATAAAGATAGAAAGCTGCTGTGTGGTCATAGTGTATTCCTCCTTTAATTTTGTCGGTATGATACAGGCTTTGCCTGTTATGCGCCGTAGTTGTAGCCCAGCTCGAACGCCTTCTTGTTCAGGTCGATGAACTTCGGCTTCACGGTCTGCTCGATGGCAGCGATCCACTTGTCATAGTCGATGTGGAAATGCTTGGCGAGCTGTCCCATCAGCACGATGTTGACAGCCTTTGCGGAGCCTGCCTGCTCAGCCAGTGCGAGGGCATCGAGTGCTTCGATCTGCACGCCCTTAGCGGTCAGCTCATCGAGCACGCCGTCCGGGTACTCCGCAGCGCCGATGATGACGGGCATCGGGTCGATGCGCTGGGTGTTGGTGATGATGATGCCGCCCTTTTTCAGCAGATGCGCATAGCGGGCTGCTTCGATCTTCTCGAACGAGATGACGAACTCCGCTTCACCGCTCTGCACGACCGGGCTGTAGACCTTGTCGCCGTAGCGGACATAGGTGATGACCGAGCCGCCGCGCTGGCTCATGCCGTGTACTTCGGATACCTTGATATCATAGCCCTCGTTGACAAGAACCTTGCCGAGGAGCTTGCTTGCGAGCAGCGAACCCTGTCCGCCGACACCGCAGATGACGATTCCTTTTGTTTCCATCTGACTAACTCCTTTTTATGATAGGATACTCGATTTCGTTTATATGAGACCGGATGCGGTCACTTTTTTACCTTGGACAGAAGCCCGATACCGCCGATGATCGAGAACAGATAGCCCTTCAGGACTGCTCCCACGAATTTGCCGCGGATCTCCATGATCCCGAGCAGTTCATACAGCCGTGCGGCACATTCGCCGAATGACAGCGGATAGCCTTCTTCTCTCATCACCTTGCTTATCATGCCTGCCCATGCGAAATGCACGCCGAGGTACACCGCGATCAGACAAACAACGATCACACCGATGAAGCCGAAGAGACTCTCAAACGCTTCTCCGCCGGTACGGTCACAGGCAAAGCTGTAGGCAAGCAGTGCGCCGGCGACGATGAGCGCTCCGACCAGCGACCAGGTGATGCCGAATGATCCCACGATCGTCCAGATGATGATGCCCGGGATGGTCCCTAAAAATGCCGCCAGCAGTGCCAGCACCGGGATGCTCTTGTGATCGGCGAAGATCGGTTCATCCTTCTGCTGCTGCTCCCGCTGCTGCATGTTCCGCAGCATCTCGCTGAGTTCTGCCTGCTGTTCCGGGGTCAGGTTCGACCGGTTGGTCTCATGATCCATTCCGCAGCTCCTCCAGTGCCTTGACTGCATTCCGCACGCAGTCCTCGCAGGAGCAGAGCATCTTGCCTGTTCCCACGCCCTTGATGTCCTTGCAGAGCGATGCGCCGCAGAGCGCTGTGAAATTCTGGTGCAGCACCTTTGCCTGTGCCATGTTGCCGCCGGTCAGGCTCAGCACCATTTCGGCACCGACGAGCGCTCCGCAGGTGCCCTGCATTCCGCCCATGCCTGCGCCGAAGCATTTGCCGAGGGCGCAGAGCTCGGAGTCGGTCTTGCCGAGCACATCCGCGTAGGCGAGGAGCACTGCCTGACAGCAGTTGTTCATGCGCTTGTACTGCGCTGCCTGTTCTGATCTGTCCATGCTCACTGCCCTACGCACTGTGCAGGCGGGAGCTCTGCCATTGTCTGTTCCTCATGACCGATGGCATCGAACGGGCAGAGCTGCTCGCAGACGCCGCAGCCCACGCACAGGGTCGTGTCGATGTTTGCCTTGCCGTCCTTGATGCGGATGGACGGACATCCGAGCTTCATGCAGCGCTTGCAGCTCTTGCACTTGTCGGGATCGACCATAACGGGCTTCTTTGCCTTGACGTATTTCAGCAGGACGCAGGGACGGCGGCTGATGATGACGGATGCTTCATCGGCTGCGAGCTCCTCCTTGACTGCCTTCTCGGTCTCTTCAAGGTTGTACGGGTCAACGACACGGACTCTGTTGATGCCGAGGGAATGGCACAGCGCCTCGAGGTTGATCTTGGTCGCCGGATCGCCCTTGATGTTGAAGCCGGTGGTCGGGTTCTGCTGATGACCGGTCATGCCGGTGATGGAATTGTCGAGGATGATGACAGTTGCCTTGGAGCCGTTGTAGGCGATGTTGGCAAGGCCTGTCATACCGGAATGCATGAAGGTGGAGTCACCGATCACGCAGACGGTGTTGTGATCCGCTTCGCCGCCGGCAGCCTTCGCAAAGCCGTGCAGACCGGAGATGGAGGCACCCATGCAGAGCGTGGAATCCAGTGCGGTCAGCGGTGCGGCAGAGCCGAGGGTATAGCAGCCGATGTCGCCGAGGACGGTGATCTTGTTCTTGGAGAGGACGTAGAACATGCCTCTGTGCGGACATCCGGAGCACATCACAGGCGGACGTACCGGGATCTGGGTGTCTGCCGTCACAGTCTCCTTTGCCGGGAGGCCGAATGCCTCAGCAATGGACTTCTGGGAGAACTCACCGAGCGGTCCGAACATCTCCTTGCCGATGACCTCCACGCCGATGTTCTTGCAGTGGCTCTCGATCACGCCGTCGAGCTCCTCTACGACATAGAGCTTCTCAACGGATGCGGCAAAATCCTTGATCTTCTGTACCGGCAGGGGATTGATCATGCCGATCTTGAGGATGGAAGCGCCCTCGCCGAAGACCTCCTTGCAGTACTGGTAGCAGGCGCCGGTGGCGATGATGCCGATCTTGGTGTCGCCCATCTCGATGCGGTTCACGGGCGAGGTCTCGGCATAGGCAGTCAGCTTTTTGGTGCGCTCCTCCACGAACGGATGGCGGCGGATGGCGTTTGCCGGTGCCATGATGTACTTCTGCGGGTTCTTCTCATAGGGCTTCTTCTCCGGGATCACACGCTCGCCGAGCTCTACAACGCTCTGGGCGTGTGCGATACGGGTACACATGCGCAGCATACAGGGGGTGTCGAACTCCTCGGAGATGTCGAACGCCAGCTTTGCGAACTCCTTGCATTCGGAGGAGTCTGCCGGTTCGAGCATCGGCACCTTCGCAGCGATGGCATAGTGACGGGAATCCTGCTCATTCTGGGAGGAATGCATGCCCGGATCATCTGCCACGCAGACAACCAGACCCCCGGTCACGCCGGTATAGCTGAGGGTGAACAGCGGGTCTGCTGCCACGTTCAGACCGACATGCTTCATCGCACATGCGGAACGGACACCACGGAGCGATGCACCGAAGGCGGCTTCCATCGCTACCTTCTCGTTCGGTGCCCACTCGCAGTAAATATCATCATAAGTCGCCGAAAATTCGGTGATCTCGGTACTCGGTGTGCCCGGATAGCTCGAGATGACCTCCACGCCGGCTTCATACAAGCCTCTGGCAACGGCTGCGTTGCCGATCATCAGTTCTTTCATTGGGATTGATCCTTTCTTTTCGATTATATTAGCGGACTTTTCCTCTTCTCCACAGTTGAAAAACCTGCGGGTGCAGGGCTGCATAGTCCTGCCGAGGGGGTATGGGGGGCGAGGAGCCCCCCATTATGCTTCTGCCTCAGAGCGCTTATCAATAATGCGCTTTGCCTTGCCTTCGTAGCGGGCGATGGTTCTCGGTGCCACGAGCGTTACCTTTGCCTGGATGCCGAGGACGGTCTTGAGCTGGTCTACGGCTTCCTTCTGCTTGCGCTCCAGATCGGCAAAATTCTCCAGCAGGCGCTCGTCATTGATCTCGATGCGGACTTCCAGGCTGTCGGTGTAGTGCTTCCGGGTGAGGATCAGCTCATAATGCGGAGAAATGCCGTCGATGCTCGCCATCACGGACTCGATCTGGGACGGGAAGACGTTTACGCCACGGATCTTGAGCATGTCGTCCGTTCTGCCCTGTACCTTTTCCATGCGGGCATGGGTACGACCGCACTTGCACTGCTCATAGTGGATGCGGGTGATGTCCTTCGTTCTGTAGCGGAGGAGCGGGATGCCTTCCTTGGAGAGCGTCGTGACAACGAGCTCGCCCTTTTCGCCGCGCGGGAGCACCTCGCCGGTCTCGGCATTGATGACCTCCGGCAGGAAGTGATCCTCTGCAAAATGCAGACCGCAGCGGTATTCGCATTCGCCCGAAACGCCGGGACCCTGGAGCTCGCTCATGCCGTAGTTATCCGTCGAGAACAGACCGAAGCCCTTCTCGATCTTGTCACGGAGCGCATCGGTGCAGCCCTCGGAGCCGAACAGACCAATGCGGAGCTTCAGATCCTCATTGGTGATGCCGCACTCGTGGGCGACTTCGCTCATGTACATGGCATAGGACGGAGTGGAGATCAGGACGGTGGTACCGAAATCCTTCAGGATCATCGCCTGCTTCTTGCTGTTGCCGGAGCTGATCGGAATGACGGCACAGCCGAGCTTTTCCAGACCGTAGTGCAGACCGAGCGCACCGGTGAACAGACCATAGCCGAAGGAGATCTGGCAGATATCCTCGTCATTGACGCCGACTGCCGCACAGAAGCGGGCAACGGTATCGCTCCAGATGTCCAGGTCGTTGCGGGTGTAGCCGACAACGGTGGGCTTGCCGGTGGTACCGGAGGATGCATGGATGCGGACGATCTTCTTCATCGGCACCGCAAACAGACTAAAGGGATAGTTGTCCCGGATGTCTGCCTTGGTGGTATAGGGGATGTACTGGATGTCGGAGAGCGTCTTGATCTTGTCCGCCGTCACGCCTGCCTTGGTCAGGCGTTCATGGTAGAACGGCACATTGTCCATACAGTACTGCACCTGATGCCGGAGCTTCTGGAGCTGCAGCGCTTCGAGCTCCTGTCGGGGCATGGTCTCAATGTCCTTCTGAAAAAACATGGATTTACCTTCTTTCCGCATTTTTCCTCGCCGTTTTGCATAGAAGCTACGGTTCGGTTTTGTGCAATTTGGCAGATATTCCGTTCAAATTGCATGGTTATTTCTATTATATCATGAAAAGGGGGGCGTGTCAAGTTTTGTGAAGGGTTTTACAGGGAAATCTGTTTTCGGGTGGCTGACAAAACGGCGCACCCTCCATCATGAAGGATACGCCGCTGATCGTATGCGTTTGCAGGTCTTTGTGCGGTATTGCCTCAGAAGCTGCCGTTCATATTCTCGAACAGGTCGATCACGACCACACAGTCCGGATCTACGCACTGCATGATCTGCTTCATGATGTTCTCCGGAACTGCCACACAGCCGCCGGTGTAGGGCTTCTTCGTACCGAAGCAGTGCAGGAAGATCGCAGAGCCTCTGTTGGGGGTGCCATTTTCATTGAAGCCGATGTTCAGGCAGTACTGGTACTCGTATTCATAGTCCGTGAGATGCTCGCTGTTCTCCGTGTCGAGATCCGGGAAGTCCTTGATATCCACCATCTCGTTGTAATGCATCCCTTCACGGCTGTCGCCGGACCAGTAGGTATCATCATCGACCTTGGTATACGGGAGCTTACAGCCCGGATCGTCTGCAATGCCGAATGCCTTGTTGAAATGATAGGTGCCGATCGGCGTCTTGCCGCAGCCTTCGACACGCTCTTCATCGGCGATCATGCCGTTCCTGCCGACAAAGCCGGGCGTGGAGAGGATCTGCTTCCAGTTTCCGTCAGCGTCCTTCTCATGCATCGAGATCGTTGCTGTGGTCAGTTCCGATCCCATCGCAGCCACCACAAACATCTGCTTGGTGCCGTCCTCCTTCGCAGCAGGGAGCTCCTTCACCCAGTCAGGCGAATCGATCACCGGCTGGTTCGAGAAATGCAGACCGTCGCCGCCGGCAGCATCAGTCGCCTCTTCGGTCGTATCTTCGCCTGCATCTGCGCCAAGATACTCCTCGAGCGTGATGCCCTGCGCTGTGATCTCCTCAGCGACTGCGGTATCGCCGACATAGCGGATATGCCACGGTTCATAGCTGTAGCCCGTGATGTCCTCTTTGCCCTCAAGATAGCGCAGGATAAAGCCATAGTGCGGGAGCTCCTCGTGGATCTGCGCCCAGATCTCGGGATACTCGACCATATCTTCATTGAGATAGACATCCTCGCCGTCAATGTTCAGGTAGAGATCCAGCGCAAGACCGGTGTGATGCTCGGAATAACCCGGCACAGCCACATACTGCTTCACATAGTCCTCGCCGTAGGTGACAGTGAAGTCATCAACGATCCTCTGCTGCTCGGCAACGCTTCTGTACGCCGAGTCCAGATCCACCCTGACATCTTTGGCAGCGAGTGCTTCTTTCAATTGCAGATATGCCTGATAGGCTTCTGCCTCTACTTCCACATCATCGCCGAGCGAGTTGACCGTATGCACGACCTCGATCGTCTTTTCCCAGTCCTCCGGGAGCGGATTCTGCTTATTCACGAGAACAAGGTAGTCAAGTCCGGTCTCTGCCGGTGCTGTTTCGGTGGGTTCCTCTGTCTCCGTTGCAGGCGCCTCTGTAACGACCTGTGTTTCTGTTTGCAGCGTTGCGGACGATTCTGTTTCTGCCGATGCATCAGTACATGCGGTCAGGCACAGACAGCCGGCAATGATCAGTGCGATCCATAGTCTTTTCATAGCAATTGACATCCTTTCAGTACGATATTGAGGATCTCTCCCTCTTTGTCATTATAGCACATAAACACCGGGATTTCAACCCTCATGTAGGAAAAGGCAGTTGCAGGCGGTACCGCAGCGCAATGCGTGCATAAAAACAGCGCCCCAGGCAAAGCCTGGAGCGCCTTCATCTGTCAGTGCCGCTGACCGGGGTCGAACCGGTACGGATTTTACTCCGAGGGATTTTAAGTTTTCGGCTCAATGTGGACTTTTAATCCGTTTTGTGGTGTTTTGTTCCCTTTTGTTCCCGATTCACCGAGCTTTTTGAGCGCCTAAAATCGGGATTTGCCGAATTACCGTAATTTCTGAAATTCAAGAAAAAATCCATTTTGGGTAGAATTTCGGTAGACCAAACTCAGACTTGTTGACTTGGTAGAAATGGTAGAAACGCAAGAGATTTTCGTTTAATCTGCATTTTATTTCAGAAGATAAAAAATCTCTTGCTACATCAAACAAGCGGTTACTGAGCTATTGAACCTCAAATTTCAAGAAAATACTTCCTTATCAGCGGACGATGTTCCATATCGATGGAGCGTTGTCCGCTATTTTTATGCCTGAAAACAGAATACACCACAACGCTCCTCAGCAATGAGGGGCGTTTTTTGTTGCCCAAAAACTACTATCCAAGCAGCACAACAACTTTATCATTCACTCTTACCAACATATCATCACTACTGCGTTATGTTAGTGATAACGATATTCAATTTCCAATATTATACCATGTTTGTGTTTTGAAGTCAATAGATTACCATAAATTACCATATAAAGGAGGATCTCTATGTCTGAACACCCCACGATCACGATGAGCGACGATAAGCTGTCCTGTGAAGCGACTGCTATCCTGCTGAGAATGCTCAATTTTCCTGACACAGACTACCACACTGCCGAGGAGCTTTGTCCGTTCTTCGAGAATGACTCGCTGAAAACGATCCGAAGCGCTTTGAACGAGCTGTATGATGCAGGCTACCTCTGGCGTATCGGTGAGACTTATATGGTCAACAAGTTCAGGATCACACAGATGAAGCTCGCCTGAGCTGCGGAAACGGGAGGAAATGGAATATGTCAAAGAAACCGAGAAAACCAAAGACAGCACCTTCATCGGTGTGCCGTGTCAATAAAAATGCCAACTATACCGTGATGAGCAACTATCATCTGCGGTCAACCAATCTGAGCCTGAAAGCGATCGGACTTCTCAGCAAAGTGCTTTCTTTGCCGGAGAATTGGGATTACTCTATCGCTGGGCTGACTTCGATCTGCAAGGAGAAAGAGACTGCGATCAAGGCAGCACTCGACGAGCTGAAGGAGTGGGGTTATCTCACGGTCACGAAGCTGATGCCGAACCAGACCGAAAGCGGTCGCATTGAGTATGTCTATGACTTTTATGAGTATTCTGAAAAGGACAAGCCTGATGTGGACCAGGGCGATGATACAGAACATGAGGACGGAGATGTTTCAACAGTCTCCGTAAAAAAAGCCCCACAAGGGGCAGGAAAACAAGGCATAGAAAATCTACCCCTTGAAATTCTACCCGTAGAAATTCAAGCGTTAGAAAATCAAGGGCAATTAAATACTAAAGACAAAATACAGAGAAATCAAATACTGAGTGATCAAGTATCTATCAATCAATCCCCCTCCGGCAGCGAAACTGCTGTTGAAAATGTTGAAAGGCAGACAGACGGATCGACTGATGGATATATCAGCGAAAAGAGGATCTATACCGAAGTGGTGAAAGCAAACATCGACTTCGACTACTTCGCTGCTTGGCTTCGTGATGAGGAAGAAGCTGAGGAGATCGTTCAGATGATGGTCCGGCAGATATGCTCCCGAAAGAAAACAGAGCGCATCTGCGGAGAGGACTATCCCAGGGAGATCGTCAAGTCTGCAATGCTGAAAGTCGATGTAAGCGTTCTTCAAAACGCACTGGAGCAGATCAAACATACTGACAGTGTGCAGAACTTTGAGCGTTACCTGATCAGCACCTTGTTCAACGAAGCCAACGGAAAGCGTTTCAAGGAAAATGCGACTGATCGTTGGGCGGATTATGCTGTCAAGCGAGATTTTGGCGGTCTGTACGGCGACTGACCGTCCATGAAAGGAGATGGTGCGTATGATTGCATCAGATATAGCGATCATCGCTGAGCTTTTACTCAGGTTTACGGGCAGAGATGTACCAATCAGCGAGATCGCTAAGGCTACGGGAAAGAGCGAGAGATTTCTCAAGCGTGGTTTGCGTGAGGGCGTTCTCGACTTTGGCTATGTCATGAAGTCAAACAGCGGAAATATCTATCGCTACCTATGCCCTGATAAGCTCGTTTGGGAAAAAATCGGCTATTTCAACCCTGATCCTGAAAACCTTGTGGACATTGAAAAGGCAGTAAACGACCTGTTTTATAGCTTTCACAACGAATTTGAAGCGATCATCATGGATATGCTCGGTAACAGGATAGACAAAAAGACACTTGATACCGTGTTTTCTTCTTTTGACGAGCTTCAGGAGGAATATCACAACAGGCTCTATGAGCTGTTACGGAGAGGAGTGAAAAATCATAGCTAAGTCTATTATCACGCAGGACGGTAATGTTGTCAACTACAACAACCTGCTTGCAATCTATGTCGATGAGGAGCT
>JAIKWY010000180.1 GCA_024684395.1 Oscillospiraceae bacterium
CCTCCCGTCCATACACGGTGAACTGCCCGGTCTCCTCGCCGACGGTCATCGGCAGATAATACTTGTCCGGTTCTCCACCCGTCATGGCGCTCTCCGGCATCTCGTGGAATGCCACACGCTCCAGGATCGGGCAATGCTCGATGGCGATCCAGTCATGCGACGTGACATAGGGCGTTGCGAGCACATCGACCGTCTTCAGGGCAGGGCATTCTGCGATCGTGACGTTCTTGGAATAATCCGGGAGCTTACCCAGCACCGTCTCCATCCATGTGACCTCTGACATGCCGAGGAAGTTGTTGTAGAAGCTCAGCTTCTGCAAGTTTTCGCAGTTTTTCACCACAAGAGCACCGCTGCCGGAGCCCTGCGGGATATTGAGCTCCGTGAGCTTCGGACAGCCGGAGATGCCAAAAGAATCCATGACAAGCGCTTCCGGTGTAAACTCGATGCTCTCCAGCTCCGGCAGATCCTTGAACATCGGGTTCGACAGATAACCGTTCAGCCTGACCGTTTTCAGGTTGGGGCACTCTGCGAATACCGGGCTCATATCATCGCCCCACATGGCGGTGCCGTCAAATTCAGTGATCGAGGATCTCACGAACTCGCCGATCCGGTACAGCCCCTTGCAGGCAGTGACCTTGCCGAGCTTCTGCGTATCCCAGAATGCCGTCTGACCAATATCCTTTGTCCCCTCGGGGATGGTATAGTCGCCCTCTTTGAGCGGGGGGTAATACATGAGCGTGTCATCACGGAACAGTACGCCGTCGATGGAATACCACCAGCCGAGCCTATCTCCCTCGATGTTGATCTCTTTCAGGTTCGGAAGCTCCGCATGCATCGAAGGTGCGTCTGCCCATCCGATCGTCACCGGGATGCCGTTCACCTCCTGCGGGATGGTCAGGCTCTCCGCCTCGGTGTCCGTGATACTGTCGAGGATGTACTTGGTGGGGTCATTCTTATTCATATAATAGACAAATCCGCCCTGCTCGAGCTTATCATAGAACTCCGGATCATACTTACGAGTAATCAAGGGTAAGTCATAATTCGTATTCAGACGGTCCTCCATATTGGAAAGCGGATCCTCCGTTTCTGCGGCACCCGTCATCGGCACCATACTCAGCAGCATCGCTGCTGCCGTTACAATTGCTGTCAGCATTTTTTTCATAATGATTCCTCCTGTTCATTTTCAGTTTTGCTGCTTCTTCCGATGCGCAGCATCAGGGAAGCCTTTTGCAGGTCGTCCGCATTGTCGCCCGTGAGCGTGAAGAGATACTCCCCGACATCCCACGTCAGAGTGCAGCCGCTGCTGTCCTGCGCCAGATAGCCGGTATAGGGGCCGATGCGGATGTTCTGCATGGTGCAGTCCTCCGGGAGCTCGTCCGTCTCATAGGGCGCAAGCGGCGGGGCGTTGCGTGTCCGCTGCCTGAACATGATCGTGCCTGCATCACTTGTGTAGGTCAGGATGCGGATCTCGTAGTCATCAGCCTGTTCAAGCTCCTCGGATGTGAGCGCATAGCCCTCCGGGATCCATCCAAGCTCGTAGTTGAGCTTGATGAGCCGGGTAGTCGGCTTGTGATCCGTGGCGGGCTCTGTGGGATGCTCCTCCGGCTGGGGCTCGGTCGGCGCCGGGATGGTCTCGGTGGTCGTTTCGGTCATCGGTTCGGTCGGGTCAGGCGGGAGCGGCGCTGTGGTCGTCTGTTGTACAGGCGTTACTGCTGCCTGTGTGTGCTGCGGCTCGGGCTCCGGCGCTGCATGGCTCTCGGTGGGCGCTGTCGCATCGGTCACAAGCACCGTTTCCGGCGGGGCAGTTTCCATTGTCATGGCTTCCGTCGCCGGATCCGTCTCCACCGGGACGGCAACGGGCACGGTGAAGCCCTCGGTGGGCGCCTGCGTTTCAAGGGTGTAGTTTTCGGAGGCATCCGGCTGGGGCGCAGGGAGCTTTTCACCGGGATCCATCCGCAGCAGCATCACGCCGCCAAGCGCACCCGCCATCAGCATCAGACAGGCTGCGAGCGCCGGGATGCATCGCCAGAACGACGGCTTGACGGTCTCTACGATGAAGGTCTCGCTCTGTGCTTCCGGTCCCCTGCCGTTCACACGGTCAAGGACTGCCTGGATGCCCTGCGGAACGGATGCTTCCGCCGCTTCCCGGATGCCCATCATCTCACAGCACGCCGCCGACAGATCCTCGATCAGCGCATAGTCACGCTGCTCCGCAGGTTTTGCCATCTCCGCATCGAGCCGCTGCCGCAGTTCCTCCGTCGCATGGCGCCGGGAGTCCTGCCCGAGCTGTTGCATTCGCTGTTTCATGCGCCGCCTCCTTTCTTATTGTTATTGGCAGTTCCGAGCAGCCGTTCCCGGATCCGCCAGATTCGCATATAGAGTGTGTTGACTGAGATCCCCAGCTTCCGCGCAAGCTGCACCCGGTCGGCACCGCTGTAATAGGCTTCGAGCAGGCTTCTGTCCTTGGATGGCAGACGGTCGAGGATGCTCTCTGCCGGCGGTTCGGCGAAGGCCGGGGTCTCTGCCGGTTCGGGGATACTATCGAGGTCGATCGTCTGGGGATGCCGCCTGCGGTAGGCCAGGATCTCCCGGTCTGCTGCTGCATAGAGCCAGGGACGTATGTCCTTTGTCGTGTCGATCTCGTGAAATTTTCGGTACAGCGCCAGAAAGACTTCCTGTGTACAGTCCTCCGCCGCATATCTGTCACCTTGCAGACGTACACAGCAGTAGAGAAGGATGCCCGCGTAGTGACGTTTCAGTATTTGATTGTACATGTACGTTTTCTCCTTCCTGCTTATTCCCGTCTGAAAAGGGGTGATTTCTTACATCGCTTCCGAATGTTTACAAAAAGTTCATATTTACGGATGTATCATGCCGCCTACATCATCATATCCCAAACGGCGGGCAATGTCAATGCGTGGGACGCTCCCGGCTGTTGACATCCATCAAAAAATACGATATGATAATAGAAGAAAACCTGTAAGATACGGCAGCAAACGTTGTGTAGATAGGTAGAAAGACAAACGAAAGCGAGGTGCCTTCAATGGATGATACAGCGATCGTACAACTGTACTGGGACAGGAACGAAAACGCCATTGCCGAGACGTCTGCCAAGTACGGGCACTATTGCACGAGCATCGCCATGCACATTTTGCAGGATCATGAGGATGCCGAGGAGTGTGTCAATGATACCTATCTGAACGCATGGAACGCCATCCCGCCGCATCGTCCGGCGCTGCTGTCTACCTTCCTGGGAAAGATCGTGCGGAATCTCTCCTTCAACCGCTACAAGGCAAAGCATTCCCGGAAGCGTGGCGGCTATGAGATCCCGCTCATCCTCGATGAGCTGAGCGAGATCGTCTCCGACCGGGAGACTGTCGAGGATCAGATCGACCGGAACGAGCTCATCGGCGAGATCAATGCCTTTCTCGCTGCGCTGTCTGCCGAGAAGCGGTATCTGTTCATCCGGCGGTACTGGTATGCCGACGCCGTTGCGGACATTGCGAAAAGCTGCGGCAAGACAGAGAACGCTGTCTCCGTGGAGCTTGGCAGGCTCCGTGGCAAGCTGCGCAGCCGTCTGACGGAAAGGGGGTACGACCTATGAAAAAAGAGGAGCTATTTGAACTACTCGGTGAAATGGACGAAACAGCCGTCAAAGCAGCAGAGCAGCCGCCTGCCCGGAAGAGATCCACGCTCCGGATCGCCATTGCAGCAGCCGTTGCGGCATGTGCTGCCGTTGCTGTCGGGGCGGGCATCCGGCACTTCTCCCCTGCCGAACCTCCGATCGAGCCCACCTATCCGGAAGTCACCGTATCCTATGAAGATGAAGAGCTGCTGTTCGGGTCGGCGGAGGATCTTGCAGGCTATCTGATCGAGCACAGAAAGGACAGCGAGCAGCTCCTGTTCACGATGCCCTGCCAGCAGGACCCGGAAAACGCACTGACGATGTACACGCCGGATTTCATCCCGGTCGGCTTCTCCCTGACACAGATCCGGCTGCATGGTTCGTTCATCACGATGCAATATGAAAATCCCTACAACGGCGAGTATATGAGCTTTGTCTGGGGCTACAAGACGGACGGCGAGACCTATCTGCAAAATGCGGTCAGCACCTTCGAGCTCACGCCGATGGACGGAATGCAGGACTACTATGAGACACCGGGACTCGATGACAGCGGCACGGAGATCGAGCAGATCTACTGGACAGCATACGGGAGCAGCTTTGAAGCGGTCATCCCGGCGAGGTATACAGACGAGCTCACCGCCGGCGGCTCTCTGCCGGTCACGGTGACGGCGTATCCCTTTGACAAGGACTATGACTGGTCGTTCTTGTCGGGGAAGCAGGATACCGGCTTTTCTTATCCGGAAATGATCCGTCAGGTGAAAAAGCAGTACCCCGGGCAATATCTCTACGAGATCCCGGATGAGATCACTTCCTGGGAGATGCTCAGCTGTTCGGAGGGGAACAACGGTTCCTACAAGCTCGGTTTCCGGGACAACGGGAACACTGTCATTCTCCACATCCATTCTTCCGCAACCCGGTTTGATTCGATGGATGCATATCTGGACCAGCCCACAGAATATGCACAGGCTGATCCGAGCCAATACAGCCTTGTGGAAAAGACGGAGCTCTATATGCTCGAGGACTATGGCGACAAGCTCATCATGACGGGCTTGATCGCCGGGGACGGCACTGCCTTTACGCTGAACATCATGGATGCGGACTGGCGCAGCATCAGCCGGGAGGACTATCTCCGCTATTATGAGAGGATGCATCTCTCTGCGGAATGATGCGGAAAAATCTTCCATCTGCATGTGCGGAAAACTTTCCCTATGATAATCCGGAATGCCGTGCGCATACTACTTCTGCGGCAAGGACCGCACAAAAGATCAACCAAGACCGCACGCTTCGGCGTGTGTATAAAGGAGAATGAACTATGAAGGGCGAATTTACGCAGAAGGGCAGAGAAGCTATGGATCGTTTCAAGATGGAGTCCGCAAGTGAGGTCGGTGTCAGCCTCAAGCAGGGCTACAACGGCGACCTCACTGCAAGAGAAGCCGGCTCCATCGGCGGTCAGATGGTCAAGAAAATGATCGACTCCTACAAGCTCCAGTAAGCAGCGTGACGCTGCACCCAGGTTGCTTCGCAGCTTGCTGATGCACCGCTTCGATAACCGCTTGCCCCCAACGCCATGCGGCGAAGGGGGCAATGCTGTTTTTTCTCAGGACACAGCATCCTTCGGATGCTCAGTATGTCAAAAAAGTGCCGAAGGCACAAAACGGGGTTTTTAGGGGCGGTCGGGTTCACATCTACTCCCGACACTACTCGTCTTCGATCAGCATCCTGTCTCATCCTCGGTCGGAGCCCCTAAAACGGCTGCGGTGCGGTCGGTTTTCATCTATGACCGACGCTACTCGTCTTCGAGCAACATCCTGCCTCATCCTCGGTCGCAGCGCTGCCAAAAATCCCTCCCCCGCACCTGTGCCCGGCTGGGACACGGGCTATTCCCTGTTCGAGGAGCAGTTTGAGGAACAGCTCGACAACGAGATGTACATCTGGGAGTTCGGCAATAAGAACGACGACGAGTATTATCAGGACGATTCCAAAGTCTACCGCCTGACCCAGGAGGAGCGTGACGGGCTGGAGCAGTATATCCGGAGCTGCAACACGTTCATGATGGTGGATACTGTCGTAAAGAACATTGCAATAGAGGAAGCCGGGAAATACTTCGCCGGGGACTGCACGGCCGAAGATGCGGCGAAGGCGATCCAGAGCAGGGCGACGCTGTATCTCTCAGAGCAAAGCTGATAAAAGCAATAGTGCTGGCCTTATTCAGACGGCCAGCACTATTATAAGATAAATAATGAGTAATAGACGTTTCATCGAGGTTTTCAGAGTACGATCAAATCGGTGTCATCGATGCAACATTCAAATAATATTACTTCCGAATCCTTTCAATCTCACAGGAATGCCCCTTCTCATCATCATAAGAGATCCCGACCAGAATGATCTCACCGGTATACTCAGCGATCTTCTCCGGGTAGTTCTTTGCTTTGATCTGCTCGATGGCAGTCCCACTCGTCCAAAATGAAAATAAATGGTATTTTTGTTTTCTGAAAGACTTTTTCAAAAGAGACACGCAGATTCGCTCCTTGCGGAAGAATTACATCCGTTAGTTCTTCACGGATCTCAGCGATGATACTTTCAATAATCGAAGCTAATGCCTGAGTAATCGTATCATATTCTGAGAAGAAATCCGATGCTTTTTCTATCAGATCTCACCAATCGACATGCAGCGCATTCCTGCTCTCATATGAGATGTCCGACCTGCCTCCGATGCAGTACAGCAGCATGATATGAAGTGGGTAATACGCATAGAAAAACGGCTTGATCTGCTTGCCGCATTCTCCGTTATACAGCAACAGCAGCGGCGAAGCCAATCGTCCGATGTATCGAAGAAACAGTGGTGTGACGGGAATAAAGGCTCCGATATGATCTATTGTCATAAACAGAACACCGAGCCGTTTCAAAGCATTGCAAGATAGCCCCTTTGTCGTTTGCTGCATAGAATCACCGCCCTTAATAGCATCATCTATAAATCAGGGCAAAAGTCAAACTGACTGAACATCATTGAAAGAAATCCCGCATGTTTCTGTTTCCCGGGTCGGCAAAGTTTTCCCAGTAAATGACACTGCTGCCGACCACAAGACTGATCGTTGCCTTCCCTTCCGCATCGAGCGAATAGTTATAGTAGGTCATGCCGCTGCCCCAGTCGTAGCCCGGGACATAGCTGTTCAGGATGATCTCCATCGCCTGCTCCGGCGTTTCGCACGCCGAACAGATCTTCTCTGCCTTGTCATAGGTCAGATGTGCCGCATCGGGCGAAAGGGCACCGATGATCTCCATCCTGCGCCGGATATAGTGGGTCGTCCAGAGCGAGCTTTCTTCCTCTGCCAAAGACCTGAGCTGCGCTTTCTGCTCATCGCTGAGAGCGGAATCCGGCTTGTTCAGTTCATTGTCCACCCAGTGAAGAAGCTGGGTCGTTTCTCTCCATTGCAGATCATATACCGTGCTGCGGTACTTCACAAAATCATCCGCAAAGCCGCTTCGATTCGATGCCAAGAGCCATCGCTCCCCATCACCCATGCTGCGGTTCCGGTAATATACCTCCCCGCCGCCGTTGCTGGAAACGGTGATCATTTCATTCCCGGCATCGTCAAGATAAAACATCTGATAATCAATGCCGCTTCCATCGTGTGCATCCGGCTCATAGCGATCCCGGATGGTCTCGCAAGCTCTCCACGCCTCGCCGCTCTCCGAACAGATCCGTACAGCTTCCGCAAGCGTGATGCGCTCTGCCGTTTTGGCGGGTCCTGTCGGGGCTTCCGTCACGGCTTCTGTCGGAGCTGTGGTTTCCTTCACAGAAGCTGTAGCATCGGTTTCCAAAGATGCCGCAGAAACATCGGAGGATCCCGCAGCATCTGTATTAGGCTCCGTCTTTTCCTGTGAGAACGGCATCGTTTCGGCATTGATATTGATCTCGGCAGTTGCCTCCACAGATTCCACCGGCTCCTCATCTTTGCCCGGCACGATAACAGGCAAGGGCATGGTATCCGGCTCGGAGCCGGAGGATGCATCGCTCTGTTCCTCTGAGGATGCAAGACACTGTTCCTCGGCAGACGGCACCGGCTCACTTCTGCGCATCGACTGCATCAACATGATCCCCCCGATACTTCCGCCGATCAGAAGCAGAACGGCTGCGAACGTCGCCGCATAGCGCCATACAGGGGGATGCTGCACGGTGACAGCCACCTCCGATACGGATTCCGCCACGTTATGTTCCGTGCTGCTTCCGGCAGTGTGCGTCCACTTATCCGGATATGGCCAACGTTCTGCGATCTGCATGGCAATATCTTCATCCGCATGATGCAGCAAAGACCGGATCTCTTTCTCTTTCATACCGCTCACTCCTTTCCGTTGAGGTCTGACAGGCTGCTCCGGAGCCGTTTGAGCGCCCGGGCGCAGCGGCTCCGCACAGTGATAGGATTCATCCCGAGACTGCGGGCGATCTGCACAGAGTTCCTGTCATAGAAATACTTATGGATGAGAATGGTCGCATCCGGCTCACCCAGCGCTGTTATGGCGTTCAGCAGGCGCTTTGTCAGCTCGGTCTGCTCGGCGGAAGCGGCAACATCCTCCTCCGAGGGCAGCGCCATGCCGTCCTCGCTGTCGAGGGAGACTGTGCGTCCGTGCTTTGGCAATTGGACACGCCGCCGTTCGATGGCACGGCGCTTGGCAATGGTGCCGATGTACGCTTTCAGCGAGCCGGAATGTGCCGGTTCAAAGCCTCGCATGACATCGTTCAGGGCATCTGCGGTGCATTCCTCCATATCCTCCCGGCTACCGCAGTCACGCAGGATATGGAATACGATGGCATAGGCGTACTGCCAGTATTCCTCAAACAGCGCCTGACAGCCACGCTCCGGTGCGCTCTGTAGCAGATGCCGGATCTCATTTTCCTGCATGAGCCTCCCTCCTTTCATAGATCCTGCTTCTATTATACACATTCGAGAATGATCATGCAAGTGTTGCATTTCTGAGATTGTTTTCTGATATGAAAAGGCAAAGCTCCCCGGAATGCTCCGGGAAGCCTTGCTGTGTTTCATGTTCTGATAGGCAATTTTCAGCGGATCTGCTCATCCAAGCGTTTCGTTGATCTCAACAATATATTTCAGGATGTTGAGGGAATCCGTCTCATCCGGCGCACCGTTCCCGTTGATGTCGGCATTTTTCCTGGCTGTATCGCAGAGCGGATCGCCGGTCATGATATTGCGGTTCAATGCGATGACATCCGTGATGCCGATCTTGCAGTCAAGGGTCACATCACCGGGCTTTTCAAGGGCATTATGACCGGGCATTTCCTGCGGCATCATCGCATCCACATGGAAGGCACCGCCATAGACACCGACCTGCTCCGCAAGCTCGCCGCAGATCCGCAGTTTCTCTGCGAATGTTGTATCCTCCGGCGCTTTGATCCGTACTTTTGCGACACGGAAGGCGTCCTCGTCCGGTGTGCGCTCTATCACTGCAAACGCCGGGTAGTGTTCTGCCAGATAGTCCCGCAGCACTGCGGTCTGCTCCTCCGTGATATCCTCGCCGAAGGCAAGCGGATCGACTGTGTTCCCGTCCGGGAATCCGCACAGGATCTCAACGTAGTTCACAGTCTGTCCCCACGAGTAAAATTCCGTGATGAGCCCCTTTGCCGCAAGTGCTTGCATGATCTGTTCCGAGACCTCCGCAGAACCGGCGGTATCCGTGTAGTCCTCCACCTCGCAATAGCCCTGATCGTTAGTCAGGAGCCGGGCAGCCGGACTATCATAGTCTTTTGCATGATAGCGCTCCATGATGCCGGGATAGACCTCTTCCAGTACCTCCAGCACCTGTGTCACAGCCGTATCCTTGCCGAGCCCGTCCCTCAGAACAAAGCGCAGGTAATGCTCTCTCGGCGTGATGCCGTAGATCCGGTTTTCGTCCACGCAGATGATCGGCGCATAGCCGCTCAGCATGTCACATTCCACGACCTCCATGTCTGCAAAGGACGCACCGGTGTCAGCCGGAAGCTCCATCGCTGAAACAGAAAGCGGGCACATCACAGCAAGCAGCGCAGCGGTCAGTAATGTCAGCATGTTTTTCATAGGATCAACCCCTTTCACGATCGTATGGATTTTGCAAGTATGGGCAGTATATCGGCATTTTCCTCCGCAGTCTCCACCACAAAGGTATAGTGCCCGTCGTCCCAGAGCAATCCGCATTTTCCGTTGGCATCCGTCCATGCACAGCCTGGATGATCGTGGATGAATACCACCGCTGCGTGCAGTTCCGTATCCCAGAGCCGCACAAAGGCTGTCCGCTCATACTGGTACACCGTCAGTGTCTGCTCTGTCTCCGCAGCGGTGATCCGGTATTCACAGGAGGTACTGTGGTGACGCACATCCGTCAGCGTGAACTGCTCCGCTTCGACCGAATACGTCACCCACTCCGCCGGAGAGGGTTCCACCTCTTCCGTGGAGCGGATCCGTGTCACGCCGTTTGCCTCCTCGATCACAAACCACGGCAGCAGGCTTTCGTCTACAATGCTTACATCCGGATCGGATGTACTGTCTGGTTCTGTCGGGTCAGTCGGGATCGGCTCTGTATCGCTGGTGTATGGGTCGATTGCGGGTCCATCCTGCGCTGTTGCAACAGGATTTTCCGTCGGGTCAGGTTGCTGCATGGCTGTTGTTGCTGTTTCCATAGCCACGGTTTCAGGCTCCGGCATCGTTGGTGCTGCAACAGGTTCCGATGTGGCAGTCGTGCGTTCCGTTGGCGTTTCGGACGGTGCTTCTGTTATATCCACAACTGGCTCGGTTGCGGGCAGTGAAGCTGCTTCTGTCACCGCTGGATCGCATACAGGCGTCGTTTCCTGCGGCGGTTTACGCTCCACCCGCTCCTGACGGCTGTAGATCCCCAGACCGATACCCACAACAAACAGCAGACATGCCGCAATACCAATTGTCTGATAGAGCATACGCCGTCTGTGCCGGGGAGAAGCCTCTGCGGTCTGTTTCAGATAATTCCGATAGCTTTTCTCAAACAGGCGCTCGGGATCCCAGTCAGCGGGGTATGCTGTTTCGATCTGCTGTAACAGCTCCTCGTCTTGGGTGTGTTTCAGGCTGCGGAGCGTTTTTTCGAGATCCATCATGGCTCACCCCCATCTGTAAATTGACTGTCCTGCAAAAGGATCTTTTTCAGCTTCTTCAATGCCCGTTTCAGGCGTGTGCGCACGGTGATCGGGTTCATACGCAGCTTTTTGCCGATCTCTGCGGAATTGCAGTCATAATAGTATTTCAGCATCACAATGGCTGCATCGGGTTCACCGAGGGATCGTATGTGCCGGAAGAGTGCTTTTTGCCGGAGACTCGCTTCAACATCGCCCTCTGTAGAATCTGCGGAAACGATCTCACCGACAGCCTCTTCTTCGATGGAGACCGGCGGATCATATCGGGTAAGGCGACGGAATGTATCCACAGCCCTGCGCCGTGCCAGCATTCCGATAAAGCCTTGCAGCGAACCTTCTTCCGCTTCCTCAAAATGGATAAACAGCTCCGTCAATACATCGCTGACACATTCCTCGGCATCCTCTTTGGTTCCCACAGTACGGATCTGCTCCCACACGATACGATACACATACGGGTAGTATTGCTGATAAACCAGCCGATACCCCTCTTTCCGTGAACAACGAACAGCGAAACGAAGTTCTTGCTCCGTCATGATGTTCACCTCATTTGAAAACGTCATAGCGCTATTTTTGCTTTCATAGATACGAATCGAAAAAACATGGCAAAGTGTTTCATGTTTCTGGATTTTTCGGTCATATTGAATCCGTTACACGGGATCCCTCGTTTCCATTGGCTTATTTTGTTGCTATTCAGCGTGATTTATGCTATAATGAATATAGCGGTATATTTTTTTGGAAATCACTTAGAGTTTTGACCGTTTCATACGACTAAGAAGTGAAGGCCGATCCTCCGGGAGGGAGGATCACCTGGAATGATCAAAGAAAGAGGTGATCTTATGAAGAACATCATGAAAAAACTGACAGCCGCCATTCTGGCGCTGTGCTGCCTCCCGGTGGCGGGGCTGACAGCATCGGCGAATGTAACGGATTGGTGGGGCAGCAGCAATTGGCAAGCCTTTGAGGACATGGAACAGGTCAATAACCGAGGATTCTCCGGCAGCAAAGAATACCCTGATCCTGCGATCTTCGTCCGTACAGAAGGCAACGGTCAGCATGCCATCATCCGGGCGGTGGCACAGGAGGATACGCTGTGCCTTGTGCTGCGTGACGAAGTAGATATCAAAGCGGCTGCCAATGAGATCGCAGAAACGCTCGATGCCTATATTCCGGGGCTTCTTGCCGGACAATATTCGGCAGAATACTTTGAACCCGACCAGTTTGCCTACCAATGCGACCAGGCGAAGCTGTCTAACTACCGGAGAGGAGGAAGCAAAGTATGCTGGCTGGATCTGCGTACCGATCTTGCGCATAAGGAAGAGCTCGAAGCCGATCTGCTTCTTGCACTCGCCA
Source organism: Oscillospiraceae bacterium (assembly GCA_024684395.1). Taxonomy (GTDB): domain Bacteria; phylum Bacillota; class Clostridia; order Oscillospirales; family Ruminococcaceae; genus UBA3855. The sequence continues at coordinate 12,129 of JAIKWY010000180.1, forward strand.
GAAAACACCTGATCTCTGAATTCTATGGCTGGGGTGAGACTGCCAGATATCAGACGGGATATCTTGACCACGGTTATACTTATGAAGAAGCGGATGACCCATTGAGCGGCTTCTGGCCAAGTTATAGTGTCGAAAATCCGAATTCGACCAGTGACAAAGATTTTTACACCGAGATCCATGTCGATTTTGAAGCACTACAGGCTTATTTGGATGAACACTATCCCGGTTATACTGTTGAGACCTACGATATAGGCTTGAACGAATATGACGAAGAGACCGGAACGGTAATGCCGATGTATCTGCGCCGGATCGCAGGCGCAGAGGATCTGACCTTTGTTCAGAAACTTGCGTTGATGTATGAGCTTGAAGAAGCAAGCGGTGCAGGTGCACACATCTGTTTCCTTGAATCCGGTGACGATACCGTCAAAGGCCGCAACTCTCTCCGGAAACCCGGTGACGTCACCCTCGACACCGATGTTTCCATCGTGGACGTCATCGCCCTGAACCGCAACATCATGACCGGCGACCCGCTCTGTGACACAGCGAAAAAGAACGCTGACATCAACGGAAACGGCGCACCGGATGAAGCGGATGCACTCGCCATCCTGAAAGAAGTGGTAGAACTCACTGAT
>JAIKWY010000191.1 GCA_024684395.1 Oscillospiraceae bacterium
CCGTTTCCTCCTGTGTCTAATGTACTCCACATTGCTCTATGGTCTAAACTGGAATGTCCAATACAGTCCATAGAGTAGTTCAGTGTCCATTATACTTCTTTAGACTCTTCAGGGGAAGACGCGGGGGATTTGACGGTTACCATCATTCTGGGCAAACCGTGGTGCATCCTTGCCTACAGCATTTTGTTCGGTCTGATCCGCTGAGGCATCAACAAGGTGAAAAATATGAAACCTCAAAAGATCGGCTACTATGATTATACCGTCACCCTGACCTATCTGGGGCTATTGCTGGCATGTTTCGGCATCTTTCAGGTCATGAGGGAGCAATACTGGACGGCGCTGTTCTGCCTGATGGCGGCGGGTGTCTGTGATATGTTCGACGGCACCGTTGCCAAGACCAAGGAGTGTGATGCGGGTGAAAAGCGCTTCGGCATCCAGATCGACTCGCTGAGCGACCTCATCAGCTTCGGCGTGTTCCCGGCGCTGTTCGTCTACCAGCTCTCCGGCAGGCAGAAGCTCGCCGGGCTGTTTGCTTCGCTGTACATCCTTGCCGGACTGATCCGGCTCGCCTATTTCAACGTGCTGGAGGAGCGCAGACAGCAGGAAGCCCCCGAACAGGGCAGCAGCTTCCTCGGCGTTCCGATCACCACGATCGCCGTGCTCCTGCCGGTGGTCTATCTGCTGTATGACTATCATGTGTTCCGTGATCCGGCATTTTTCACGCTGCTGCTGTGCCTGACCGGGATCGGCTTCCCTGCGTTTTTTATACCACGCTGTCCCCGGCAGACAGCTCCTGAAGGTGCTTGTCCAGCCGTCTGTCTCGCAGAAGGCGGCAAAGCTCCTGAACTCGCCTGTATCCCGTCCGCTTGTGGGCTATTATATCCATAAATACCACATCGACATGACCGGCTGCGAAAAGACGCAGTTCGACTCCTTCAACGATTTCTTCACGAGAAAGAAGCGCATCCGCATCTGCAACGACAAACAGAAGCTTGGCAGCCCCTGTGACGGCTTTCTGAGCGCCTACCGGATCACCGATGACCTCCGGATGCAGATCAAGCACAGCACCTATTCCGTGGCAAGCCTGCTCCAAAGCAGGGAGCTTGCAGAGCAGTTCCGTGGTGGGCTCTGCTGTGTATTCCGGTTGGAACCCTGGCACTATCACCGGTATCTCTATGCCGTCAGCGGGAGCGTCCTGAAACAGAAGCGCATCCCCGGCATCCTGCACTGCGTGCGTCCAATCGCCTGTGCGGCATACCCGGTCTATGTGCAGAACAGCCGGGAATACACCGTGATCCGTCATCCTGCGCTCGGCAATGTCATCCAGATGGAGGTCGGTGCGCTGCTGGTCGGCAAGATCCACAATCACAGGGTTCCGTCCGCTGTTGCATACGGCATGGAGAAGGGCTATTTCGAGTACGGCGGCTCCACGATCATTCTGCTGTTCCGGAAGGATGCGATGCAGCTTTTGCCGCAGTACAGCAGCCTGCCATTCTCAGGAAATGAGCTCCCCGTCCGCATCGGGCAGCCTTACGGCAGCATTCTGTGATACAAAAAGAGGAAGGTCAGACCTTCCTCTTTTTTTGCATTATTCAGCTGCGACCGCATCCGTCAGCTTCTCGTAGAAGCTCAGCACGCCGGTGTTGCCGGTCAGGCTGCGGCGGCGCACGGTCATGTGGGTGTTCTGCCCGTTGAGGGCGGCGATGTAGACATTCTCCTCACCGCTCGGATACAGCATCAGCACCGTCGTTTTCCCTTCGCTGTCCGTGAAGGTGAAGCTGGCGGCAGGCTCGATGTCCTCCGGGATGTCGAGCTTGATATCCAGCTCGTCCCATGCCAGATTAGCGACCGTATCATACAGGTTCCGGTGCAGCAGGCGCACGTTGTCGCTCATGCCGCTCAGATCCTTGCCGTCAAGCGCACAGGTGCCAGCCTGTGTATCCATCGTCATCTCGAACGATACATCGTCCACCTGCACCGTCAGGCTGCGTGCATTCTCATAGGACAGCTCGACCAGCTTCTTGATGAGGATCTCCTCCGGTTTCAGCCCGAGGAAGCTCGCCTGTGTGCCGTTCATCTCGGCGACCTGTCCGGAAGCCTTGTTGAGGACGTACATGCCGGACGGCTGCTTGGAAACGAAAAGCAGCTCCTCCTTCACGTCGCCGCATGTGACAGTGAGCGTGTACTCCGGCTTGTCCAGCCCGAACTTTTTCAGATCGTCCGCCGTTTTTGCCACGCCCGCAAAGCCGTCATACTCGATACGTGTCAGCGAGGTGAGCATCTGGTTGACCGATGCGGAATTGACATTGGCATCCTTCAGCGGGGCGTTCATCTCCCAGAGGTTGTTCTTCTTCACAAGATCCGCCACTGCTTCATTGCCCTTCATCAGGCGGAAGCCGTCGATCTTGACGTCGCTGCTTTCGAGCATCAGGCGATCCTTGAGGTAACTCGTGCCGCCACGGAGGATCTCGCCCTTGCTGTAGTCCACTGCATAGACGGTGCTGTCACCGGGCTTCATCACATACCAATAATCCTGCGTCACGGAAGCTGTGCCGACATTGAGCACATACTCCTGTGCGCCGTCGCTCAGCGTGATGACTGCCGGCGAAGCAAGCCCGTAGGAGGCAAGGTTCTCGGCGGGAACGTCGAACTTCTGCGTCGCCGTCAGCTCGCTCATGTAGTTCACAACGGCGTTGACATAGTAGGTATTCAGCCGGATCTCGTCCGGATAATCGGTCTCGGTGATCTGCCACTCGCCGGTCTCTGCCGTGATGAGGAAGTGTCCCTCGTCATTGTCGAAGCGCACCGACCCGATCGTGTCGGGGTCATAGTTGAAGAGACGCATGGCAGCCGATTCCGCCATGATCGCCGCTTCCTCCTTCTGCTTGGAGCGGTCAACAGCGATATAGCCGCCGATCGCACCGCCGAGCAGAACGAGCAGCACGGCTACGGCGATGATGATCTTCTTGGAACTCATGAGTACCTCCTCTTGAGCCATACACCGGCGCCCACCAGAGCCATGCAGAAGGGCACGACCACAAAGAGGATGTTGGTGTTGTTGGCTTCCTTCTCGGAATTGAGACGCAGCGTATCATAGCCACGCTCCTTGTCCTCAATGCCCATGTCCAGATCGACGTCACTGTCATACATCCAGGAGAACACGGAAAGCGCCAGATTGACGGGGATGATCATATAGTCCTGCTTTACGTTGGTATCGTCGATAAATTCCGCATTGCCCATGAGCATGATGCGGGCATTGTTCCGGCGGGTACTCTCGGCATACATCGCCAGATCGAGCACCTGCCCCTCGATATCCTGTGCGGAGGGGTTGTCGCCGCCGCACACCTCGCCGACAGCGGAAGACATCGCATTGCCCAGCTGATCCGTGGAATTGGCAACGGTCTGGAGCAGCGAACCGGAAGAAACGGTGTTATCCGTCGTGCCGGAGCTGCCGAGCAGCTGGTAGAAGCTGCGGGTGCGGCTCATATACGGGATCACGCCTGCATCCACATAGTCCAGCAGACCGGAGGTCAGGTCGATCTCCTCCTCGGAGCCGACCACGTTGCACCGGAAGGTGTAGGGGTCGCCGTCGATGTGGAGGGAATTGTCCGTCTCGGCTACGATGTCATAATCCATCGCCAGACCGAAGGACTCGAAGATCGACTCGAAGTTCTTGTAGCGGACAGTCTCCTCGTTCGGGGACATCCAGAAGCAGATGTTGCCGCCCTGGTCGAGGTAGGCATTGAGCTTGCGCAGCTCGTCGTTGTTGATGTCCTGCTGCGGTGCCGCAAAGATCAGGAGCGCTGCATCGTCCGGAACGGTCTCGTTCATCGAGAGGTCGAGCGCAGCGGTGGAGTAGTTGCGGTTGGTCAGATTCTCGCAGAGCTTGGTATAATTGCCCTCGATCGTCTTCTCGCCGTGACCGCCGACGAAGTAGATCATGGTATCTCTGCCGCTCACAACAGCGTCAATGGCGCCGGTGATGATGTTCTCACCGGTGAAGTAAGCGGAATCATGCACGGTATTGCCGCTGTCATCGGTGGTGTAGTTGTCCTTGTACATGGTGTTGCTGACGATGTGCTTGCTTCTGTCCTCGCAGCAGATGACCATGTCGCCACGGCTCAGACGGAAACCGCCCTCGTCCTGGAGCTTCGTGGTCAGCTCCGGATCGGCATCCGGCTCGAAGTCCACGAAATTGATCTTGTCATAGGAAGCATATTCCTGCAAGGAATGATACAGCGCCATGCTCTGGGTATCCGTGGAGAGCACGTCCATATCCATCAGGAAGTAGAAGTCCACCTGCTTGTCCAGCTTCGAGAGGTAATCCTTGGTCGTGTCCGTCAGCTCATACATCTTCGAGGGCGTCATATCCCAGATGACATCGAGACGGCTCGCCAGCAGGTTGAGCGGGATCGCAATTGCCAGTACCAGTGCCGCAAGCAGTGCCGCAAAGGCAGTGGAGCGCATTGATTTCTTGTTTTTCTGATTGACAGCCGAAGCCTTCACCGGCTTTTTTGCCGATGCTTTCTCCAGCTTTGTTTTCTCTGCCATGTCTATCCCTCCTTAGCTGCGGCTGTAGCGGCGCTTCTCGATGGCGATGATGTTCCAGCAGACCACAACTGCGGTCAGGCTCAGGAAGAAGATCAGATCCTCGAGCCGGAACATACCCTGCGAGAAGTACAGGAAGCGGCGCTGCATGGAGAACCAGGTGATGACCGAATTGAGTCTCGGATAGGCATTGACCAGAGCGGTGGCACCGAACAGGTCAAGGAACAGCAGACCCTCCATGATGATCTCACCGATGATGGCTGCGATGATGGCGTTGCCCGTGAGCTGGGAGAGCAGCATACCCACTGCGATGCAGACCAGACCCCACAGGAAGAAACCCAGGTAAGCGCAGATCAGCGCCGACCACTGCACCACGCCGTGACCCGCGATATAGATCGGGAAGAAGAGCGTGGTCAGAATCATGAAGATATAGATCGTAACGATGGAGAAGAACTTCGCCAGCACGATCTTCGGAACGGAGAGCGGGCTCGACAGGAGCAGTACCTCCGTGCCGCCCCGGCGCTCATCGGCGAAGGAACGCATCGTCAGGATCGGGATGATGAAGATGAAGTAGAAGAAGTTGTTGTAGAAGATGTTCGGGAACGAGAATTTCAGGGTATTTGTGCCGGAAAGATCGGCAATGGCGCTGATGAAGCTCACCGAGAAGACGAACATGAACAGCGACGCCAGTACGTAGGCGAACGGCGAAAAGAAGAAGGATTGGATTTCCTTTTTATATAGTGCAAACATGGCGGGCCTCCTATTCTTGCTCCGCAGCATCAGGCTGCTCGGGCGTTTCGTTGAGGAGATCCTCCAGTGTAGAGCCTTTTTTGCCCTGTGCGGTGATCTTGAGGAACACCTGCTCGAGTGTGAGCTTTGCCATGGACATCTCCACGATGCTGATCTTGTTGGCGACCAGCACGGACATGATCTCGCTGCGGACATCCTCGCTTTGCAGCTCGACCTCGCAGGAGAAGCGGTCATCGCCGCTCTCGTTGATATTCGTGATCTCACCCACGCCACGGATGTCCTTGAGCAGGCGGATCGCCAGCTTCCTGTCACCCTCGAGCGTGAGGTTGAGGCGTGTATCCGCCATCAGGCTGCGTTCGAGATTGTCGATGGAATCGACCGCCAGGATCTCGCCCTTGTTGATGATGACGACACGTTCGCAGACAGCGCTGATCTCCGCTAAGATATGCGAGCTGAAAATGACGGAATGATCCTTTCCCAGCTCACGGATGAGCGCACGTACCTCGCTGACCTGTGCCGGGTCCAGTCCGACCGTCGGCTCATCGAGGATGAGCACCTTCGGATCGCCGAGCAGTGCCTGCGCGAAGCCGACACGCTGCTTATAGCCCTTGGACAGGTTGCGGATGAGACGCCGGCGCATGTCCGTGATGCTCAGGCGCTCCATTGCGGATTCGACCTGGCTCTTGACGTCCGCACGCTTGACGCCCTTCAATCCTGCGCAGAAGCGCAGATACTCCTCCACCCGCATATCCGGGTAGACCGGCGGGATCTCCGGGAGGTAACCGATGCACTTCTTGGCATCGGATGCCTGCTCGGTAATGTCAAAGCCGTTGACCGTGACCGTGCCCCATGTAGACGGCAGATAGCCGGCGATCATGTTCATTGTCGTGGATTTTCCGGCGCCGTTCGGTCCGAGAAAGCCCAGGATCTCCCCGTCACGGATCTCAAAGCTGATCCCTTTGACGGCAGCGTTGTGCCCGTAGTATTTTGTCAGATTCTTGATCTCGACCATACAGGATCTTCACCCTTTCCTCTTTATGATACCGTCCTCCCTCTCAGGACAGTTATATATAGTATGCCATAAAATAATGAACGTGAGATGAACGCAATATGAATCAAATGTGAAACAGAGCGGAAAACGACTAAGTTTCCCCTGTTTTCCCGGATGTCAGGCAGCTTTTGCCGTGAGCACCTTCCATAGCATAGCATCTGTATGTGGCGAACGTGTGAACAAATGCGGTGGATTTGCTGAAAATATGTAAGAATTGTGGTGGATTCTGAGAAAAGTGATGAAGGGGACGTGAAAAATCTGTAAAATCACATCGTCAATATATCCAAAAAGAGAACTCCCGCTATATGGAATCCGCCGAAAAAAACGGAAAAGGCAGCCGGAATCACCGCAAACTATTGACAAAGAATTCAGGATTGAGTATAATAAATTGTGAAAAACCATAGCTCATGGGTGTGCTGTGCACTGCGGCCTCCCATAGTGTGTTTTTCTGTTCAGCGTGTACGAGCAGGGAGACCTGCAAAGCCTGCGGAGCGATCCGCAAAACCAAAATTCAACGAGAGGGGAAATTACAAATGCATTTCAAGAAGAGCAAGGCTGTACTTGCTGCGATCATGGCAGCTGCTATGACTGCAAGCGCAATGACAGCAACCATCTCTGCTTCTGCAGCGACCCGCAGAACCAAGACTGAGGTTTTCGGTGATTCTACTTATGCAGAGCGCTACCTGTCCTACTATGATGATGTCATCACCAATGGTCAGGCAAACGGCTACCTGTCCGAGAATACCAACGGTTCTTCCTTTGGTATCCCGTTCCATGCAAGAGAGGAAGTCATCATCGAGGCTCCTGACTACGGTCATGAGACAACTTCTGAGGCTATGTCCTACATCGTATGGATGGCAGCCATGAGAGACAACATCGCTGCAAACCACAGCGATCAGGTAAGCAAGTCTGTTACCAACACCAACGACCTGGCAAAGGCTTGGAAGACTCTGGAAGCTATGATCCCGACCGTACAGGACAACTTCTGGTCCGGCTCCAGCGTAAGCGCTCAGTACTGCGGCGAGTATGACAAGCCGGAGCAGTGCCCGGGCGAGTGGGGATCTGAGCCTGATAAGACTGCTTCCAACCCGATCTACAGCAAGTTCACTTCCGCATACTCCGGTGAAAAGGGTCTGTACCTGATGCACTGGCTGGGCGACGTTGAGAACTGGTACGGCTTCGGCAAGGGTACCGAGTTCACCTTCATCAACACCTTCCAGCGTGGTGAGCAGGAGTCCTGCTGGGAGACTGTTCCGCATCCGTGCGTAGAAGAGCTCGAGTATGGTATGAAGGGCACCCGTGGTATGAAGGGTATCTTCAACAGAGACTCTCAGGTTGCTAAGCAGTACGCTTACACCAACGCTCCTGACGCTGAGGATCGTGCGATCCAGGCAGTATTCGACTCCATCAAGTGGGGCGTAGACGATTCTTCCGTTAATGCTCTCGCTGGTAAGATGGGTGACGAGTGCCGTAACAACATGTATGATAAGTACTATCAGGAGATCGGTGAGAACACCTCCTGGAGCAACGGCGGTTCCGACAAGGGCAAGCACTACCTGATGAACTGGTACACCTCCTGGGGCGGCTGCCACGATGGTCAGAACAACTGGATCTGGCAGATCGGTTGCTCTCATGCTCATGAGTTCTATCAGAACCCGCTGGCAGCTTACGCTCTGGTAACTGAGGATAAGCTCGCTATGAAGGCTTCTGGCGCTAAGGAAGACTACACCACTTCTCTGAAGACTCAGCTCGAGTTCTATCAGTGGCTGCAGTCCGCTGACGGCCCGATCGCCGGCGGTGCTACCAACTCCTACAAGGGTCGTTATGAGGCCTATCCGTCCGGTGTATCTACCTTCAATGGTATGATGTACGTAGAGCACCCGGTATATGCTGACCCGGGTTCCAACCACTGGATCGGTAACCAGGTATGGGCTGTTCAGCGTCTGGCTGAGCTGTACTACTGGTGCCTCGAGGACGGCAACGGTTCTCTGGTAACTCCTGGCGGCGAGAACATGGACAAGGCTCTCGAGAAGATCCTCGACAAGTGGGTAGCTTGGTTCGTAAGCAACACCGTACTGACCGAGAACGGCGACTTCTACATCCCGTCCAACCTCGACTGGAGCGGTCAGCCTGACAAGTGGTCCGGCAAGCAGTCCGACAACAGCGGTCTGACCTGCAAGATCACCGGCTACGGCAACACCGACCTCGGCTGCGTATCTTCTCTGACCAACACCCTGATCTACTATGCTAAGGCTAAGGGTGCCAAGACTGCTGACATCGCTGGCTACACCGAGGATTCCGTAGGCGGCGCATACAAGAGCGGTATCGACGGCGTAAGCAAGGGCGGTTCCAAGACCTACACTGCAAGCGATGCAGATCTGCCGAAGGTATCTCTGTACCTGGCTCACGAGCTGCTCGATCGTCAGTGGGAGCTCGGCCGTGATGACCTCGGTATGTCCAGACCTGACCACAACGGTTCTCTCGCACGTTTCTTCAGCCAGCCTGTATGGGTACCTGAGAACTTCGACGGCGAGATGCCGAACGGCGATGCGATCAAGAACGGTATCAACTTCCTCGATATCCGCAGCATGTACGAGGATTCCTCCAAGTGCGCTGGTGTCAAGACCTCTGACGAGGCTATTGCTCTCGTTAAGAAGCTGAGAGAAGCTTATGATAAGGACGTTGCTAACGGTGCTAAGTGGTCCAACAACTACTCCGCATCCGATGACGGCGGTAAGGCAGAGCTCGAGAAGTTCGAGAACGTTGCTGCTGTAGAGCTGAACTACCACAGATTCTGGCACGCTGGTGACTGCATGGTTGCTATGGGCGTTATGGCAGAGCTGTATCCGGATATGAAGCCGGGCACAACTTCCACTGAGAATCCGACTGAGCCGACTGAGGAGACCACTGAGGAGACCACTGAGGAGACCGATGCTCCTGGCGAGAAGAAGTACGGCGACGTTGACTGCAACGGCAAGGTTGACATCATCGACGTTATCACGCTGAACAAGAACCTGATGGTTGGCGAGCAGCTGAAGCCGCAGGGCAAGATCAACGCTGATGTTGATGACAACGGCGTTGTTGACGAGGTTGACTCCCTCAACATCCTGAAGTATGTTGTAGAGATCCTCGAGTCCTTCCCGGTAAAGTAATCATCTGATCCCAAACATCAAATCACGGCAGCTCCGGCTGCCGTGATTTTTTGCATGATGAGGACAAAAATAGCCCTCCGCATCGGATGCGGAGGGTCTTTTTCAGGTATTCTGCTGGCTGAGATACGCAACGAGCTTCTTGATATAGATATCGCCCATCTCACTGAGGATGACGTTTTTCTTTGTGATATAGCCAATTTCCATCGTACCGATCTCATCGGCGATCGGCACGGCGGTATAGCCGTCGCCGTTGAGCTCGCCGCAGATGATGCCGGAGCAGAACGTATAGCCCTGCAAGCCCGTCATCAGATTCAGCATCGTGGAGCGGTCGGATGCCTTGATGACCCGTGCAAAATCCGCCGTGCTGATGATCTCCTCGGCATAGTAGAGCGAGCTCTTGTCGCCCTGCTCAAAGGTCAGGCACGGGTATTCGGAGAGCTCCTCGATGGTGACGCTCTTCTTCCCTGCCAGCGGATGATTGTCCGCTAAATAGGCAAAAACCTCGCATTCGATCAGCTTGTGGAACTTCAGATGCTGCGTTTGCAGGATCCTGCCGATCATCTGGCGGTTGAAATCGCTGAGGTAGAGGATGCCGATCTCACTGCGGAGCGTCGTCACGTCCTCGATGACATTGGCAGTCTTGGTCTCCCGGATGGCGAACTCATAATCATGCGTATTGAAATCATGCACAAGGTCGATAAACGCCTGTACTGCGAAGGAATAGTGCTGTGTCGAGACGCCGAACTTCTTCCGGGAATGCCCGCCGACATAGCGCTCCTGCAGGGTCTCATACTGCTGGTAGACCTGCCGCGCATAGGCAAGGAACTCCGAACCGTCCGCCGTCAGGGTCACGCCCTTACCGGAGCGGTGAAAGATGGTGATGCCAAGCTCCTTTTCCAGCTCCTTGACGGCGCTCGTCAGCGAAGGCTGGGCGATATAGAGGATCTCCGCCGCCTTGTTCATCGAGCCGCATTCGGAGATGGTGATCGTGTAATGTAGCTGCTGTAAAGTCATATGTGGCTCCTTTCTGTCGTGCTGTTTTGGGTCCTGTCTTATTATAGCACAACTATCACGGTTTGTCAATCCTATATTTCCTATAAATTTAATAGTCTATCATTTTGCGTAAAAGCCGGAGATCAGTTCTCCGGCTTTTACAGACTCTGGTTCCCTTCATCATCCACAGCCAAATACGGCGCCCACGCATAGTAAAGATCCGTCTCCTTCTCCATGCCCGTTGCCATCATGATCTCGAGCGTATTCTGAAAGACATGGATCTTCTCGTCCCGCAGTATCAGGATCGCATCCGCCAGCTCCTCCGTGCATCCCGGCAGCATCATGAGCTGCTCCTTGGTCGCTGTGTTCAGGTTGATGACAGGCGGTTCTGCCGGTTCGGCTCCCGGGGCATCCGTCGGCTGCTCCGGCGCAGGCAGCGGCTGTTCATTCGTCAGATAGACATAGTCGAGCATCTCCTGATAGCGCTTCTCGCCGATGCCATGTATTTGCAGCAGCTCCGTCCTGTTCCGGAAGCCGCCGTGCTCGTTCCGGTAGGCGATGATCGCCTCAGCTGTTGCCTCCCCGATGCCGGGGATCTGCGCCAGCGCTGCCGCATCCGCCGTGTTGAGGTCAACGGGAAAGCGGATCCCGGTCGGCTCCTTGGCTTCCGTTCCGGTCGTATTCTCGGTCGCTTCCACGGGCAGCGGCTGTTCATTTGTCAGATAAATATAGTCAAGCAGCTCCTGATAGCGCTTTTCGCCGATGCCATGTATTTGCAGCAGCTCTTCCCTGTTCCGGAAGCCGCCGTGCTCGTCCCGGTAGGCGATGATCGCCGCAGCCGTGACCTCTCCGATGCCAGGGATCTGCGCCAGCGCTGCCGCATCTGCCGTGTTGAGGTCAATGGGAAAGTGTATCTCGGTTGGCTCCGTCGTTGACTCGTCCGTTCCGGTCATATCCTCAGACGACGGATCCGTTGCGGCGTGCTTATTCCGGGAGGATGTCTCTGCTTCCTCGTCGTCAAGGATGACCGTCCGCTCGGCGACCGGACCCGGATGAGAATAGGGCTGCACCGTCTCAAAGGACGCCCGATAGCTGTGGTACTGCCACAGGCTCAGCCCTGCCACGACAACGGCATAGGCAGCGTACAGCACCCACTTGTCTGGCTTTTTCATTGATATTTGTAGACCGTCACGCCCTCGAAGCCGTCGAGCAGGTTGTTGATCTTCTGGAAGGCAAGACCTGTCCCCTTGGCAACGCAGTGTACCGCATCCTTGGCGAGGATGCAGTTGACGTTCAGCGTGCGGTGGATGAGCTCCCGCAGACCGCCGAGCAGTGAGCCGCCGCCCGTCAGCAGGATGCCGTTCTCATAGATATCGCCGACCAGCTCCGGCGGTGTCTCTTCGAGCACCTTCTTGATGCCCTCCATGATGGCGAAGACCTCGTCCTCCATCGCATCAAAGAGCTCCATCTCGTTGATCTCGACCGCATCCGGCAGACCACGCATCACGCTACGCCCCTTGACGATCATGGTGATGTCATCCCGGGGGTCATAGAGATTGGTGAGCTTGATCTTGACCTGCTCTGCCGTCTGGTCGCCGATGAGCAGCTTGTAGTGGTTCATCATATACTTCTGGATCGCCTTGTCGATGGCGTTTCCGGCGACCTTGATGGAATGCGAGGTCACGATGCCGTTCATGGATACGATCGCCACATCCGTGGTACCGCCGCCGATGTCCACGACCATATGCCCCTTCGCTCTGCCGATGTTGATGCCTGCGCCGAGCATGGCGGCGATCGGCTCGTCGATCAGATATGCCTTCCGGCAGCCCGCTGCCATCACGCAGTCGGCAACGGCACGCTTCTCCAGCTCCGTGATGAACGCCGGCACACAGATGATGATACGGGGCTTCACGAGCTGGCTCCCGCAGACCTTCAGCAGAAATTCCCGGAGCATACACTGCGTGAGCAGATCATCCGAGATGACGCCGTTCGCCATCGGGTGGACAACTTCGATGTAGGCGGGGGTCTTGCCGATCATCTGGTATGCCTCCTTACCGACGGCAAGGATGCGCTGGGTGCTGGTATTGTAGGCAATGACAGACGGCTCCGACAGCACGACGCCCTTCTTGCCGTAGGTCATGACAATGTTGGCGGTGCCGAGATCAATGCCGATATCGGGTGTACTCATGGGGTTTCCTCCTTCGATGGGGATGATCTTTTTTCAGGCGGAGCGGTGGTCGCCGCAGCCGCTGCAATGACGGCGGCTGCGCCCTGCTGTTTGAGCAGAAAGGCACACCGATCCATCGTATTTCCGGTGGTCAGCACATCGTCACACAGCAGAATGCGCTGCCCGGTCAGGTCAATAGCATGGATGTGGAAGCTGTCCACATTCCTGGCACGCTCGGCAGCCGTCAGATTGTGCTGCTCCCGGACGCTCTTGTCCTTGTACAGCACGTCCTCCCGGTACGGAAGTTCGAGCAGTGCGGCGATCTCCTTTGCGATCAGCGCCGCCTGGTTATAGCCCCGCTGCCGCTCTTTCGAGGGATGCATGGGGACGGGCATCACGCAGTCGATCTCGCCGAAATCTATGCCATGCCGCAGACGCTCCGCCAGGATGCGGGCTGTGAATGCGGCAAAATTCGTGTTCTGCGACTGTTTCATCCGGATGATGGCAGGGATCGCCTCATCCGCATAGGCACATGCCGCAAGCGCCCTGTCATAGGAGAATTTCCGCTTCGCACAGATGCAGCCGACCTTGCCGCAGCGCCGGCAGACGGCATCGTGTTCGAGGATCATCTTCTCCCCGCAGGCATCGCAGACCGCCTTGTCCGATCCGATGAAGGCATTGCAGCCCGGACAGCGGTTCGGCCATAACAGCTCAAAGAGTGAGCGCTTCCATCTCGGTCCCATCTGGCTCCTCCGGTCTGATGCTGCGTTCGAGCATGTCACGCAGGCAGGAATAACGGTTGGTGCGTTGATTGTTCAGCACCATCTGCTCGACCTTCTGCGGCGTGCCGACGATGATGAGCAGCCGCTTGGCACGGGTCACGGCGGTATAGAGCAGATTGCGGTAGCTGAGCTTCTCATATTTCCCGAGCAGCGGGATCACGACCGCCTCGAACTCGCTGCCCTGGCTCTTGTGGACGGTGATGGCATAAGCAAGCTCGAGCTGCTCCATGAGCATGATCGGGTAGACCGTCCGCCGCCCGTCAAAGTCGATGACCGCTTCGCCGCGCCGGCGGTTGATGGTCAGGATATGCCCGATGTCGCCGTTGAAGATGCCCTGTCCGTTCTCGCCGTCCTTCGTCCAGGTGATGTCGTAGTTGTTCTTGGTCTGCATGACCTTGTCGCCCTCCCGAAATTCATAGTAGGGGGCACGCACCTGCAACTTGTTCGCCTCCGGAGGATTGAGCCGTGCCTGCAATGCCTTGTTCAGCTCGACCACGCCGAGCACGCCACGGCGTGAAGGACAGATCACCTGGATATCCTTGGTCGGTGAGAACTGAAACTGCGGTGCAGCCGGCAGCCGGCGGCATACGAGGTCGAGGAGCAGATCGACAGCCTGGTCAAATTCCGTGCGGTGGAAGAAGAAGAAATCGCTGTCCTTGCGCATCAGGTCGGGCATGTCCCCGTGGACGATGCGGTGCGCATTCGTGACGATGGTGCTCTGCTGCGCCTGCCGGAAGATCTCCCGCAGCTCGACCACGGGCATACAGCGGCTGACGATCAGATGCTGGAGCAGATTGCCTGCACCCACGGAGGGCAGCTGGTCGCTGTCACCCACAAGGATGACCTTGCAGCCGAGCCGCAGCGCCCGCAGCAGGTGTGAGAACAACAGCACGTCCACCATCGACATCTCATCCACGACCAGAACATCGCAGGCAAGGGGATTTTCCTCATTATGGACAAATTTCTGCTGCCCTGACGGGTCAAACTGCACTTCGAGCAGCCGGTGGATGGTCTTGGCATCATAGCCGGTGAGATCGGCGACACGCTTCGCCGCACGTCCGGTCGGAGCGGCGATCATGACCCGGTTCCCCTGCTGCTCAAAGCAGGAAATGATGGCATTCAGCGTGGTCGTCTTACCGGTGCCGGGACCGCCGGTGAGGATGAGCAGTCCCCGGGACAGCGCTGCCCGGATGGCATCCTTCTGCAAGTCGGCATAGGTCATGCCGGTGCTCTGTTCGGCGGCGCTGATCATGGCGTCAAAGTCGGAATGATCCCGGATGCCGAAGTCCCGCATCACGCCGATGCGGTCGGTGATGTACTGCTCGGCATCGTAATATTCCTTCAGATAGACAAATTCCCGCTCACTGCCTTGCTTGCGGTATTCGACGATCGTCTCCTCCTTCAGCTCGGCATTATAGGCGTCATAGAACGCCGTTTCGTTGATGGCAAGGAACTGCACCGCCGCCGGACAGAGCCGGTCGAGCGGCAGACAGGTGTGTCCGATGCCGAGGTTGTGCCGGAGCAGATGCTGAATCCCGGCGCCCACACGGCACTGGGAATCCCGTGGGATGTGCAGGTCATGGGCATAGCTCTCCACATCCTTGAAGCTCATCCCGACCTCTTCCCCGCACAGCAGATAGGGGTTCTGCTCGATCGTATCCCGGCAGTGCTCGCCCCACACCCGATACGCCCGCATCGCATAGCGGGACTTGATGCCATAGCCCTCAAAATAGGACAAAACGGTGCGCAGCGAGAAGATATGCTTCGCCTCAGCAGCGACCTCCTCGCACTTCCGGCGGGACATGCCACGCACCTCCATCAGGCGCATGGGGTCGGTCTCCATGATCTCCAGCGTGCGGGTGCCGAAGACCTCGACGATCTTCCCGGCAAGCACCTTGCCGATGCCCTTGAACACGCCGGATGCAAGGTAGCGCTCGATGCTCTCGGCGGTGTTGGGGAGCTTGCGCTCGCAGCTTTCCACCTGGAACTGCTGCCCGAAGCGGGGATGCGTCACATACTGCCCGGTGAGGGAAAGGCACTCGCCCTCTTCCACGTCACCCAGCTCGCCCGTGACCGTCACAGGCTCGCCGCTGACGTTCAGATCCAGCACTGTATAGCCGTTTTCCTCATTGCGGAACAGGATGTTCTCGATCATCCCTTCGATATGCTCCGTCTCTGCCATGCGCTCACCTCGCTTTTGATTTTTGTGCATACATAATTATTATACCGCATTTTCCGACAGAATGCAAGCGTTTTTTCATTTTCTCATGTGAAGCAGCCCCCTCCGCCGCCGTTCGGCGGCACCTCCCCCAACGGGGGAGGATCAGGGGGGGCGCTGGCGCGCCCCGACCCGCCTTGGGGCTTCGCCCCAAACCCTATCAATCACTACGGTTTCGGCATTTTTCACGATGGGGCGGAATTCTGGCGGCATTTCTCCGCCATGAGCGCCTGCGCTTCCGGGAGCGGCACCGCCCGGAAGGTGCTGTATTCCCGTGCCATATCGCGGCAGAGCGCTTCCGTTTCCGCATCCTCCGGCGGATAGACGAGCAGCACACAGCGCAGCACCTCGGCATCCATCCAGGCGGTCTGGGCGGCATAGTACCGGAGCAGTGCCTCCGTCCGGGGCGTGGCATCCGTGACCGGCAGCACCGCAAAAACGCACAGCTGCGCCGGATCTTCCACCTCCGGCGCATTGTGCATGATCAGCACACCGATCCCTCCGAGCACCAGCAGCACCAGCACGCCCACAAGCAGCATCTCATCCATAGCCGTCCTCCTTTCCTGCTCTTGCAGTATATGCAGCAGACGGGCGGTTGGCTATCCTCATTGAAAAATGAGGGTACGCTGTGGGGATTCAAGACCACTTTGCACCATAAATTAAATCCCCAGAAACCTAAATCAGAGCATCCGCAAGGATGCGACGTGCTAAGTAAAAACAACGATGCCCCCTTTGGCGCAGCCATTGGGGGCATGTGGTCGTTGAAAAGGCGTACCATCCTCCTCGAAGCAGGACGGGTGCAGCGTCACGCTGCCTAAGTGAAAACAACGATGCCCCCTTTGGCGCAGCCATTGGGGGCATGTGGTCGTTGAAAAGGCGTACCATCCTCCTCGAAGCAGGACGGGTGCAGGGGCTCCCTGCCTAATCGACGGATTTCAGGGATTCCGCCATGTTGATGCGTTCGAGCTTGATGCCCATGAACAGGTTGACGATCACGTTGAAGGACAGCGTGAGCGCAATGCTGTAGACATAGCTCAGCGGCATGACCTGATTCCGGAAGGATACCAGATCCACGATGATGTGGTCGATGACGTAGTGATTCAGCATGATGCCGAGCACGATCCCGACGCCGATGCCGATGATCGTCAGCGCCAGGTTCTCACGGAGCACATACGCCGATGTCTCGTTCTTGAAGAAGCCGAGCACCTTGATCGTGGCGATCTCCCGGATGCGCTCGGTGATGTTGATGTTCGTCAGATTGTAGAGCACGACGAACGCCAGACCCGCCGCACAGGCGATGATCAGCAGCACGATGTAGTTCAGGCTGCCCATCATCTTGTTCATGCGCTCCCGCAGCTCATCGAACAGCAGGATCGTCGTGACACGGTCGTCCTTGGAGATCTCCGCAGAGAGCTGGTATACGTCGGCATCCTCCGGGAAGTTCAGGAACGCCGAGTTGATCTCCGGCATGTCGCCGGTCTGCTCTTTGATCGTCTCCGGGCGCATCATGATGTAGTTGTAGACATGATTCTCGAAGATGCCCGAGATGCGGACGTGGATCTCCTGCAGATCCTCATTGCGGAGCGTGACGGTGTCGCCGGTGTTGATGCCGTAGCGGTCGTGGATGCTGTTGCTGATGACCGCCTCACCGACCTCCGGGAACGGGATGGGCTCGTCCGTCATGGTGTGCAGCTCCATATAGTCTGCGATGCGCTCGGTCTCATAGGGCGCCATCAGCGTCAGGCTCTTGACCTTCTCCTCTGTGACCAGATCCCATGAGCCAGCGTGCATCAGCAGGCAGCTTTCGGTGTTGTCGTCTATGATCTTCTGCAGGTCGGCAGGGAGCACTTCGCTGTAGCTCTCCTTGAAGCCCGCCTGTGCATCTGCCAGGATGATCTCGCCATACTGGATGTCCGCAAAGCCGGCAACGGAATCCCGCAGGCCAAAGCCAGTCAGCAGCAGTGCCATGCAGCCGCTGATGCCGAAGACCATCATGAAGAAGCGCCGCTTATAGCGGAAAATGTTCCGGATGGAGACCTTGTGCAGGAATTTCAGCCGGTTCCAGATGAAGGGCAGATATTCGAGCAGCACACGCTTGCCCGCCTTCGGTGCCTTCGGACGCATCAGGCTGGCAGCCGTCTCGCTCAGCTCGATGCGGCAGGACAGCCATGTCGTACCCATCGAACAGAGCAGCGATACGCCCAGCATCGCCAGCGCCAGCTTCCAGTTCAGCACATAGATCAGCGGCAGCGGGATGTACATCAGCTCATAGCTCATCCAGATGACCGTGGGGAACACAAGCGAACCCATCGCATAGCCGAGGATACAGCCGATCACAGCAGCGATGCCGGAATATGCCATGTACTTGCCCATAATCGTGAACTCGGAATAACCGAGCGCTTTCAGCACGCCGATCTGGGTGCGCTGCTCCTCGACCATGCGGCTCATGGTCGTCATGCAGACCAAAATCGCCACGAGGATGAAGAACACCGGGAAGACCTGTGCCACCTGATCCACGATCTGGGAGTCGCTCTCGAAGCAGGAATAGCCGATGTTGGTATTCCGGTCGAGCACGAAGGTATCCGGCTTTTCGAGGTCAGCGACCTCCTGTTCGGCGTCGGCAAGCTCCTGCTCGGCATCGGCGATCTTCTCGTCAAATTCCTTCTTGCCGTCCTTGTATTCTTTCAGACCGTCCTCATATTCCTTCTTGCCGTCCTCAAATTCGACAAGACCGTCCTCGTATTTCTGCTTGCCGTCCTCATATTCTTTCAGACCGTCCTCGTACTTCTGCTTGCCCTCCTCGAACTGCTTCACGCCGTCCTCGTAGTCCTTCAAGCCGTCCTCGTACTGCTTCTTGCCGTCCTCGAACTTCGCCTTGCCTTCCTCATACTTGGCGACAGCCTCGTCATACTGGCGCTTGCCGTTCTCATATTCGGATCTGCCGGCTTCAAAGGCAGCACGTCCGGCGGCAAGCTCCTGCTTCTTGGCATTGAGGGTGTCCTGGTTCTCCTGCACCTGCTGCCGTCCGGCATCGAGGGCAGCACGCTGTGCCTGTATCTGCGCACGGGCGGCATTGATCTGCTCCTGTGCGGCGGTGAGCTGTGCCTTCGTCTCCTCGGGGAGCATGTCCCACATCGGCTGGAGCTGTTCGATCTGCATCTGCACCGCCTGCTCCTGTGTGGCAAGCTGGGATTCCGCATCGTCGATCTGCGCTGCACCGGCGTTGATCTCTGCCCATGCCGCATCGAGCTGCTGCTGACCGGCAGCAAGCTGAGACTCGCCGTCTTTGATCTGCTGCTCGGACTCGTCAAGCTGCCGCTTGGCATCCTCGAGCTTCTTTCCGTTGTCATCGAGCTGCTGTTTGCCGTCCGCAAGCTCCTTTTCCGCCTTGTCGAGCTCCTCCTTGGAGTCATCGAGCTTCTTCTTGCCGTCTGCAAGCTCCTGCTCTGCCTTGTCAAGCTCCTCCTTTGCCTCGGTGAGCTCCTGCACGGCATCCTCGAGCTCCTGCTTGGCATCTGCTAATTCCTGCTCGGCGTCATCGAGCTCCTGCTTGCCGTCCCTGAGCTCCTTTTTGGCATCGTCAAGCTCCTGCTGTCCCTCGGCACGCTTTTCTTCCAGCTCTTCCCTGCCGTCGGCGATCTCGGCTTCTGCATCGGCGACGATCCGGTCATACCGGGCGGTCGCCTGCGTTTCGGTCAGATTTTCCCAGACCGGCGTGAGCGCCTTGATGGTGTCCTTGTAGGGCTTGGAGTAGATCGCATCGTCATTGTCGAGGGAGACGAAGATCTCAGTGTAGTAATCCACATCGAACGACTCCGGCGGGAGATAGAGATATGCCCGCACGGTGCCGTCACCGATGGAGGTCGTGCCACGCTCGAAGTTCAGGTAGTAGGTCGAATGGCAGGCGCCGACGACCTTGAATTCCTGGTATTTCAGGGCGTCGATGGTGTCCTCATCGTTGGAATCGGACACACGCACCGTGCTGCCGACGATCATGCCCGTGGTCTCTGCCATGCCGGCGTCCATGAGGCATTCATCCGGGCTCTCCGGCATACGCCCTTCTGTGAGCTGCAACAGGTTGATGTCCTTGGGGATGGAGTGCGTTTTCAGGACGAAGCCTGTCTCGTCCTCGCCCTCGCAGATGACATCGAGGGAATGGCATCCCTCGGCGAACCGCACGCCCTCCTGCTCCCGGAGCGCATCGACATCCTGCTCCTCCCAGCCGAGGGTGGAAACGAGCCGGAAGTCGTAGAGGTTGCCCTCCTCGAAAAAGCGATCGACCGTGGCGATCATGTCTGGCATGGTGACACGGATGCCCGCAAAGAAGCCGACACCGAGCATGATGATCGCCATGATGGCAAGGAAGCGCCCGAGTGTCGCCCGGATCTCACGCAGCGTCGTGCGCCGCATCATATTCCGCTTCATGCCGTCACCACTCGATATCTGCCACATCGACGATGTGGTCGTTCATGCGGATGCTCGAAACGGTGCCGGACTTGACCGTGATGATGCGGTCTGCCATTGCCGCAAGTGCGGAGTTGTGGGTGATGACAACGACCGTCATGCCCTTCTTGCGGCAGGTGTCCTGCAACAGCTTCAGCACCGCCTTGCCGGTGTTGTAGTCGAGGGCGCCGGTCGGCTCATCGCAGAGGAGCAGCTTGGGATTCTTTGCCAGCGCACGGGCGATCGCCACACGCTGCTGCTCGCCGCCGGAGAGCTGTGCCGGGAAGTTCTTCATGCGCTCGCCGAGCCCGACCTGCATGAGCACCTCCTCGGCATCGAGGGGATCCTTGCAGATCTGCGCTGCCAGCTCGACATTCTCCTTGGCGGTCAGGTTGCCGACGAGGTTGTAGAACTGGAACACGAAGCCCACGTCATACCTCCGGTAGGCGGTGAGCTGCTTTTTGTTATAGCTCGAGATCTCGGTGCCGTCCAGCCAGACATGACCGTCCGTCAGCGTGTCCATGCCGCCGAGGATGTTGAGGATGGTGGTCTTGCCTGCGCCGGATGCGCCGACGATCACGCAGAACTCGCCCTTGTTGATCTCGAAGTTCACATCCCGGAGGGCATGGATCTCCAGCTCACCGGTCTTATAGGTCTTTCTGACGTTCTGAAATTCGACAAATACGCTCATAGATCCGATCCTTTCTGTTTCTTCTGTCAGAGATGTAAAAAAGTGCATACACAGTTTATTATAGCATAGTTTCCGTCAGAAATCAATGCTATTTTGGAAGAAATCCGGAACCGCCTTGACATTCTCCGCCAAACATGCTATCATGATACATAGATACACGCATACAGCAGGATGCATAAATCTATCTGCTGCAAATTATGCAAAACGCCGATTTTGATGCTGTGCTGTCAAAAATGCCCCGGATGATGTGTATGTAGGGTAAAGAGCCGGAAAAGGAGGTGGGCAGATGCTTTCAGCCAGTGAAAC
This sequence comes from Oscillospiraceae bacterium, assembly GCA_024684395.1. Classification (GTDB taxonomy): domain Bacteria; phylum Bacillota; class Clostridia; order Oscillospirales; family Ruminococcaceae; genus UBA3855. Next base: position 21,102 of record JAIKWY010000191.1, read on the forward strand.
AGACATCCCGCTCGGGATACAGAAGAAAACGATCCGCATGACCGGCGTGAGCTTTGCGGCGCTCGACAAGTACAAGGATCTTGTCTACCGCACGGCGCTCACAGTCACGGGATGCCATGAGGATGCCGAGGACATCACGCAGGAGGTGTTCTTCAAATACTTCCGCATGGATCCGGAATTTGAGGACGAAACGCACGAGAAAGCGTGGCTTTTGCGGGTGACGATCAATGCGGGGCGCAATCTCCTGCGGAGCGCATGGTTCCGGAAGCGTTCCGATGCGGATATCACGCTGTTCCCTGCGGCGGAAGATGCGCCGGGAGATTCCGCCGTCCTGAAGGCGGTGCTGGGGCTGCCGGAGAAGTACCGCACGGCCATTTATCTGCATTATTATGAGGGCTACAGTGCGGCCGAGATCGGCGAGCTGACCGGACGGTCGGCGGCGGCGGTCGGACAGCATCTGAGCCGCGGAAGAGAAAAGCTGCGCAAGATCCTGGGAGGTGACGGAGCATGAGTTTTGAGAATAAGATCAGACAGGCCTATGACAGCGTTCATGCGCCGGATACGCTGACCGAACGGCTGCGGGAGGAGCTGCAGCGGGATCTGCGGCAGGATGCGGATGCCGTAGGCGGCATCGTAACGGAAGCGCCAAAGCGGGACATCGTCCGGACGCTGCTGCACGGCGGTGCGTTTGTGGCAGCCACGGTCATCCTCTGCGGCGGGTTCGGATTTGCGCTCTGGTCGATGCGGGACAAGACGGTCGTGTTCCATCCGGGCTCGAATGTCTCTGCGCCGGCGGATGAGCAGGTCGTGATGCCGGAAATGGCAGGGCTTTCCCGTCAGACGGCACAGCAGACGCTCGAAGCACTCGGTCTGGCGGTCGAGTTCAGCGGCGACGGCAGCACGGTCGCACGTTCGGAGCCGCCTGCCGGTGCAAGGGTGACAAAAGGCAGCACGGTGCGGCTCGTGATGGAGTGAGACGGGGTATAATCCCCCTGATCCCGGGCATACTTACTACACCGGAGCAGATGCCCCGGCGGCGGGTCGTCCGGGTGCCGCACATCCCGCTTGTGATCTGCCGGGATGTGCGGAGATGGGAGTGAACGTCATGAGCAAGAACAAGCGCCACAACCGGAACCCCGAACAGGAGAAGCCGGAGCAGGGCGGCTCGGAGCCGAGCTGCGCCTGACCCGCTGAAAACAGGAAAGCTGCACTCTTTTCAGGGTGCAGCTTCTTTTCATGTGATGCTATTCAGATCGCAGCAAAAACTGCGGCTGCTCCTGTGTGAGCAGTTCTTTAGCTGTCTGGTAGGTGTGGAGCCATTCCGGATAGTGCAGCTTTTCGCCTGTCGTATGCTCATTGTAATACCCGACGCTCAGATTCACGCCGCAGCATTGCCTGCACAATGTGACAATATCCGTGCGGGCTTTGATCCCTGCCGAGGTGTAGTGTGTATGGGATTCGACATGATCAATGAATGCCTGTGTGACGGGCAGACGGTAGGTCTTGTATTCGGTGGCATTGCAGCGGTCGAACTGGATCATATACTGATGCGCATTCAGCTCTGCGGCAATGTCCGGGTAGTGTTCCATCAGATGATGCGCACCGATCTGTCCATGTTCTTCGCCGTCCGTGATGAGGAGAGAATGACCGCTCTCCTTGAGAAGCCAGAGGATCGCGCATCCGGCTCTGTCATCAGCGCCGATGCCCCAGCCCTTCCAGCCGCCCTGGGAGATGATCTGCCCTTCGGCATCAAATACCGGCTTATGCGGCTGTTTGCGGTACATTTCAGCATAATTCGGGACATAGAATGTATCCCAGACTGTATCGGCATGTGCGACCAATACGACACGGTCTGCCCTGTTTCCCGGGACATACACAAAATTGTTCTTTCCGCCGTCAAACTGTGCGATCGACCCATCGAGCTCCGCAAACCGGGACAGGACGGGCATGGCGTCCTCCAGCCGCATGGACAGGAACTCCATCAGGGTATCTTTGACAGGATCCATTCTGCTGCACCTCCTATGGTTTTACAAGAAGGGCATCTCCGGACAGATCAGGAGATGCCCAGCCGTTTTGTTGAAGATCAGTCCACGATCAGGGACTTGCCTGTCATCTCTGCCGGCTGCGGGAGCTCGAGGAGCTTCAGCATCGTCGGTGCCAGATCTGCCAGCACGCCGCCCTCACGCAGCTGCACATCGCCGGCGCCTACCACGATCAGCGGTACCGGGTTGGTGGTGTGTGCGGTGAACGGAGAGCCGTCCGGCTCCATCATCTTGTCGGCATTGCCGTGGTCTGCGGTGATGAGCGCAGCGCCGCCCTTGGCAAGGATCTTCTCGACCATTCTGCCGACACAGGTATCCACTGCCTCCACTGCCTGTACAGCGGCATCGAATACGCCGGTGTGACCGACCATGTCGCAGTTGGCATAGTTCAGGATGATAACATCATACTTGTCGGAGTCGATCGCCTCGCAGACGGCATCGCATACCTCGTAGGCGCTCATTTCCGGCTTCATATCGAAGGTCTCGACATCCGGGGACTTGATGAGGATTCTGTCCTCGCCCTCGAAGGTCTTCTCCTCGCCGCCGTTGAAGAAGAACGTTACATGCGCGTACTTCTGTGTCTCAGCGATTCTGAGCTGGGTCTTGCCGCACTTGGCAAGGTACTCGCCCATTGTCATGGTCAGCTCCTCGGGCGGGAAGGCTACCTCGACATTCGGCATGGTGGCATCGTACTGTGCCATGCAGACGAAATGTACCGGGAAGCGGCCGTTTCTGCGCTCGAAGCCTGTGAACGCATCATCCACGAAGGCACGGGTGATCTGACGGGCACGGTCAGGACGGAAGTTCGCAAATACGACGGAATCGCCCGCCTTGATCGGCTCGCTGCCTGCAATGACGGTCGGGAGCATGAACTCGTCCGTTACCTCGTTGGCATAGCTGTTCCTGATCGCCTGTACCGGATCGGTCTCCTGTACGCCCTCGCCGTAAACGAGCGCTGCATATGCCTTCTCGACACGATCCCAGGCATTGTCTCTGTCCATCGCATAGAATCTGCCGGAGATCACGCCGATCTTGCCCAGGCCGATCTTGTCGAGCTCCTTGACGGTCTCCTCCATGTACTCCGCAGCGGAGGACGGGGGAACGTCTCTGCCGTCGAGGAAGGCATGGATGTAGACCTTCTCCAGACCGAAGCGCTTTGCCATCTCCACGATGCCGAAGATGTGCTCCATGTGGGAGTGTACGCCGCCCGGAGACAGCAGACCCATGATGTGCAGGGCGCTGTTGTTTGCCTTGGCGTTCTCCATCGAGTGAACGAGTGCCGGATTCTCGAAGAAATCGCCGTCCTGGATGGACTTGGTGATCTTCACGAGCTGCTGATACACGATACGGCCTGCGCCGATGTTGGTATGACCGACCTCGGAGTTGCCCATCTGACCGTCCGGCAGACCTACATCCAGACCGGAGGCACCGATGATGGTGTTCGGGCCCTGCATGTATTTGTCCAGATTCGGCTTCTTGGCTGCTGCGATCGCATTGCCGTAGGAATCCGGATTAAAGCCATAGCCGTCCATAATGATAAGTGCTACGGGTTTCTTTGCCATAAATCTCTACCTTTCTATACATGAGAATGCCTGCGCTGTAAAACAAGCAGCGCAGGACTTCGGGGATTCAAGTCCAGAATACTACGTATCCTGAATCGTAGTCGAGCAGCATTCCTGCGCCGGAAAACCACGGCGACGAACTGGAATGCTCATAGATCACCGCACCGTGCAGATCATCCTCCGGCTGCACCCGTTCGATCACCCAGTAGGGCAATTCCACCGGGCAGTTGGGGAAATCATAGCACGAGCAGGCTGCCAGTTCCTCACTGGTCATGTCCTCTGCACGCTTTGTTTCCGTGCGATGGCCGCCAAAGCTTTCGGCATAGCGATCGAGCATCGTCGTGTCGGTGTAGAACGACAGATACGTCGAGCGGTGGGAATCCGGAGTGAGTTTGACGCCCTCCGTGAGAAAGTGATACCCCTCACAGACCGCCGGAAGTGAAGCCGGGAGCGTGTCCGGGCTACCGGCTATATACCGCTTGACGGGATAGAGCTGCGGAACATCCGCAAAGCCGTTCACGAACATGAGCGGTGTGAAATAAAGTACCATGCTGCACAAGATCGCTGTGCGCAGAATGTGCAGGAGGGGCTTTTCCTTGCCGGTTTCCCGGGCTTTTCCGGAGAGCTTCCCCAAAAAGCCGTTTGCTGCGATGATCGCCAGCAGCAGAAAGAAGGCCGGAGGGAATGTCAGCAGGACATAACCGATGAAAATACATGCGGGAACGAGCAGCACCGCCATGACGATATTCACGGCGAGCCACGGCTTACGCTTTCGCACCTCTGGCTCCCAATGCTGCCCCGATGCGGGGTCAAGGATCTGATCGTCCATGGCACACCTCACGTCATCACCATAAACCGTCCCTCGGCATAATCAAGTACGATTGCCTTCGGGTAATAGTCGCTGATGTAGTAGAACACAGTGCCTTCCGGGATCTCGGCATCGTCCGCAATGTCCATGTTGAACATCCGCATGACCCAGCGGTATTTTCCCGCATCGGTGATCCGGGAATGCCCCTGCCGGTCGTAGAAGACCGCATAGGCATCGAGTGCTGCCTTGTCCGTGGTGAAGCTCAGCCACGAGGTCGGATGATAGTCCTGTGCGACCATGCTGCCCTGTGTGCGGAAGGTGTAGTGTCCGCATCCCTTCGGAAGCGTATCCGGGAGCAGCCGGTCATAATAGGCGTGGTTCTCGCCGTAGACGCCGTGCGTATAGACCGCCCGCTTGACGGGATACAGCAGCTTTGTCTGCTTGAAGCCCACCAGAATCATCAGCGGCACATAGACTGCGATCATGGCGGCGATCGCCAGTCCCCGGAACACATACAGGACAGGCTTGAGCCTGTCGAGCCGGGTGATGATCTTTGACACGACACCGACCAGAAGGCACAGTATCACGGCAACGATCAGCAGAACACTGGTGATGCCCGGCAGAGAAACGACCGCCAGAAGCCACACCGGGAAAACGATGTGGAGGGTCAGGACGATGTTGTTCACTGACCTCCACCCGTTATGCAATTTCATGAATGGGGCTTAGCCCTCAACTGCTGCCTGTACGATGGTGTTGAAGTCATTAGCCTTCAGAGAAGCGCCGCCGATCAGACCGCCGTCGATGTCGGGCTTTGCCAGCAGCTCTGCGGCATTGCCTGCGTTCATGGAACCGCCGTACTGAATGGTGACAGCCTGTGCAGTCTCCTCATCATAGAGCTTTGCCAGCTGTGCACGGATGAAGGCGCAGACCTCCTGTGCCTGATCCGGGGTAGCGGTCAGACCGGTGCCGATCGCCCATACCGGCTCGTAAGCGATAACGACCTTCTTCACATCCTCCTTGGAAACCTCCCACAGGTCGAGCTTGATCTGACGGGCAATGACTTCCTCGGTGATGTTGCACTGACGCTCCCACTTGAGCTCGCCTACGCATACGATCGGCTTCAGACCGGCTGCGAGGGCTGCTGCGGTACGCTTGTTGACGGTCTCATCGGTCTCGCCGAAGTACTGTCTTCTCTCGGAGTGGCCGATGACAACGTACTCAACGCCTACCTCTACGAGCATATCCGCAGAGATCTCGCCGGTGAATGCGCCGGACTTCTCGAAGTGTACGTTCTCAGCGCCGACCTTGACATTGCTGCCGGCAGTAGCGGCAACAGCGGTCTCGAGGTTGGTGAACGGTACGCAGGTGATGACCTCGACCTTGCCCTCAGCATTGGCGACCAGCGGCTTGATGGCTTCGATGAGCTCCTTAGCCTCGGGGCGGGTCTTGTTCATTTTCCAGTTGCCGGCGATGATCGCCTTTCTTACAGACTTATTCATGTTCATTTACTCCTTTGGTCATGATCAGACGGAAAGCTCTTCCTCGTCCTCGTCAGCAGTGGCGGGATAGTCGAACTTTTTCGCTCTTTTGGTGAAGAAGCAAGCCTTCTTGGCGCTCTTCTCCTTCTCTTTCTTCTGCTTCGTCTCCTCGGACTCCTCCGTGTGGAAATCGTTATTGCTCAGGATGTTGATGCCGTTCTTGACAGGAGACAGCACCAGACCGATGGCAACACCGGACAGGAAACCGATGGTCGCTGCGATGCAGATCGGACCTACCTGGCTCTCCTTGACCTTATCGGCAACAGCAGCAGGCGCTGCCTTGACTCTCTCGGCGAGGTCGCTGCTCTTTACCTTATTGACGAGATCCAGCTCAAACGGGCCGATCTTCAGCGGATCGAGATTCAGATTGATCTTCATGATGATTCCTCCTTTTCGAGGGAGTTATAGAGATAAGAGGTAAGAACCCTTCTTGCCTCTCTTCTCACTTATTTGAAAGATTCAAGCTGCCGCATGGCAGCGGTTATCTAACCGCATCAGCTTTGCTCCCTTTGCGAAGCATCGGGAGCAAGCGGACACGAAAACAGTGCACCTTTCTCCTCAAAGCAAGATGCCAGCAGGGGCTCCCTGCTTATTTCTCTGCGATAACTGCTACGCCCGGGAGCACCTTGCCCTCGAGGTACTCAAGGGATGCGCCGCCGCCGGTGGAGATGTGGCTCATCTTGTCAGCAAAGCCGAGCTGCATAACAGCTGCTGCGGAGTCACCGCCGCCGATGATGGTGGTAGCATCGGTCTCTGCCAGAGCCTTGGCAACTGCGATGGTGCCCTGTGCGAGAGTCGGGTTCTCAAATACGCCCATCGGGCCGTTCCATACAACGGTCTTAGCGGACTTCACTGCATCAGCAAAGAGCTTCTGGGTCTCGGTACCGATGTCCAGACCCATCTTGTCAGCCGGGATCTCGGAGGACTTTACGTTCTCGATAGCGATCGGAGCGTCGATCGGATCCGGGAAGGAAGCTGCAACAGCAGTATCTACCGGCAGGAGGATCTTCTTGCCGAGCTGCTCAGCCTTTGCGAGCATCTCCTTGCAGTAGTCGATCTTCTCGTCGTCAACGAGGGACTGACCGATGGAGCCGCCCTGTGCCTTGATGAAGGTGTAAGCCATACCGCCGCCGATGATGAGGGTATCGCACTTCTCGAGCAGGTTGGAGATAACGTTCAGCTTGTCAGCGACCTTTGCGCCGCCCAGGATGGCAACGAACGGACGAACCGGGACCTCTACGGCATTGCCGAGGTACTGGATCTCCTTCTGCATCAGGTAGCCAACAGCGGTCTCCTTGACGAACTTGGTCACGCCGGCAGTGGAAGCATGTGCTCTGTGAGCGGAACCGAATGCATCCATTACGAATACCTGACCGTCTACGAGGTCAGCGAGCTCCTTGGCGAAAGCCTCGCCGTTCTTGGTCTCCTCATCGCCACGGAAGCGGGTGTTCTGGAGCACGACGATGTCTCCGTCAGCCATAGCAGCTACAGCAGCCTTGGCATTCTCGCCGACTACGGTGTCATCGTTAGCGAAGGTAACCTTTGCGGAAACCAGCTCTGCCAGTCTGTCAGCAGCAGGCTTGAGGGAGAACTTCTCCTCCGGACCGTTCTTCGGCTTGCCCAGATGGGAGCACAGAACGACCTTGGCACCGTTCTCGACCAGCTTGTTGATGGTCGGCAGTGCAGCCTGGATTCTGTTATCGTTGGTGATAACACCATCCTTGAGCGGAACGTTGAAATCCACTCTGACGAGGACCTTCTTGCCCTTTACGTCAATATCTTCTACTGTAACCTTGTTCAAACCTGCCATTGTTATGACATCCTTTCACATAAATTTCGGGCTTTTGCCCGTCTTCGCCACGGCGTGACGGAACGTCAGACCATGTACTTTATTATTATACACTATTTTCGGAAAAACTGCAAGGGGTTTTTGCTAATTTTTTATCAGGGAGGGCATCAAAACAAGATTTCTCTTGCCAAACGCCGGAAAATGTGGTATACTGATAAGGAATACAGGCGTTCTCACCGCCGGAAGGAGGCACAGAGATGAACGACCCGAAGGACAAGCACCCGGAGCAGGAGTTCCAGCCGGATCTCCAGAATACACAGACCGTCTATGGCCCGCCGGTCCCCAATGCCGAGACGGAGAGAAGGATGCTCGAAGAGGCAAGGAAATTCCAGCCCGATCTCCAGAACATCCAGATGACCTACGGACCGCCGCTCGGACCGCAGTCGTCCCCGATCGGCTTCTTCACGAGCGGCATCTTCCCGATGGGCACGAACCAGCCGCCGGAGGGACAGTGGACATGCCCCAACTGCCGTTACAGCAATACCGGCAAGTTCTGCTCCAACTGCGGTCAGCCCAAGGAAATGCCGCCGGAGGGCGTATGGGTCTGCCAGTGCGGCTTCCGGAATACCGGGAAGTTCTGTGAAAACTGCGGCAGCCCCGCACCTGTGCCGGAGGGATCTGTCTGGGTCTGCGCCTGCGGCAGACGGAACACCGGCAAATACTGCCCGGACTGCGGCAGAGAACGCTCATCATCCTGAAAGGAGTATGCTACTGTGAATATCCCGAACGATCCTGCGATCCTGGTCAGCTTTCTGAACACGCAGCTGCGTGACTTTTATCCCTCTCTGGAGGAATTCTGCAAGGTCAATGACTGTGATATGGACGCTATCAGCCAGAAGCTCGCTGCCATCGGCTATACCTATGATGCGGCACAGAACCGCTTCCGCTGAGAAAGGAGAAGCTATGGACGACGAGAAGAAGGACATGCCTGCGGCCGAGGAAGAAGTGGCCGCACCGAAGCTCAAGATCATCTGCCGTGTGCAGGAAGGCACGTACACCGAACAGCTCGTGACCGAAGCCCCCGTCCAGAGCGGCGGCGAGGATGCCAAAGAGCTGCTCCACACATTCGTGCCGGAAGCGCTCACCCGTGACCTGATGGATGCCTGCGGGGAGAACTCCGTGGTGGTGTTCCGCACGGATTCCCGCCAGATGGAGGAGTTCCGGACGCTGATCGACGAGCATGACGGACGGGCATGAAAATAGGCTGAAACAAGAATGAGGCAGGACATTGCGTCCTGCCTCGTTTTTATGCTTCTATCTGCGCATGAAGGAGCTGCACATAGGTCGAGCCCTTCTCCTCATACATATTGTACACGCCGTCCACTATGATCTCTGTGCCGGTCTCCGGGTAGTCATCCGGGTAGACGGCATCCTTCTCCAGCACGAACTCGATGCCCTGCGCACAGCAGGCAGTCGCATCGGAGATGAGCACGGCGAAGTATTCCTTGCCGGTCTCTTCATCCTGATAATAGGCGAAAGGTCCCTTGGCACGGACATTCCTGCCGGCGTAGGCTTCGGGATTGTAGACCATGTCATAGACCTGCGCATAGACCATGTTGCTGTCGAGCTGCGTCAGGTCAATATCCCCCTCCGACGGGACAAATGCCGAGGACGGCACAGGTGCGGTCGCCGCTTCCGTGTCCGCTTCGAGTGCTGCGATGGTCGGGACTTCGGTCGCCTCCTGTGCAGCGATGAGGGAATCCATCTGCGAGGTGTTGCCGCAGCCTGTCAGGAATGCTGCCGCCAGAATAACGGCTGTGTAACGCTTTTTCATGCCCTTTTTCCTCCTGTAATGGCAGAAACTGCCCAGAATCCGAAAAATACAACGATGTCCGCTGTCACGATCGTGGAGCCGACCGGTGTGGAGAACAGGATCGAGAGGATGATGCCCGCAGCGGCGCATACGACCGAGATCACGGCGGAGCAGATGATAACGCTCTTGAAGCTCTTGAATACCCGCATCGCCGAGAGCGCCGGGAAAATGATGAGCGCCGAGATCAGCAGCGAGCCGACCAGGTTCATCGCCAGCACGATGATCATGGCGGTCACAACGGCGATGATGAAGTTATAGAGATTTGCCTGGATGCCGCTTGCCTGTGCGAAGCTCTCGTCAAAGGTCACGGCGAAGATCTTGTGGTAGAACAGCAAAAAGATAGCAAGCACCACGACCGCCATGATGACGCAGAGGGTCACATCGAGCGGTCTCAGCGTCAGGATGGACGTGGAGCCGAACAGGGTGCTGCACACGTCGCCGGAGATGTTCGACGAGGCAGGGAACACATTCATCAGCATATAGCCGATGGCGAGGGCTCCGACCGAGATCATCGCCACGGCGGCATCGCCCTTGATCTTGGTGTTCTGTCCTGTCCGCAGGAGCAGGATCGCCGCAAGCAGCGTGACCGGGAGGACGATCGCCATGCGGTTGGTCAGTCCCGTGACGGCTGCCACTGCCATAGCGCCGAATGCCACATGCGAAAGCCCGTCACCGATGAACGAGAAGCGTTTCAGCACGAGCGTCACGCCGAGCAGCGAGGAACAGAGTGCGATCAGCAGCCCGACAACGAACGCATAGCGCACGAACGAGTAATTGACAAAATAATCGACAAGTTTTTCAAGACTGCTCATCATCCAGACCTCCTGCTGCAAGGAACGACTGCCCGACACGGCTGTTCCGGTATTCGTCCACGGTGCCGAAGAAGAGCTGCTTCCGGCTGCCGATGTGCAGGATATGCGAGGCATAGCGCACGGCGGCGTTGACATCGTGGGAGACCATGATGATGGTCACGCCCTCCTTGTTCAGACGGGCGATCATTTCGTAGAGGTCGAGCTGTGCCTTCGGGTCAAGTCCCGTGACCGGCTCATCAAGGAGCAGGAGGTGCTTGGTGGCACACAGTGCTCTTGCCAGCAAAACTCTCTGCTGCTGACCGCCGGAAAGATCCCGGTAGCAGCGCTTCGCCAGATGGTCGATGCCGAGCTGCTGCATGGTCTCGTCGGCACGCTGCTTTTCCTCCTTGGTGTAGAAGGGACGCAGCCCCGAACCGGACAGGCATCCGGAGCGCACGATCTCCCGGACGGATGCCGGAAAATCCCGCTGCACGATCGTCTGCTGCGGGAGGTAGCCGATGCCCTTGGTATGGCGGGTGATCTCGCCGCTTTTCTGGGACTTTAACCCGAGCAGCGCCTTGACGAGCGTGCTCTTGCCGGACCCGTTCTCACCGAGGATGCAGAGGTAATCGCCCTCCTCCACGATGAAATTGAGCCCTTCGGCAACAATGCCGTCCTCATAGCCCAGGACGGCGTCTTTACAGGTGATCTGTATCATATCATTCCTCAAATCTGATGAAATTGAAAATCGGTTTCATTTTTAATTATAGCATAGTTTGGGCAATTGTCAAGGTTGGAAACGGTTTTTTCACAGAAATTTCATATTTATACAGGAGGGATCACCTGTGAGCCGGTGGGAGCGCCCGTTCGCTTCGCTCCGGGCGCTCCTGGGGGACGGGGCTGCGGCTGCGACCCCTTTTTTGGGGGTGCTGCGCCCCCCTTTTATATAAGAGCGGGTTAAGGGGGCGGCTTGCAGTGCATTTTCAGCGCATGTTCTGTGCCTGCAATTTCAGGTGAAGCCCGGCGTGCGTCTGCCCTGTGCGGGCACGCACCGGCGGAAGGGGTGGCTTTACAGAGAATCACCCCCAGAAAAGTTTTTTGAAAAAATCCGAAAAACCCTGTAACGTTTCCCATGCATTTTGCGTCATATATAAGTGAAAGGGGTAAGATGTGCGCTGAAATCCTCCCCCCAAAAATTTTTTTGAAAAAACCAAAAACCATGTAACGTTTCCCATCCATCCTGCGATATATATAAGTGAAGGGGAAAGATGCGCCCGGGATGCTTGACATACGGCAGCGGATGGGGTACAATAAAAGCAGAAGAACCGCGCATATCCCGCAAAACATGCTCATGCAGAAAGGTGGTATTACTATGAAAAAGAAGATGAAGAGAGCCATTGCCTGCCTGTTGTCCCTTGCCATGCTGACGGGGAGCATCGTCACGGGGACTGTGGCAGCCGACACCACAGCAGAGACGGAAACGATCGCTATAGATGCCGAGGCGGAGTTTCTCCCGGTCGCAGTCTATGTGCAGCTCAGTGCGGAGCATGCGGCACAGCTTGATGCGTTCCGGCAGGAATATGAAGCATTCCGTGACGAGAAGGAAGCCGGTCTGGTACCGCTGTCAGAGGAGGAAAACGAAGCCTATGACCGGTTCGTCAAGGGCGAGATCTCGCAGGAAGAGTATACTGCCATCTCTAAGAAGAACCAGCCGCTCATTGATGCCATTGCGGATCAAGTCGGTGAAGCCTATTTCAAGTTCAATGCAGATGCCAGGAACCTTGCCGAGAGCGAAGCCGCAGACAGAATGGCGGAATGGGGCATTTCCGGTCTCAATTTTACCAATGTGTATACGGACAGCGCCAGCTACTGCCTCAGCGGCGAAGTGACGGCTGTACAGGCTGAAATGCTGCGCAATGATCCGGCTGTGACAGCGGTGGAGGAATTTGAGCCGCTCGAACTCCCGCCGGCCGAGCCTGATACCGCGGAACCGATCACCATTGAGACGGATACCTTCAGCTATACATGCTACACGCCGCTGTCGAACATCCGGAATTACATTGACGAGAGGGACGAGCTCTCCATCCCGGATACAAAGGCGAATCTCATGGTGACGGGCGCTTTCCAGGATAAGACTTCCGGCAGAATCGTGTACACGGCGATCGAGCTGAACTCGAAGGCCGGCGCTTACCGCGGCAGGATCCTGTACTGGGACAATGTGCCCGGGAATGTGCCGCTCCATGCAGGCGACCTGCTGAATCTGACGGGCTATTCCCCGATTGAGCCTTATCCGCCCGTGTATCCGTGCGGTGAGGACACGCAGTTTGAGGTCATCGGCAACGGCTGCGATCTGCTCGGCGAGGAATTTGAAGAGGTCATCGAGCATGAGAAGCGCCTTGCGGGGTATTATGCCCTTGGCGCCGGACTCGAAAACTACACCGAGTACTACACGCCTGTGGAAGAGGAAGCGAAGAACTGGGACTACTACTGGAACCTTGACGATTATGCCGTTTACAAGGACTATGTCAGAACGCACGGAAAACCATTCACCGATGGTGAGATGCAGTTCGTCCCGGAGGATACGCTTCCGGCGGAGACAGAGCTCCCGTGGTATGAGAATATGCACTATTATGTGACGAATGATACTTACTTTGACGGGATCACCTATTGGGTCGATGAAAAGCTGACGGATCAGGATGTCATCGAGATGGCAGAGACACCTTCCTACTTCGGCTTCCCGGATGCATGGCATCTTGACAAATACGAGATGCTCTATGATGACGGGGATTCGGGCGCTTATATGGATGTTGGGTGCCATGTCGTGCGACCCTTCGGCGCATCCCACTGCGGCAGCATTTCTCTGCGGTTTGACCAGCTGAAGAACATCGGTGTGCAGGAGATCCCGGTCATCCGGAGCGTTGTTGATCTGTACCGGATCCAGCTCACGCTGGAGCATTCACAGTTTGCACAGGAGCATGTGCGGATCAACAGCTACGGCTATGATTTCCGGTTTGACCCGCCCTACGGCACGACTGATGCATATTACAGCTTCGGCGATCCTTCCGGTGACGGCGTTGTCAACGCCTCCGATGCAGCAGCCGTCCTGATCGAGGCAGCGGCTGTCGGCGCAGGCATGGAGACGGGCTTTACGGAGACACAGCTCTCCGCCGCCGATGTCAACCGGGACGGCACGGTCAACGCATCCGATGCGGCAGTTGTTCTGGTGTATGCATCCGCAGTCGGCTCGGGCGACCGGTATGCGAAGATCAGCGATTTTGTCAAGACATAACCTACTCTTCCTCTGTAAAAGACCGGCACTTCCTGCGAAGTGCCGGTCTTTGTCTGTCAAAAAACTTTTGCGGGGTGGGGGTATCACCAGATCTGGTCCCAGTTCTCCATGCTGCACAGGAACAGCGCCTGTGTGTAGTCCGCCGGATCCGCTGCCGTCAGGTAGGCGCTGCGCATCCGGGTGAGGTCGATGATGCAGATCTCGCTGTAGTGCTCCGCTAAAAACGGGATCATGCAGTCTGCAAAATCATCCTTGTAGAGCAGTAGCTTCCGTCCGTTGTCGAGATTCGTCTTGACCACGAGCTTTTCGCAGGGTGTGCCGAGGTAGAAGCGGTACATATCCTCCGTTTCGAGGGCGCTCTCGTCATAGAGCTGCTTGCCACGGTCTTCCACACTGCCGTCGCCGTAATATGCCGTCACACGGGTGATCTGTACGCCGTTCTCATTCCGGTAGCGGTCGAGGACATCCGCCTTGACACCGCCGTAGAGCGTCCGGGCATAGAGATCGCCTCGGTACTCCGTGGACAGGTGCGAAATGACGTAATTCTCATACGGCACCGCCGTCAGACCCATCTTCTTCACTGCCGCCTGGTAGACGCAGTAGCTGCCGTAGCTCGTCCAGTGGGAATCCGTGCGGTAGTAGATATAGTTGTTCTTGTGGGAGGACAGCACGTTGTAGGCATCCACGCAGCGCACGCCGGGGGCGGTCTCCGCATAGATCGCCTGGATGCGGTTCTTCTGGTCGGCATTGACGGCGTTTGCGGGGAGCGTGGTCTTGTAGACCTCCGAGGCAGACGGCACAAGGATCAGATAGGTCGGCATCCCGGTCATATCATAGAAATCATTGACCGGCTCTGCCGAGGTCTCTGCATCCGGCACCTCCTCGTTGATGAGCTTTTCGAGGAGCATGTCATCGGTGACATACACGCCCTGGATCATCTTTTCGCCGAGCAGGAGATCCGCTTCGCTCTTGACACGGAACAGCTCATCATGGAAGCCGATGTGCTCCGTGAGGTAGGATTCCACACGCTCCGACCATTCGCCGTTGATGAGCGACTGCGGGGTCGGCAGCGGGAATGCCTCCGGGCGGAACGAGAGGATCGTGTTTGCCAGCACGGTCAGGTATACCTCTGCCGTGATGATCACGGTCAGGCGGTGGAGATTGTCTTGCTTCATACTACCCTCCTACAGTCGCAGCCAGAGGCTCTGCATCCGCTCGCCGTAGAGCATCGAGGCAAGGCTCAGGAGCAGCAGCAGGACATTCACGGCGGGACGGATGATCATCATGCGTCTGCCGAATTTCGTATCCGTGATGCGCTCACTGATGTTGCGGAACAGGTCGGTCGCAATGTACAGACCGATCAGGAGCACGGCGATATAGGATGTGAAGAAATACAGCCCGTTCCGGTCGGCGATGCCCTCACCGAAGCCGAGCATGGATGCCCAGATCGTGCCGGCTTCCGCAAGGCTGTCTGCAAAGAACAGCACCCACGCAAATTGCAGCACGATGGCAGTATAGAACAGCCCCACGACATAGCGCTTTTTCAGTGCGGGGCCGAACAGGAGCTGTTCGGCGGTGAGGAGCAGTCCGATCGTCAGTCCCCAGAGGGCGAACTGCGGTTTGAGCCCGTACCAGCCGCCGATGAGCGTCCACATCACGATCATGCCGGTATACTTCCGCCATTTGCTCTGGTGTTCGCCGAATAGGAAATAGCGGAAATTCGTCTGGAACCAGAGTACGAGCGTGATGTTCCAGCTCTGCATAAAGGTGGTGATGCTCGATGTGAAGAAGGGCTGGCTGAAATTCTTCGGCAGCGAAAAGCCGAACGCCCTGCCGAGTCCCCGTGCCATTTCCGAATAGCCGAGGAGCTCGAAATACAGGTACATCGAAAAGGCGATGGTCGTGAGCCATGCCGTGAGCATACTGAGCTGCCCTGTCTGGCGCAGTTCCCGGAAGATATAGCCGAAGGTATCCGCCAAAACGACCTTTTCCGCCAGTCCCCGGATGAACAGCGAGAGCCCCTCGCTGAGATCCTCGATGGTGGCGGGCTTTTCCTCAAGCTGTTCCTTATATTCGAGGAAGCTGAGCAGCGGTCCTGCATACAGCACCGGGAAGAAGGTCAGATACAGCGCCAGCTTGGCGAAATTGACCTCTGCCGTGTGCCTTCGCCGGTAGATGCCGATGAGATAGCCCAGTCCGAGCAAAGTATAGATGGCGATGCCGAACGGGAACAGCAGATCGGAGGTCACGCTGCTGCGGATCCATGCCATCGCACTTGCCTGCATGATGGCGGAGAATGCCAGCACACAGGCGCTCAGCTTGCGCTTATCCTGCCATTTTTCGAGCAGCAGACCTGTGCCGTAGTCGTACATGACACATGCCGCCAGATACAGCACCCGCACCGGACTGCCCCAGCCATAGAGCAGCAGTCCCGTGATGAGGAGAAAGATGCGCTTCCCCTTGTTCGGGATCAGGTAATAGCACAGCAGCAGCACCGGGAGGACTACTACCGTGAAGGTGAAGGAGGATAGATACATAC